>NZ_JAGGQC010000009.1:0-7227 GCF_018613455.1 Bacillus sp. ISL-78
GTCCAAATTTGTACAAGCAAATAAAATGAAGACATAATGACTTTCATGTCCAGTTTTCATGTTCATTACAGTAAATGTTTTCTAGGTAATCATTCCTTTTCTATGCGAACTCCTTAACTTTTGTTTTCTCGGAAAACCATGATAATTTCTCGGATAAATTCACCACTTCTCCTATTACGATCATGGCGGGATTGGCAACCTGCTCTCTTGTAACGGCCACTATTGAATCGATTGTTCCTGTAATAGTTCGTTGTAAACCTGTCGTTCCTTGTTCGATGACTGCAATGGCAGTTTCGGGCTTCATTCCACAGGAGCGTAATTGTTTACAGATATATGGAAGGTTTTTCATACCCATATAAATAACAATGGTATCAACACCATGTGTCAAATGATGCCAGTTGATGTTATCAGGTTTGCCGGTCACGCAGTGTCCTGTGACGATTGCGAAGGAACTCCCCCATTCCCTGTGAGTCAGGGGAATTCCAGCATAAGCTGGCGCAGCGATTCCAGATGCGATTCCAGGGACTATTTCAAATTGAATTCCGTGCTTTGCTAGCACTTCTGCTTCCTCACCGCCACGACCAAAAATGAATGGATCTCCCCCTTTTAGACGAACAATCGTTTTTCTCTCCATTGTTTTACTTATTAATAATTGATGAATGCCCTCCTGAGGGACACAATGTATACCAGGCGCTTTACCGCAATAAATGTATTCAGCTTCTGGTTTACCGTATGAAAGCAATTCACGATTTACCAATCGATCATACAAGATGACATCCGCTTCCGCGATGCATTTGATTGCCTTGACAGTAATTAAGTCCGGATCACCAGGTCCGGCACCAACTATATAGACCTTACCTTTTTCCATCCTTTATCCCCTTTTGTTGTTTAGTCATGAAATGTGATTAGGCTCAACTTTTCGATTATGAATGAACCAAAAAAATATGGTGAAGGGGAAGAGAACCTCCCCTTAATGAGACGTTAACTCTAAGATAGGATGTACTTTTACAGCACTGACTTTAAAGCCGGGCATTTTGCATGTCGGGTCTAAATCCTGTGAAACAAGACGATTGACATTTTGGGAGTCTGCCCAATGAAAAGGGACGAATATAGTATCATGGCGAATGGTTGCGGACCATTTGCTCCTTACAACAATACTTCCGCGCCTTGATTCAATTTTCACCAAAGTATTGTCTGAAATATGATATTTCTTGGCTGTTTCCGGATGGATTTCCATATATGATTCAAAATTTCTTGCGGCTAATGATGAACTTTTTCTCGTTTGTACTCCTGTTAAATAATGTGACATGATTCTTCCTGTTGTTAAATAAAGCGGAAATTCCGGACATGGCTGTTCTTTTGGAACAAGAGGCACGTTATTAACCACTACCATGGCCGCCTTTCCGTCCGGGTGGGCAAAAGACGATTCGAATAACCTTTTTGTCCCTTTATGGTCAATGGATGGGCATGGCCACAATATGCCTCCTTCTTTTCTTAAGCGATCATACGTTATACCATAATAATCAGCGGTCCCCCCGCGGCTTGCGACTCTCAATTCATCGAAAATCTCTCTCGCAGATTGAAAGGGAAAATGCTCCCCTTTCCCAAGAGCTTTAGCTATATCACAAATGATTTGCCAATCATGCTTCACTTCCCCAGTTGATGAAAAACTTGCTTCCCGCAACGTTACCCGCCCTTCTAAATTCGTCATTGTTCCCTCATCCTCTAAATAAGACGATGTAGGTAAAATCAAATCAGCCAATCTAGCAGTTTCAGAAACGAACATGTCTACTGCGACAAGAAACTTTAATTTTTTCAAAGCCTTTTTGACAAAGTTAGCATTTGGATTGGAAACAATGGGATTGGAACACATTAAAAACATGCCGGTAATTTCCCCTTCATTTATCTTCTCTATCATCTCGTATGCCGAGACACCTTTACGTGGCAATTCAGTCTCATCAATTCCCCATATTCTTGCAATATGTAATCTATGTTCCTCATTTTCAATCATGCGATACCCTGGCAGCTGGTCTGCCTTTTGGCCATGTTCTCTTGCTCCCTGCCCATTTCCCTGTCCAGTGATAGCTCCATAACCAGAATTCACTTTTCCAATTTTTCCTGTAATAATAAGAATATTAAGAAAATTTCGAACGGCGGCCGAACCATCTGTTTGCTGCTCAACTCCCCTTGCTGTAAAAATCATTCCTGATTCTTCTTTCCCGAACATGGCAGCCGCTTTTTGGATTTGGTCACTTGGAACCCCTGTCATTTCTGCAATTTCCTCCAACTTTAAAGATGTAACATACTCTTCAACTTCTTTATAGCCATTTGCACGTTCCCGGATAAACGCTTCATCAATAAGATCCTCTTCAATGATCACTTTTAATAATCCGTTTGCCAAGGCGGCATCCATACCTGGTTTTACTTTTAGATGTAAGTCGGCCATTTTCGTTGTTGCTGTTTCCCGGGGATCTACAGCAATGATATATGCCCCATTTTGTTTTGCTTGCTCAAAGTACGGCATGATTGTCGGCTGGCATTCTGCAATATTAGTACCAGCCAAGATTATGCACTTTGTGAACGGAACCTCTGATAAGCTGTTGGTCAGGCCCCTGTCCATACCAAATGTTTGGCTTGCTGCCGAAGCAGCTGCAGACATGCACAAACGGCCATTATAATCTATATACTTTGTTTTTAAAGCCACTCTTGCAAATTTCCCAAGTAAATAGGCTTCTTCATTTAAAATGGATGCACTCCCATAAACAGATAATGCATTTACACCATCTTCTGCTTGTATTTTAGTGAAATTTTCCTTTATGTGGCTTAATGCTTCCTCCCATGATATTCGAATAAATTCCCCATTTTTTTTCAATAATGGATATTTAATTCGATCTTTATGCAAAGCATGTTGGTGTGCATTCATTCCTTTAATGCATAAGCGCCCCTCTGAGGTTGGATTATCTTTTCCAATCGTCATATACTTTTTTCTTGTCACTATTGTTTGTTCCAGCATCTGCATCTTACATTGCATGCTGCAAAATGGACATTGTGTATCATATCGTTTTTCTGATTGGACCTCTTGTTGCTTCGTGCGGAAATACTTTAATAATAATTCGGTCAAGGCTCCTCACCCTTTACTCATTAATTTCTTCTGGTACAAACATTTATCCGTATATCTAAAGGTATTTTCACTTAGTTCATTCTCTGATCTACGCCATTTCCAATCGTTGAGATAGTTGCTGACTAAGTTCATTATCAAACAAAACTTCTCTAACATGAATTAAACCCACTCGTTCAATCCATTGCCAAGTCCGTTCTAAGTAATTGGCTGTTTCACGATAATATTGAATAAAGCCGATGATGATTTCAATTGCTTCATCATTTGTCCCTGCCACACATAACAGTTCACCGGCACGAACATTACGCCCACTGCTTCCGCCCACATATATCTCCCAGCCTCTGTCAACGCCCATTACACCTATATCTTTCGTTGTTGATCCTGCACCGTTATGCATACAAGCGGATATGCCCATCTTTATCCGGTATGGTGTTGATACATGCTCCAATCTTTTTTCCAAATCGACAGCAAGTGAAAGGGATTGCTGTTTTTCACAAGAGCAAACATTCTCGCCGATACATGTTTTGACGTTTTGAACGGTGTTACCATATTTCGAACTTAACGGCATGTCTAAATCAGCCCACACACCTGGGAGATCTTCTTTTTTCACCCCCATTAAATGAATCCTTTGTTCACTTGTAACCGCAACCTGAGATATATCATATTTATCTGCAACATTAGCAATTTTTCGCAAGTCTATTGCATTCGTAATCCCTCCGTACATTTGCGGGATAACAGAGTATCGGTTATCACTTTGAACTGTTGCATTCTTTTTTTCGTTTATGAAAAGAGTTTGCTGTCTGATCTCGTACTCTGGATGAATCATCCCTAAATAATAGCTCAATGCAGGCCTGCAAGTTGAACAACCCTTTGTATCTTCCCATCCAAGAACATCCATCGCTTCTTGGACAGTCGATACGTCTTGGAGCTGCATTTTATACACGACTTCATCCTCCGTTAATGTGGTACATGAGCAAAATGCAGTTTGTTTCTTATCCTGAGTGGAAAGATTACTTTGAATATAGGTCAAAAGCTCGGTCACTGCCGGCTTACATCCGCCGCAAGAACCGGAAGCCTTTGTGCATTGTTTAACTTGTTCCACTGTCGTCAATCCCTTATTTTGAACCGCTTCAATGATTCCTCCCTTTGAAACAGCATTACAATGGCAAATGATTTCATGATTTGCCATCGAAGCGATTAATCCCGCAGCCGTACTTGGTGATTGGAATAGTGCACTCTTTTCCTCTGACGATACTTCTTGCCGCTTTAAAATCATATCGAGTAATCGTGAGCTGTTGGTTGTATCTCCATACAGAACAGCACCTATGATTTTTCTTCCTTGAAAAACCACCTTTTTATAAACACTCTCCAGTTCATCAAAAGTTGTGATGGATTTCATTGTTTCATCACCAAGGAAATCTCCAACAGAAAATAACTCAACTCCTGATATTTTCAACTGGGTCGAAAGGACCGAGCCTTGGTATCCGCTGCATTTCATCTTGCAAATATGCTTTGCCAGCACTTCACCTTGTTCATATAAAGGCTTAACCAGTCCATAAACAATCCCTTGATGTTCGGCACATTCACCAACCGCATAAATATCTGGGATGCTCGTTTCTAAATAATCGTTTACAATAATCGCACGATTTGTATCAATTCCGCTTTCTTTGGCCAACTGAATATTCGGTCTCACTCCCGCAGCCATAACGACCAAATCTGCATCCAGCTCCGTTCCATCTTTAAAACGGACGCGCTCTACACGCTCGTTACCGATTAACTCCTGTGTTTCCTTTTTTAAAAGAAAGTTCATTCCCTGGTTTTCCAATTCCTTTTGCAGTAAAAGTGATGCCGTTGAATCGAGCTGCCTTTCCATTAAATAGTCAGCGATATGAACGACATGCACTTCCATACCAAGGTTTAACAACCCTCTCGCCGCTTCCAAACCTAACAAACCGCCTCCGATGACGACTGCTTTTTTATGTTTGCGTGAAGTTTCAATCATCTTTTGGCAATCTTCAATCGTCCGAAATGCAATGACGCCTTCTTTATCTGCACCTGTGACAGGAAGAATGAACGGGACAGAACCTGTGGCGATTATCAGTTTATCGTAGTAAACTTCCCGTTCTTTGTCTGTTTTTATCTTCCTGGTCTCTTTATCGATTTTTACTACCGTTTCACCTGTGAACAATTGGATATTATTCTCCGTATACCAGTTTCGATCATTTATCGTAATATCTTTAAATGAGGTGTTGCCTTGAAGTACAGACGACAATAAAATTCGGTTATAGTTAACGTGAGGTTCACTTCCGAAAATAGTAATCTCAAATGCAGTCGGATCCTTACTTATGATGGATTCAACACAATGTAATCCCGCCATTCCGTTCCCTACTAAGACCAGTTTTTGTTTATACATTTTATCCCCCCAAAAAACAAGTACTGTAAAAAGCCAAACTAAGTAAACAAAGTTCTAGATCTTAACTGAATTTTTTCCGACTACCCACGTTTTTCTCCATGAAAGCTGAGCTAGGCCCAGGATAAGCAAAGCCACGATTCCAACTGCGGAAAATACTAAAAATCCTGTAGCATATGTGCCAGTAATCTGTTTCAACGTACCTAGTATGTTTGGAACCAAGAATCCGCCAACACCTCCGGCAGCTCCTACAATCCCTGTGATAAAACCTATTTCTTTAGAAAATCGCTGTGGAACTAACTGAAAGACAGCTCCGTTGCCCATACCGAGAAATAGCATTCCGATGAACAGGAGGATCGTAACGGCAGTAAGAGAGTAAAGAAAACTAATCCCAAACATACATATAGTGAGTCCAATAAATAAAAACATAAGCAGTTTAACTCCACCTATTTTATCGGCAATAAATCCTCCGACGGGACGAAAGAAACTCCCGGCTATGACACATAATGTAACAAATTCCCCCGCCCTTATTCGTGTTAACCCATACTCATCAACAAAAAAGATGCTTAAAAAGCTAGTAAACCCGACAAAGCCCCCAAAAGTCACACTGTAAAGAATACAGAAATACCAAGTGTCCGTTATTTTAAATACGTTGAAATATTCCTTTAGTGGTTTTGCTGGCGGTTGAGATGGCGCGTCTTTTGCTATTAAAATATAAATGATAAACACGATGGTTAAAGGAATCAAAGCTAATCCCATAACATTATGCCAGCCAAGAGAATCTGCAATACGAGGTCCGAACAATGTCGCAAAAAGAGTTCCGCTGTTACCGGCACCTGCAATCCCCATCGCAAGACCCTGCAAATGCGGGGGATACCAACGACTAGCCATAGGAAGTGCTGCTGCAAAACTTGCTCCTGCCACTCCCAGCAAAATTCCTATTAAATAAAGCTCTGCTAAACTTTCACCGAATAACCATCCCCAAAAAAGTGGAATCATCGTAACAAGCATCCCGCCGATTGCGGTTTTCCGCGGGCCGATGCGGTCAGTCAAAAAACCAAGGACGATTCGAAAAAATGATCCTCCCAAAATCGGAATGGCCACAATCAAGCCTTTTTCAGCTGGGGAAAGTCCGAAATCCTTTGTAATATAGACACCGAGCGCCCCTAATAATACCCAAATCATAAAACTGATATCAAAATAAAGGAATGAAGCTAATAATGACGGAGCATGACCGCTTTTTTTCAATTCAGATATTTTCATTTTTCATCTCTCCAATACTTTATTAATTGAATATTCGTTTATTTTACTCTTATAAAAGTAAGATTTCTTTGTTTATGTAAGAAAACATCACACGCTTTTTTTGTAAGTTTTTAAATGTGAATACTTTAAAGTAGGTATTGGTCAAAATTTAATAAATTCATTTCCTTTTTCCTATATAAATCGCATGTTATTGTAGTTTACTTAGGTATGTAAAATTACAAGCTTGTTTTAACTTTTCAGTTATGGCCGGAATTGAAATATTCTCCATACAAAAATAGAGAAGCCTAATGCTTAAGCTTCTCTTCCAGTTTGTAGATAAACCGCTAATGAAGTTTGTTTACATTTTTATATTTGTCCGTTAATTCCATTCCAGGCACCCGCTCCCAAACAACGTTGTTTAACATTAAGATAGAATTCCTTTTGCCTACAGTCTTTT
>NZ_JAGGQC010000009.1:7279-112161 GCF_018613455.1 Bacillus sp. ISL-78
TTAAAAACAACAATCTTTACGAAAAGAGCCTTTGTTTAAAATAGAAGAAATAAAACTTGAGGTGATATCCATTCAGCGAGATCAACTCAAAATGATGCTGCCTCTTCTTTAGAGGCGGGTTCTTCCCACGGCACGAAACAAGGACCTCTTTCATATGATGTGTTATGAACGGCATGAGATATTTAATAATCTGATTTTATCCGGGGAAAGGTTGGGTGCAATAATATGAAGCAATATCCATTTCAGAACATTCCGTTTCAAAATCTTCAGAAAAAAGATATGTCATTTGAAGAGGTATTCGTTCATATTGTTGAGTTTATGGAATTAAACCCTTCCGGTAACTATCAATTAATGGTCGGGACAGATTCGCAAGTACATAAAAAACATACGGTTTTCATTACAGGCATCGTAATACGGCAGGTCGGAATTGGTGTATGGGGTTGTATAAGAAAAGTGATGATCCCAAGAAGGATGCTGCATTTACATGAACGTATTTCTCAAGAGTTGTCGTTAACAGAGGAAATCGTATCACTGTTTACGGAGGAAAGAAAAAATCAGTTAATCGATATTGTCCTGCCTGCTGTATATCAAGGGGCGACGTTCACAATGGAAGGTCACATTGATATCGGGATTGGGAAGCGAAACAAAACCAGTGAGTTTGTAAAAGAAATGGTAGCAAGGATGGAATCCATGGGGGTGGAACCAAAAATCAAACCGGATGCTTTCGTCGCTTCAAGTTATGCCAACCGTTATACAAAACAAGAGTGAATGTTTACAAATTAGCCAATGGTATCCACACTGGATTTTTTAAAGCTGATTGTACAATATGTTTTGAAAATTTTTCAGACGGCAAAGCGGTACATACATTTTTTTCGGTACGCTATTTTAAATAAAGCAAAAAACCGGCCTCAGACCGAGACCGGCTTCAACATTTTAAGATATAAGCCGCCATTGCCGTATTCAGTAAGAAAGTTTTTAAACCACCACTCCTCAAAGTGGGTGTTTGCAGAAAGAATCCTGTTGTCCAAGTCAGTGACGAGGCATAACATTCCTTTTTCAATATAAAACTCCCTATTACAGCTTAAAGGTTAAAACTTTATTATCATTACGAACAGTGCAGCTTGTATTGTTATATTACATGAATTACTCACATGTTACAATGTTAATAATCACCATTTTAAAATCGCCAATGGCTGTGGAATGGAAGGAAGCTGGATTAGTTCTTCGTTATAAATCAACTATTGATCAAAATAACCGATAAAATTCCCTTGGTCCTTATTTTGCAGATATAAAACCGTTTCTTTGTCAGAAATTGTTGGCAGTCCGAATTTCTGATCATACCTCTCAATTCCTTTACCTGTAATGATAATCCAATCCCCTTCCTTTCCTGCTTGTAACGCCTCCTGGATAGCAAAGGTACGATCAGGAATAACCTTCCCATTTCCAGCTGAGTAATCGCTAAGAAGTTTATTTAGTGTGGATTCCATCCCTTCCATTCGGTCCGAATTCAGATCATCCATTGTCAAAATCAAAACATCACTATGTTCCGATGATACTTTAACCATTTCAGCCCTTTTGGTTGTATCTCGTCCACCCCGGAAACCAAAGATATGATAAATCTTTTTGGCCCCACACTCTATGGCCGTTTGAAGCATGTAATGAATGGCATCTGCAGTATGTGCATAATCGATGACTATAGTCGGCCCAGAAGCTTTCTTATATATTTCAAACCTTCCAGGTACACCGGAAAATCGTTTCAGTGAAGTGAGAATTTCCTGTTTTGAAAATGGAAACATCTTCGCTACTGAATAGGCAGCTGTTGCGTTATATAAATTATGAAGTCCAGGTAAAGGTAACTCAATTTTCACAAAGTCATGATTCTCATTCAATAAAATAAAGGGGTTTGTTGCGGTATTATAATTGGTGATGACTAAATCGCAGCGATTGGATTTTCCAAAAACAAAGGCACTGACATTCTTCTCCCATAAGTATTCTTGCAGTTTCCCCCCCCAGAAATCATCTCCATTAATAACCGCAAGACCACTAGGTTTCAATTTTTCAAAAAGCAGTAATTTTGCCAGGAAATAATCCTCCATCGTACCATGGAAGTCAAGATGGTCATGATACAAATTCGTGAAGACACAGAAATCAAATTCAATTCCTTCTAAACGGTACTGAGCTAATCCATGTGAAGATACTTCCATTATGACAACCATGTCCCTACTTTCCGCCAGCAAGGAATTCAATTCCATGGTACCTGGAGTCGTATTATGGGAATCGACTTTGTTTCCATTGATAATATGCTGTATCGTACCAATGACTGAACAGGTTACTCCATTCTCTTCTAATATTTGCTGAAGCATATAGCTAGTTGTAGTTTTTCCATTTGTGCCCGTAATTCCTATCATTATTTTTTGATTGCTGGGATCTCCATAAAACCTTTTGGCGATTTGCCCTAATGCTTTACGGCTGTTCTCCACTCTTAAATAAGGAACTTCCAAACCCTTAATATCGCGATTGCCAATCACAGCGGATGCCCCTAAGCTAATTGCATCATTGATGTAATTATGGCCATCGGACTTATATCCGGTTACGGCAACAAAAAGGAATCCTTTTTTTATTTCTTTAGAGTTATCAGTTACACCTGTTATGGATATATGTTCAACGTCCTTCGGCAAATTCCCGTTTATCACTTCTTTCATTATGTCTTTAAGGATCATTAACTTATCTCCTTTGTAAGCTTTTCACTGATTTTTGCATAAGTACCAATAAGCCCATTTTTAGTATTAACCAGTACTCCCAAAATAATTGTCAATCCATAATTTGTCAGTTAAAATGACAGTAAGAAGAAAAAAGAAAGAAAAGCAGCCAAAATTGGCTGCTTTTCTTATGGTTGTAGCTATATTTAGGTGTTGGAACACCACAAGATGCTTACGATTGAACTTCAAGGGGTTTCGTTTCGGCCTTCTGATTGTACAATGGCAAAATGAAAAACATTCCTAGAATAAAAAAGAAAGCTGCGGTTTCAAATATGGCGACGAGTGAAAATTGCTCTTTCAGCACGCCTGCCGCACTCATGGTCAACACCATCGATCCAGTGAATAATGGGCTCAAGATTCCATTGACCCTTCCGATGAATTCTCCCTCGGTCCTCTGCAATATCAATGTATTGATCCCGATTTGGATACAAGGAAGCATTAGCCCGTTAAAGAACTCGGCTGTAAGTGTAATCCAAAGATTTGTTGAAAGCCCCATTACCGCCAATCCTATGGCATTCACAAGCATTCCGAAAGCTAATAATCTTTGAGGTGCCACCTTTTTGGCAAAAATCATTACACCGGCTCCGCCTAAAATCATACCAAACCCATTCACCATAAATAACCATTGTAGATTTTCCTTAGGCAGTTCCAGTTGTTCTGTAACAAGGAATATCGAGAGCGGCTGAATGAAACCCAGTCCGAGCCCAGCAGCCAGAAAACATAAACCAAGCAAACTCAGTTCTTTTTTTCGCAATACGTAGCTCACACCGCTTTTCATTTCCTGCCATAATGTTGTTTTTGTTGTCCCCTCATTCAGTTTGCAATCTTTTGGAAGAAAGGCGAGTGCGCCAGCTGAAAGTAGAAACGCCAGGCCAGTAATCGCAATCGAGGTGTTTATCCCGAAAGATTGGAAGGCAAATGTACCGAGAATCGGACCTAAAACCATGAATACTGCGAAAACGGTCTGATAAACTGACATCCCTGTCTGAATTTGACTTTCTGGCAAATGCATCTTAAATAGCTTCATGCCCGATGGCTGAGAAAATTGAGAAAGTATCGCCGAAATTAAAGTTGCGAAGAAAACCATTTTCCAACTTCCGAAGATTAGCGAGATCAGCACAGCAAATACGGATATTGAACTTAAAATATCACACCAAACCATCGTTTTTTTCGGACTCCAGCGGTCAGCAAACGTTCCTCCAATAAACGAAAAAATAAAAATGGGTGCGAATTCTGCTACTGATATCATGGAAATGGCAAAGGCATCTCCATTTGTCTTCTCCATGACGAATAACAAAACGGCAAAATTCCGTACCCAGATCCCTATTTGTAAAAACAACCCTGAGAAGATAATAGCCTGGAATACTCGATTTTTAAAAATGTTAGGTTCCTTATTATTTAATGTTCCAGATGTGTCATTCGCCAATATAAAAACCCCCTGTGAAATATCTGGACAGGAGGCAGTACAATACAAATTAACAAGGCAAAATATCCTTAATCGAAGGACACAATGATCTTTGTTTGTATTTTAATGTACAGACTAATCCTATCCAGAAAAAAATTCGTTTTAAGCACGCATTTTTTCTTAAAAAATAGGATTAAATGATCATTGTTTAAAGGTCACCCTTCCATTTTATGTTATTTTCATAATAATTTATTTAATCTGATAAATCAAGCGGAAAATTAATAAAATAAACCTATTTTTGGGGATGGGTTTGTTCTATTTTTTAATATAAAAAAGGACTTCCTTTAAAAGAAAGCCCTTACTATCCTTAAGCTCCTAAGGGCTGCCGCCGTCGAATATGGCTTCTGCCCTTTGGTACCTTATCCATCATTTTTTCATGACCTTTTCCCGGATTATCCCAAGCAAATGTTTTTCTTCTTTTCAGTTCTCCAATAAACGTTCTTGATTAGGATTGCCCTGTACAAGCAAATGGGAAGATGGCATTAGAATTTGATGCTCATATAAAGCAGTCATCATTTCAAACCTCACGCTTCTCGATGTTTCAAAGTAATCATCAGGTTTCACAAGTCCCACTATGCATAGTTCATATCCAACATATTTTAGATTCGGATTTAAATCCGTAATGCCTATGTATCTAAAATCCTCTTCAGGTGTACCATCTTCTAGCCTTAGGAGGCTTTCACCATACTTATCATTACAGATATTACATATATCCTCCAACAGCCGTTTTACCTTTTCAGGATTTTCCTGGTAACTTACTGTAATGCGTTCAATGATTCGCATTCTCCCTTTATTAAAATTTTGAATCGTCCTGATTTCACTATGTGGGATGGTCAGCAATTTCCCTGACCATTCCCTGATCTGCATGAACCGGATGCCGATTTCCTCAATCGTCCCGGAACTTGTCCCGTTGAATGTCACGAAATTCCCGACTCGGAATTCATTATCCGAAAGCCTTACAAATCCCAATAAGATATCCTTAAGCATTTGCTGAGCGGCAAATCCGATCACGACCCCTAAAATACCAGCTCCGGCTAAAATTCCTTTTAGGTCTATAAACTGTCCAATCAAATATATAAGGAAAAGCCCGGATATACCATACCTAAGAGAAGAACGAGTAACCCCCTGTATTGTTTTTTCGACTTCTTCGTCGAAAAAATTGGATCTTTTAAAGAACCATTCAACCAGTTTATTCAAAATATAATAAACCGCCAACAACAGTATAGCCAATATGAAAAGCCTCAATAATAAAAATTCTTCCCAGTAATCCACAGCAAGCTCAGAAAATTTCAAGATATTCATGTTTTCACCACCATTTTCACGTTTATTCAGAATCGATTAAAATCCAGTCATCATCCTTTCCGATTATCCCTTTATCAAGGATAAGTCTCGTTTTAAGGCGATAGGATACCCCTCGCTTATAAGGCTCCTTCAATATAGGCAGACAAAAGTTGAAAGGAATTTCGTTGCTTTCCCCTGAATTTATCTCCCTTGTAGACAATATGGTGCTCGTTTTAAGGATCTCTTCCATTCCCGTAGAATGAGTATCCATGATCAAATCACATTCAATCCTTCTTATTCTTTGCGCAAGGGTACCACCCTTAATCAAAAAATATCCATTTATGCATTCACCGGATTTATACGTATTTTTAGGAAGGATTAAATCTATTTGTGCAGAACCTATTCCTAAAAGTAGCAAAGATTTTCTTAGTATCAAAGAATACACTCCATTTATATTTATTTGTTTTTCTATTAAAACCCACATGTTTATACATTTCCTTAATGGGACTACAAAAAAACCTTTACCATTTTGGTAAAGGTTTACTAAAAGAAAATAGACCTTTACCAATAGGTAAGGTCTGGCTAACAACAATATGCTGCCAACAACACCGAGAGCAAAGAGCTCCGTAATGACGACATTGTTGTAAAAGCTACTCCCCTTTGGAGAATGTATTCAAGTATATAATTTATAATACGGTAGAATTAGAAAGTTTGTCAAACCTTTATATTTTATTTTTTTTCGGGCTCTGCCCGGGTATTTCGATTTCTTTGAACATATCTTGTCATTCATGAAATATAATGAATGAACTTGTCCACTGAAAGAATCAACTGCCATGTTTTAAATAGGCCAGTTCGTGGAATAGGAAGTATGTAACAGCTCCTTCTATTTACAAATCGGTAAACACGCCTTTCAAAAAGAATAAAGTGAACAAACTATGAATATTTGATAAAACCTAAAATAATATTTAAAAATTAACAAGATTTCTCTTTTACTTATGCCAAACTTGTTGTAATATAAATGTAACAATTGTAATATTTATTAAACTTTCGTTACATAAGTATCCTATTAGGGATTGGGGAGATATGATATGAAAAAACTTTTAGGTATGTTATTATCCATTATCATTTTATTTTTCACATTAAGTGGTCCGGTTACCGCAAAAACGACATCATTGTCTGACGCAAATGCATTAAAGATAGCCGATAATGCCAGCAAACATTTTTGGAATGCTTTATATGGATACAAAACCCGTTCATGTTCACAAAAAACTTTCAATTATAAAGGGACAGAGTATTCTTACCTTTGCCAAGAGTTTAATACAAAAGATAAATTGGCTGCCTACTTAGCAGAGACATTTACTAATAATGCAGTTGAAAAAGGGCTTACTAAATATAATTACATTACTCATAAAGGGAAATTAGCACGTCCAGTCGGAGACGGCTTTAGCATGTTAGAGTGGAAAAAAGCAAAAATTAAATTGGCCTATCAAAAACAAAACGTTAGGTCATACAATTTAACAGTACCTACAGTCGACGGTGAGTCAGTAAAAAGAACGGTGACCTTTTATAAGTCCGGATCTACTTGGAAAGTCAATCAGTTCGATGCAGTTCAATAATACATTGGTTTAAATGTAACGCCTCATATGCTGTATAGTTAGTTAAAAACTATATGACATATGAGGTGTTTTTTGTTGTCCCTTGTATCTTGAGAAATAATCTTTCAGACTTGTATGAGCTCACCTTCCACTTCACAAAACATTCAAAAAAAAAAACACAGCTAAGATGCTGTGCCTTAACGGATTTTTGCCTTTCGGAAGCCTTGATAGGTATCGTAGGCGGCAAAAATGATGGCGATGAGGATGAGACCCCAGTATATCGAGCTTTTCCATTCATCGATTGAGAATAGTGTTCTTTGGTATGCAAGGAACTCCGGGTTCAATAAATCAGGATTACTGATGATGATGATGAAAGCCAGAGTGTACAACAGCTGGTATATGGCATGAAAAAAAGCTAATTTCAGGGTCCATCGACTTAAAAATAATTTATATATCGCTAAGAGCACCCCAATAATAATGACGCAAGATACCAGCAGCCAATAGGAATTCAATACATCTTGATTAAAAGAAGGTGTCACGAAAATGAGACTGCCATTTCTTTTTTCATAGACGCCTAAGAGGTTTGCTGCATTGAAATAAAGGGCTGCGAATATGGAAAGGCCTAACAAGTTTGCAAAAACCTCGATCATAGGGACCGCTTTTTTCTTTGAAATGTTCGGAATATCTTTTAAGTTTTCCGGTGTCCATGGTTTCAAGTTTTTTGTTAAAGGCGACTGGTCTTTTGAAGTATCCAAGCGTTCTAAAATGGCAAATGAAAGCGTTAACCAGAAAAACACTTGGATACCTGTACTTATGATACCTGAAATTCCTTTCCCGATTATTTTTAAAATTACTTCCATAACCGTATTCCCCGTATCCCGAAACGGATTTTCCCCTACTAATGCAATCAGTGAAATGACTGCAGCGATTGGTAAAATCATTTTCAGCAGACTGATATAAACATCATAATAACGAGGCCCGATCAGATGCATTGGCCGATCGCGATAACCACTTGCCAGTGTAACCGGATCTCCTAATTTTAAAAGTACCGCTTTCACGTCTTGCTCCGTATGATCCTCCGGAAGCATATCTTCGATTGTGGATTGAAGCTCAAGCGCAATATCCGCCCGGTTTTTTTCTGGCAGCCTACGGGTCACTTCCTGAATATAAAGTTCAATCAGCTTCATCTTCTCCCTCTCCTTTTAATAATATATAAAGCTCTTGAGAAGTTTTTTCCCATTCTTCCTTTAACTGCGTGAAGATTTCTCCCCCATAATCACTTAAAGAATAGTACTTGCGCGGTCTACTTTCAGAAGTATCCCAGCTGCTGGTCACCAATTCTTGTTTTTCCAGGCGGCGAAGCAAAGGATATAAAGTACTTTGATCAATGGTAATTCCAGACTTCTCTAAACGCTGGACAAGCGAGTACCCATACTGCGGAGTTTTGAGCTGACTTAAGACAGCTAACGTCAAAGTTCCTCTGCGTAGCTCAGTGGTTAATGAATTCAGTAAAGTGCTCATCCAATCACCCCTTCTCTATACTATGTGACGTACACCATACCTTATACTATGCATCATACACTATTTTAGTTCTTACACCAATATGAAAATGAAAATATATATTATTTAAAGCATAAAAAAGAGAAGCGGTTCACGCCTCTCCGTTTTTCCAATATTAAAATCACACAAGAATGACCCACAATATCATTGTCGTGATAATCGTGACCACTCCTTGTATTAAGGTTGCCATCGTTTGAGCTTTATAAGCATCCGTCACTTTCATCCCGCTAAATTGGGTGACCACCCAGAAGAAGCTATCATTTACATGACTTACTGTCATCGCACCTGCTCCAACAGCCATGACTACCAATGCAAGAGGAACAGCCCCTTCAATACCCAACGTAGGAAGCATGGGGGCAATCAAAGAGGAAGTGATGACCAGTGATGCTGTCGAAGAACCCTGGGCGGTTTTCAACCCAGCAGCAATTAGGAACGGGACCAACAGGAACAAGGAACCGCCAAAGATGCTACCCATATCCCAACTTTGGATGATGTCTGCAATCCCCGTATTTTTAATGACGGTACCAAATGCTCCGCCCGCCCCGGTGATCAATAATATTGGCGCAGCATCCAATAAGGCGGCAGCTATCCAGTTTGTTAATGTTTCTTCATCATACTTAGGCAGCAATGTCAGAGCGGAAATTACTCCGACGAGCAATGCGATGACCGGCTGGCCCAAGAATACGAAAAATGCGGCGATCCCCCCCTCTGTCCCCAAGAGCGTTAATACAGAACTGGCTCCAATCAGGACAATCGGTAATACGATTGGTAAAAATGATTGTAAGGCAGAAGGCATCTTGCCGAATGAACGGACAATTTCATCATAATCGTAATCCAGGTCACTACTGTCATCTTCAACTTCTATCTTGGTCGCTACTTTCATTGACCATATATAACCAGCAAGTGCAGCTGGAATGGCCGTAATAAGACCTATCAAAATGACGGTCCCCAAGTATCCGTCCGCTCCGATATTTCCGGCTGCCGCAATTGGCCCCGGAGTTGGGGGTACAAGTGTATGTGTCGCATACAAACCTGTTGCAAGTGCAACTGACATGGAAGCAACCGCTACTTTTGCGCGTCTTGCCAATGCTTTTCTTAAGCTTGATAAAATAACGAAACCTGAATCGCAAAAAACGGGTATGGAAACGATAAAGCCAATCATACTCATGGCAAGCTGCGGTCTTTTAGGACCGACAATCCTCAATACGACTTCGGCCATTCGCAATGCGGCCCCGGCCTTTTCCAAAATGGTTCCGATTATTGTACCGAAAACGATTACAAGTCCAATGCTCGTCATCAATCCGCCAAAACCACCGTTGATATTCTCAACGATCTGATCCAGTGGCATTCCGGAAGCAAAACCCACAAATAATGTGCCCAATAGAAGCGATAAGAACGGATGAAGCTTGAATTTAGTTGTCGCAAAAACAATTAAGAACACGCCGATGGCCAAAACAATAAATAACATAAGATTACCCCCTATTTTTGATCGCTGCCAAAAAAGCCCGCATTACTTGTTCGGCTGAAACTTCCAACAATTCAGCTCCTCTTTCCATAGCTTCCTTTAAAGGCATGGGAGCGTTCACCAAACTATGAACACTCGTTATTCCGTGGTCATATAAAACTTCAAAACCTGTTCCGATCGATCCAGCCAATGCAAATACTGGAATACCATGCTTTTTGGCTTCTTGTGCAACTCCCATGGGTGTTTTGCCTGAAGCAGTCTGGTAATCGATTTGGCCCTCTCCGGTAAAGACACAATCGGCCCCGGACAATTTTTCACCCAGTTTCGTATACTCCATGACAATATCGATGCCCCTTTTTGTTTCTGCACGGAAAAAGGCTTGAAATGCACCTCCAATTCCACCTGCAGCACCAGCACCTGCTTTATCATGCAAGTGTATGCCTGTTTTGATTTCCACCAAATCAGCCCATGATGATAAAGCTTTATCAAGCATTTCAACCATGTCGGAAGTCGCCCCTTTTTGAGGTCCGAATACCCTTGATGCCCCATCAGGACCGACTAACGGATTTTGGACATCCGAGGCAATTAAAAATTCGGAATCCGCTATTCTAGAATCAAAATCCTCCGTATTAATGGTTGATATCCGTGATAATTCGGCACCTCCGTATCCCAGAGTTTTACCTTCTTCATCAAACACCTTCATTCCTAAAGCCTGGAGCATACCGACACCGCCATCGTTGGTAGCGCTTCCACCAATCGCTAAAATGAACTTTCGACAGCCATCATTCAATGCTTTTTGAATAAGCTCCCCTGTCCCGTATGAAGTAGTGATCAATGGGTTCAACTCAGCTGGATCGACAAGGCAAAGACCAGATGCACTAGCCATTTCAATCACACAAGTTTTTTGATCGCCCAAGATTGCATATGCTGCCTGAACATCTTCAAGTAAAGGTCCTTTAACGATCACTTCAACTTTTCGACCATTTGTAGCTGCTACAAGACTATCCATCGTGCCTTCCCCGCCATCCGCCGCAGGAACCAATACTGTCTCCGCATCCGGCAGTGCCTTCCTGACTCCTCGCTCAATAGCTTTTGAAGCTTCTGTTGCTGATAAACTTCCTTTATAGGAATCTGGTGCAATAACAATTTTCATGCTCAGTTCCCCTTTGAATATATTTTTATATCAATTTAATTATAATCTTCGGAAATATTTTAATCATCATTCATTCTAAACGAAAATTAGTATGACATATTGTATTTTTTTGGTTATACTATACAGAAAAATGATCAGTCTGAAAAGTTTTCTGTTATTTTCCCATTTTCCTAAAGTATAAGATAGCTAAATGCTTAAACTATCGACGATCTCCCTTTACATGAAAATCATAGCTTGTTTGCATGAAATATGATCACCATTCTGTTAGCAAATAAAAAAACTCTAGAAGGATGACTTGAATGTTGACACAAGAAATTGCAATGGAAATTGTCAAACAAACCACCAATAGACTTAACAGAAACATTAATATTATGGATGATAAAGGAATCATCATCGCTTCCGGAGATCACGAACGCATCGACCAATTGCATTTAGGAGCAATGGAAGTACTGAAAACGGGAAAGCCGTTAATCATTCCCGAAAATGATCGTCATCAATGGGTAGGTGTCCTTCCTGGAATTAATTTGCCGATTAATTTTCAAAATGTAATTATAGGCGTCATCGGTATCACCGGAGATCCGACAGAACTTTTGGAATTCGGCGAATTGGTGAAAATGATAACGGAAATGATGCTTCATCAAGCTTTTATGGCGGAACAACTCGAATGGAAACAACACTTGAAAGAATTGGTATTTGAAGACTTATTAAAGGAAGATATCAATCAGCATTCGATTGATCAGAGACTAGAACTGATTGGAATGAAATTAGAACCTCCCTATCAAGTGGGGGTAATGGAAATGAAAATAAATCCGTTAAATAAAAATGAGCTGATTCAAATGACTGAAACTGTTTTTGGTTCCCAGTATGCCCTTGTTGGGTTCCTCAATGTGAATCGGGTTTTCATTCTCACTACGGGTCTTAGCGGAAATAACATTGACAAAAGACTGGATTCTACCATCAAACAATTAAAAGCAAAAGACTTCGTTATACGAATCGGTTTGGGCTCTATCGTGGATAGGGAATCATCCATCGTCCACTCTTTCCGCGAAGCTGAAACAGCACTTTTACTAGGTGAAGCCAATCAAGCTTTATCTAGATATACTGATATGGAAACAAAAGCTTTGTTGGAAAGGATAAATGAGCGGACGAAACAGCAATTTCAGGAAAGGATTTTAGGCAGCTTATCCGAAAAGTTGATTGAGACCCTGCAACAATTTTTCCAAAGTAACTTAAATATCGGGGAATGTGCAAAAAGAATGTATATCCATCGTAATTCCCTTATATACCGATTAAGAAAAATCAAGGACATTACCGGATATAACCCACAGATGCTGCAAGATGCCATAACTTTACAGTTAGCCATTTGGATAAGTCAATCGAAAAGGAGAAGTTGAAAGAAATTGTGAGAACAATATTGTCTATTTAAATTATTTTCGTTCCATCCCTATTAAAGCCTTGCATTGAAATTCTGTATAATTGATCGAATTACCGAGTAGATTAAAAATACATGATTTTTTGCATATCAGGAGGGATTGAATGAGTGGCATAGCAAATCTTTTAATAATCCTTGGATTTACCGTTGTTTTCATCATTATCATCGTTTTGGTTTTACTATTACTTTATATGATTTTCTTTGATCGCATGCAGAAGCATCATGCAATTTTAAGAAATTACCCCGTACTTGGGAGAATACGATACTTTCTAGAAAAAATTGGACCTGAGATGAGGCAATATTGGTTTAACAGTGATAACGAAGGAAAACCATTTTCCCGTGACGACTATGAGCATATGGTGAAAAGTTCAAAATATTTACGGGATGTCATAGGTTTTGGCTCAAAACGGGATTTTGATGAGGAAGGCTTCTTTGTTAAAAATAGCATGTTCCCAAAATTGGCCGAAGAAGAAAAATATGATCGTGAAACTAAAGTGAAGACGAAAAGGTACATTCTGTTGAAAGATCCGCTTTTCTCACAACGTGAAGAAAAATGGGAAGATGAAGTATCCTCTGCATTCTTATTGAATGATGAAGATGCCGTAATCATAGGCCCAAACACTAAGAATCCTTTTCGACTAAAAGGCCTTATCGGCATGTCAGCCATGAGTTATGGCTCATTGGGAAAGAACGCAATCACAGCGCTTTCTGAGGGATTGGCTGCAGCAAAAGGTACCTGGATGAATACAGGTGAAGGAGGATTATCTCCTTATCATTTAGCTGGCGGTGTCGACATTATCATGCAAATCGGTCCAGCCATGTTTGGAGTTCGTGATAGTTTCGGTGAAATGGATTGGGATGAGTTAAAAAGAAAAAGTGAAATACCCGAAATCAAAGCATTTGAAATCAAATTGGCTCAGGGTGCCAAAACTCGCGGAGGACATATCGATGCTGAAAAAGTGAATCCGGAAATCGCTGAAATCCGTAAGGTCACTCCTTACAAAGCGATTGATAGTCCGAATCGGTTTTATCAATACAATGACGTAAAATCCATGTGCGATTTTATCGAAAAAATCAGGGAACATACTGGAATCCCGGTCGGCATCAAAATGGTCATCGGCGGCACTGACAGTGTTGAAGAGCTCGCTAGCTACATGAAAGAAACCGGGAAAGGTCCGGATTTCATTTCATTGGATGGAGGTGAAGGCGGCACGGGTGCTTCTTATCAGGAGTTGATCGATAGTGTAGGATTGCCGATAAAATCCGCTTTACCGATTTTAGTATCGACACTGGAAAAATATGGGGTCCGCAATCGGGTTAAAATCATCGCCTCCGGTAAATTGTTCACACCTGATAGAATTGCGATAGCCCTTGCCATGGGAGCAGACCTTGTTAACATAGCTCGAGGTTTCATGATTGCGATAGGATGTATCCAGACGATGAAATGCCATTCCAATGCTTGTCCTGTCGGGGTGGCCACCACTGATCCAGATTTGCAAAAAGCACTTGTAATCGATGAAAAGAAATACCGCGTGGTTAACTTTCTTGTAACCCTTAGAAAAGGATTATTTCGGATCTCAGCGGCTGCCGGTTTAGATTCGCCAATCCATTTTCAACCTAAGCATATTAGCTATAAGGACGATAAAGGAATTGTCACATCCCTTGAAGATATTATGAAAGAAGTTAATGGACAAATAGGTTCCAGGCAATGAAAAAACCACCGCCCAAATATGATGGGGCGGTGGTTTTTTCCTATTACATGAAGCCATTTTAGGATGTCAAAGTGTGTAACGCATGCAATCGAATTCCCCTGATTCCACTTTTCTCTTACCCGCCAGCTTTCCATAGCGATAATAATAAACAAAATGCGGAGTAATACAAGCGGCTTTAGCTTAAATTCGGGATTATTAAAATATCAAATGGATTGATAATACCATTTGCCCTCACGTTTAAACTTTCTGCATTGGTCATTCAAAAGAAGGTATTCTAGGTGTGCCAATGTTTCACCTACAGCAAATCTTGTTTCGTGAATGGACAGATTTCCAAATAAGATCTGGCAAGCACTTTTTACAGAAATCGGCTCTTTCATGTTTTCATGAATTACATGCAGTCGGTCCTGGTGGTGATCCAACAATTCAGCAATTCTTTTATTGGCATTTTGAAACGGTTTCCCATGAGAAGGGATGACATACTCAACGTCCAGCTTTTGTATTTTTTTCAAAGATTTAAAAAACTCTTCCAATGGGTTGCTTAAACCTTTAAACCAATAAGATATATTTGGAGATATCTTGGGCAATATATGATCTGTGGAGAAAAGGACGCTATTTTCCTTATTATATAAGGAAATCAGGCCATCGGAATGGCCCGGAGTGAAAAGCACTTCATACTCATATTTGCCAAATTGCAGCTTCATTCCTTCTTCAAGATGATGATTTACGGTAGGATAGGGTTTTACTTGGGGCATGAATCCGCTTTCGTCACTGGATAAGGCCACGGCGATGTCTTCTTCCATCCCACACGCATTGTAATTTTCTTTAAGCAGATTCAGTGAATCGGCTTCCCAATACGTAGTTCCCGCATGCTCATCCACTTCTGTCATCCATACATCGGCACCGGTCAATTGTTGTAATGTCCCTGCATACCCGAAATGATCTGGGTGATAATGTGTGATGATAATATCGGTAATATCGTGTTTTTCGATAATTGGGTTCCATAAATCCCTTGTCGTTTTGTTATTTAATCCCGCATCAATGATAGTCCATCCATTTTCACCTTCCGCCAGGAAACAATGGACATGGTCCAATCTAAAAGGCAATGGAATGGTAATTTGAGTAACTTTCAATTCATTCAGCAAGTATAACTTCCCCTTCCGATGTAACTGCATTTACATGAAAAAAATCGAAATTGCTAAAAACAAAACATTTAAATTTATTAAATAACGTATATCATTAATCAATTCGACGTATTTTTTCAGTTTCCTTTAATCATATCCAGAGCCAATCGATTAAAATCCAGAAGCAATAGCCTAGGGGCAATGGTTAATTCATGAAAATAAAAAAAACCGCCATTAAAATTAATGGCGGCACCTCATTTACATATCTTCCTCGATCGTTTGAACAAGGTTGAAAAGAAAATGATAAATTAAATGAAAAGCTTCTTCCAATGACATGTCTTCTTGAAACCCTTTAATGTTATCCATGGCAAAATTCACATCCCATAGCCCTTCGCCCTGGTTAAACATTAAACTGAACGACCCAATTCCTTCTTGGAGTTCCTTGGTTAAATAAGTTTTTAAAACATTTCCCATTTTTTTCTGGAATTTCAATCCGAACATCGCGTTATATGTACCGAAAACATCATCGACTTCTAACGAAAGTGCTTCCACACCGATTAATTCGAACCATTGTGATTCAAAGTAAAGGAATTCATCTTTGTTTTTTTTCAAATACTCAATCGGTTGTGATAAAAATGCAGAGTTCTCTTCAGAGATTAATTCTTCGCTCTCTTTATTACTGCGCTCCATATAAGCATCCGTAAAACGCGATGCATTTTCTTTTTCTACAATAATGATATCCTCGGCGAGTAATTTATGCTTTTCTACATAATCCTTTTCTTCTTTGTATAACTCAATCTTGTTTTCGCTTACGGATTTTGATATGTATGATTCCATTTGTTTTTTTAGCATGATATGTCCTCCTAGTGTCTTTTCAAGCTTTCACAATTTCAATCATAGCATATTCAGTATAGATAAAATAACTTTGTGAAAGAAATTACAATATCAGATGTGGCAATCATTTCGGGTCTTCGATATAGTAGTGATAAGCGTTTATACACATGAAAGAAATGAGATGTTGAATCATGCAAAAAATCATAGTAGTTGGTGCAGGAATTTTGGGAGCTTCCACTGCCTATCATTTGGCTAAAAATGGGGTTGAAGTGATCATTATTGACCGCCAAGATGTCGGTCAGGCAACATCTGCAGCTGCAGGAATCGTTTGCCCGTGGATATCGCAAAGGCGCAACCAAGCTTGGTATCTTCTTGCCAAAAATGGTGCGGCTTTTTACCCGGGCTTAATTGAAGAACTTGAACGGGACGGTGAAACCGAGACTGGGTATGCCCAGGTCGGTGCCATAAGTCTACATACAGATGAAGCTAAACTGAATGCCATGAAGAACCGGGCGGCAAAACGGCAAGAAGATGCACCGGAGATGGGGGCGATCACCTTACTTTCCGCAGAGGCAACACGTGCCTTATTCCCGCCTCTTTCAAGCGAATATGCAGCCGTTCATGTGAGTGGTGCAGCGCGGGTCGATGGAGGCGCACTACGTGATTCCTTATTGAGGGCTTCACAGAAATACGGTGCAAAACTTATGTATGGCGAGGCAAAACTTACATATAACGGTACCCAAGTGTCAGGTGTAACACTTAGAGATGAATTCATTCCTGCTGATAAAGTGATTGTTTGTGCTGGCGCTTGGGCACCGGAATTACTGAAACCACTGGGCGTGAATTTCCAAGTCACTTTCCAAAAGGCGCAAATCATTCATCTGGAAATGGCAAATGAAAATACAAATAACTGGCCAGTAGTCATGCCTCCGAGTGATCAATATCTTTTGGCTTTTAATAATAATAAAATCGTTGCGGGGGCGACTCATGAAAATACGGAAGTTTTCGATAACCGAATGACCGCAGGAGGGCTGCAGGAAGTTTTCAACAAAGCCTTGCAAACCGCCCCCGGTTTGACAGATAGTACGTTTGTTGAGGCAAGGGTCGGATTCCGTCCATTCACGCCGGGATTCCTTCCAGTCATGGGACCTTTACCTGGCTGGGGAGGCATAATCGTAGCCAATGGTCTTGGAGCTTCAGGTTTAACAATGGGCCCATATATAGGCTCAATATTGGCAAACCTCGCACTTGACAGAGAAATTGAAATCGATATCGAAAATTATGATATAAGAGGTGCGCTATAAATATAGCTCCCTTTAATTAACTTGCTGTATGAACTCGACTGATCAGAAAATGATCAATTCCGTTTTTTTTTAAATGGTCCTTTTCATAAAAAAAATCAAGGACCTTTAATGCGTCCTTGATTCAGACTGTAGATAGACAGACTCGAGGAAAATCGAGTTTGTCCATTTTTTTATGGCTTGTACAATTTGAACGTTGATTGGAACGTAGGGCACTCGCTTTCCTCGGCTTTCGCCTGCGGGGTCTCCCCTAGACGCGCTTTTCTAAGCAGGAGTCTTGTACCTTCCGTTCCAATCAACTTTGCTTTAACTCTTAGATCGAACACTTCTGCCTAGGGTCATTTTAAAATAGAAGTATTAAAAGATGAGGTGCTGAAGATGCTTTCTAAACATGATTCCTATTCAGCGCGATCAACTTGAAATGATTACTTTAGATCAATTGGGTGCCACCGAACCATTTGATTCGTAAAATGGAGGATGCCATTGACTTCACTTTCATTTATGACTTGGTGAAAGGTATGTATTCAGAGGTAGGACGCCCAAGTATTGATCCCGTTATTTTAGTTAAACTGACATTCATTCAATATACCCTCGGTATTCGTTCCATGCGTAAAACGATTGAAGAAGCGGAAACAATATGGCTTACAGTTCGTTCTTAGGCTATGGTTTTCATGATAAAGTACTTCCTACTCAACGTTCGGGAAAAATCATGCTGTTCTTTTAAATGAATAAATAAGAATCTTCCATTTCAATTTATTTCATCTATTTATTAATATCAGGTTCACTTACTTCTTCATAAATAACTTTTAACTCTTCAATAGTGAGTGATTTTAAAAATTCCTCTAATTCATCCATGTTAATGCCTCCTATAATCAAGAACATTCGTTCCTATTATAATCACCATATTATCACTAGTAAATAGTTAATTTAACTTTTAACACTAATTGATGAATTATAGAATTCAATAATCAACTGTTTCCCATCCTTTTATACCTATAAAATATTCAATGAGCATACAGCACTCCTTTTTAACCCACGGTCATTTCCCTTGAAAATAGTACTGTAACATCATTTTCATTTGCTCTTTATTTGCTGCAAATTGCTTATGACGATGACCATTTCCTCCAGATGGATGAGGAAATCCTAGAAGTATGTTATTGGCATCCAAATAATCTTGACCCGCTAAATAGTCTAAGACCTTGGTAACATTAACGCCTAAAGGAATAATAAGCGGACGTTCAATGGTACCTATTTCGGTAGCAAACCCCTCCATTATATATTTTTTTAGCAACTCGGTCTTTAAAATGTTCGGAGTTGTTCCACTATAGTTTTTTCCGTTATAAAATACTGGATAGGTTAAAACAGAGGTAGTATGAACGAGATGACTTGCGTCTTTAAAAAGATCCAGTGAGGACGATATGTTCAAGTATGTGTGTAATCCAAGCTCATCCAACATTTTAACTAAATTTTTCCTCATCGTTCCTTCAAAACTGGAATTCTTTTTTACTTCGTGCAGGATCTCTTCATCGCTATGCAGGTGCCCTCTTGCGTTAATTACGGTAGAATAAGATTTTTTCATTTGATGTAAACCAGGAGTGATTCCGACTATCACGACTTTTGCCCGTTCATTTACATACTCGAAAGGAGCGTAATATATTTCGAGTTTTTTCTTTTCTTCTCTTTCAAGCAAAAATTGCTCATTCTTTATCATTTCATCTGTATAGACAGCAGGTAAAGAGTTAATTAAGTCCTTAAATTGCGTAAACTTAGAAAAATTAGCGATCCCCATAAATTACAACCCCTTTTTCCCTTTATTTATTTTGGCCAATTCAGTATATCAGAAATTCAGATTTGCCACCGACATAGGGGCATTATGAATCTTGTTGGAAACCTCTCAAAAAAAAGATAAATTGCTTTCCAACCCTAGGATTGAAAAGAATTTATCTTAAAAATGGTATTTGGGGATGAAAAAAATGTTTGGGTTTACAAATTGAAACTATTGATTGAATCTTCCGCGTTGGCGAAGTAATTCACGATTCAGGTTCGGATCCTTTTCAAATGCAGCGCGGCCGTGAAGCCAGAATATGTTGTTGACAACAACTAAATCTCCAACAGGCAATTCTAGTTCAAGTACACTTTCATCGCTTTCTAATGAATTGGATAAATCGCGCAAGTATTTGGCTTGTTCGATTGATTCAGGATAAACAAATTGATCGATAAAACATACACCAGGTTTGTTATTATGATTGAAGAAGGTCAATCTTTCAATTTCCTGGTCAACGTTCTTGCTCTTTGGAGCTTTATACGTAAATTTGTGGCTGGATAATGGATGATCCACATACATATCAAGCTCTTTCCAATCGTCTAAATGCAATAAACGTGATTCGCCACCGCGTGCATTTTGTTCGACCATCTTCATCATCAGTAACCAGTCCGTTGGTTCATCTACAAAGGTGCCATCCGTATGAAGTGTAAATAAACGATAAGCCTGACGTAAATATGAATCACTGCTATCCGTGTCTTGAACACTGAAGCGGGCATAATATTTCCCTGACATGGAATCATAGTTTGGAGTTCCCAGCAAGTATGAAATGGCCGTTGCAAAAATGACATATTCATCTGTATTCTCCGTGA
Source organism: Bacillus sp. ISL-78 (assembly GCF_018613455.1). Classification (NCBI taxonomy): domain Bacteria; kingdom Bacillati; phylum Bacillota; class Bacilli; order Caryophanales; family Bacillaceae; genus Bacillus; species Bacillus sp. ISL-78. The sequence goes on from NZ_JAGGQC010000009.1 coordinate 27,592, forward strand.
CACCCTCCAAGCCAAGGGTGAAGCCGCCGGATTCCCGATCATGAACGATGTTACGAAGCAATTCACCAAAGTCTTCCCCTACTTGATCCAAAAGGTATGAAGCAATGATGAGTCGTGCATATGGCGTATATTCCAGATGTTGAACAGACTGATTATCATTGGATACCGTTTCTAAAAAAGCAGCAATCGCCTCTTTTGAAATTTCAATATGATATAAACGGCTGGATTGAGGGTGAACTTTCACCTCGTATTTTTCTGTTTTCCTTTCAAACTTCGCTTTCTTTTTTTCTGCAATGTTCATGAATGATTCCTCCTGTTATTTGTAATATAGGTGACAAAGTTAACAGGAAATATAAAAAGCCAGTCGCACATGATCCCCATATAAAATGAGAATCCAACTGTACAACTGGCTTATATTCACTTCACTGCTCTATGCAAATAGAGTCACAGCGAATATGCAGTTTATGTATGATTTATTTTTCCTGTTTCCAATCATTAAGATCTTTACACGATTCTGAAAAGGTATTTTCCAAAAGGTGTTAATGTCATAATATTGGCTTAATTACATTAAAGCGTTTTTTCGTAAAATTGTCAACATCTTTTACAAATTATTCTGATAAACTATTTTACTAACTTGGTAGTTTCGTTTTTTCTGCCGCTTTAATTTGCTGAAAATGGAGATCCAGGTCCTTCAATGCAGCAATCAATGCATTAGCCGCTTTCCCCCGATAATAAGATGTAATCGATTCTATCGCTTCATCAATACCATCATTTAAACTGATCCCTTTTAATAAACGCCCAATGAATTCCCGGCCATGCTCCGTTGCCAGTGTACAAGAAGCCTCCAAGACAACCCCATATTTAGCATCGACTTCTGCGGTGATGGTCAATGTTTCAAAGACACTTTTCGCTGCCATCCCTTGAGGTAAACGTGCGTGACCTGCAATAAAAATTGTTTTACCATTGAACATGAGGCCTCTTCCTCTCTTTATCGAATATTATTTTGTCAATACAGCTTCCAATAAGTGTGATTGTTCCGGAATGCGGGTAACAACCTCTTTGCCAATTTCAATGGAGGCTGTTGCTGCAGGTGAGGGTGCATTACAAACATGAATGGTCCGTTTCCCCATTATAATATGAAAATCATCCACCATATTCCCGTCATCCTGTAACGCCTGTGCCCGAACTCCGGCAGGTGCAGGGATTAAATCATCTTCTTGAATTTCCGGAATCAATTCCTGAAGGCTTTTCGTAAATTGCTTTTTACTAAAAGAACGGACATATTCATCCATCCCTTCCTTCATGAACTTACTGGCCAGTTTCCAAAAACCTTTATAGCTTAAAACTTCAGTTAAATCCTTCGCATTGAAATCGGTTTTTTTATAACCTTCACGTTTGAAACTTAGTACAGCATTTGGACCGGCATCTACTTCCCCGCTTATCATCCGCGTGAAATGAACACCTAAAAATGGAAATTTCGGGTTAGGTACCGGATAGATTAAATGGTTGACAAGGAAGCGCTTTTCAGGCTTCAATTTAAAATACTCGCCGCGAAACGGGACAATTTTCATATCAGTTTTATAGCCGGCAGCTGCTGCGATACGGTCACTGTGCAATCCAGCGCAATTAATGACTATCCTTGCTTTTATTGTCCCGTTGTTCGTAGCGATGATGACTTCATTAGAATCCTCGTCAATCTTCTCGACCTTTGTATTAAGCTTGATTTCACCGCCGTTGCTTCGGATGATATCCGCCATCTTTTCACTTACCTGACGATAATTGACGATGCCAGCTTGCGGGACGCGAATTGCTCCAAGTCCATTAACATGCGGTTCAATTTCCTTTAATTCTTCCACATTGATTCTTTGTATAGCTAGCTCATTTTGCAAACCGCGTAAATATAAATCATCTAGAAGTGGCAAATCTTCTGGCTTTGTTGCAACAATGACCTTGCCGCAAATATCATGATCAATTCCATGCATCCTGCAGAATTCCGTCATTGATTTGCTCCCTTGACGGGCAAACCGTGCTTTGAAACTGCCTGGTTTATAATAAATTCCTGAATGGATGACGCCGCTGTTATGCCCCGTTTGATGATTAGCAACAGCAGCCTCTTTTTCAATGACAACCACTTTAGCATTAGGAAAACGCCGATAAAGGGCCATTCCCGTCGATAATCCTACAATTCCCCCACCAACAATTGCGAAATCATACACAATTAACACTCCTTTTATTGATGATGTTTATTATTCAGCAACTCCATATACGTAATTAAATTGTTTTTAGTCCGTAAAATGTGAAATTCTACTGCTGCCCTTAGTTCTGCAGGATCTCCTCTAAGTGCCGCTTCATATATCATCCGGTGTTCCCGTTGCGTTTCTGGGTAATAATCAATCAGCAAATTAGGCGCAATGGGTGAGATACCCAATGTTTCCACCATTTTTTGAACTCTTGGCCATGGGCACCCTTTTCGGAGGGTTTCATGAAAAGCCGCATTTAAAAGGATATAATGCTCATTGGTTTCATCAGATAACTGAATCCCTTCCATTTCAATCAAAATGCCCTTTAATTTTTCTTTATCCTCCTTTGTTAAATAAGGAAGCGACTTTTCTACAGCAAGGCCTTCAAGCAGAGACCTGGTATGATAAATTTCTTCAATATCATCCCGGGTAATCGGTGTGACGATTGCACCTTTATGAGGAACCATTTCCACCAACCCCTCCATTTGAAGTTGTGTAAGGGCTTCACGAATGGGCATTCTGCTTACTTCCAGGCGATCTGCCCACTCCTCTTGGATGAGTCGCTCCCCCTTTTTCAACGTCCCATTCAAAATCGCTTTCCTAAGACTTTTCGTTACATTTTTTACGATTGTAGATTTATCTCTTTTAGAATTAACATTATCCAATTCAGAGTCCACCTTTCGATATTGGATACAATTTAAACTATATCAACTTAATAAAGCGATTACAATACAGAAAATTAAATAAATTGTATCCAATTAAAAAAACACTGGATACAATAACTAAGGTAAACCATCTACTCCTCAAATCTAAATAATTTTTGGCATTCGTTTATATTTAACTATTAATCTGCTTTATTTGTTCCACGGCCATTAGAATCCACTATCGTGGAGATTATACTTTAGCTATAGCCGCCGAAAACCCTGTCTCGAATTTAAAAAGTATTATCCTGATGGAAAAGGGGAAATACATATTGCCATTTTATAAAAAGAACCTACTATGTGAAAGAAACCCATAAAGTAAAAATTTATTTAGCTAACCTTAGGGGCATAATCCGCTCCCCACCGAGACTCATGCCTGTTTATTTCCCTTTGTACACTAGTCATCTAAAATAATCATCATATATTGTTCAGTTCATTATAGAGAAGTTTTTTTGGGGTGAACTTCCATTTAAATCAAGTCTTTTTGTATCAAGATACATTAATATCTTATCTGCAAGCTCCAACCGTGATAAAATCAATTCAAATATAGTTATGAAATGCATAATGTGAAATTGGTAAAAAGTCATTAGAATAAAGGGGAAAATTTGAATGTCAGAATTAATCGATTGGAAAAATAGTGCTCACGGGCATAAGTTCATAGCTTCTTTTAGCGGAGGAAAGGATAGTGTCTTAGCCCTTTATAAAGCGCTTAAGATTGGAGAAGCTGTAGGACTTATCGTCATGCTGGAGGAAGAAGGAAAACGTTCCAGATCACATGGAATGCCTCCGGAACTAATAAAAGCCCAAGCTGAATCAATTGGTTTGCCTGTATATACTGCAGCTGCCAGTTGGACTGATTATGAAAAGGTATTTATGCGCCTTTTAGAAGATGCTAAGAATCAGGGAGCAGAAGTGTTGGTAACTGGAGACCTGGATATGCCTGCCCATGGCTGTTGGCATGATAAGGTTACGAAGTTTGCCGGGTTGAAGCTGGGAATGCCTTTATGGGAAATGAACCATCGTGAAGCTGTCGAAGAGTTCATTAATCTAGGATTCGTTACGATGGTTGTAACCGTTAATTTATCATTGGGGATGCGAGAGGATGATTTAGGACGAACGTTAACCCATGATTATGTGAAGGAACTTGAAGCTCGAGGCATTGACCCCTGCGGAGAAGGTGGAGAGTTTCATACAACAGTAATAGATGGGCCTATTTTTAAACAGCCAATTCCAGTTCGTAAATGTGAGATTATTAAGGACGGGGAGTATGCTTTTTTACCTTTGGAGCTAGATAAGATGACGAATAAGAGTACCTTATAACCGAACTTATTACAAATAGTCCTGGCAACCACTCTATACTGCACCCCAATTATGTGATTTTCTTTAAAGATTGAGGTGCAGTTCATCTGAGGAGTCCTTCAGCAGTATGATAATATTATTGCAGTTAACATAATAAAATTACAGTAACTAAATTTCGCAGCGATGTTTCATTACTGATAACTTTCTGATTCATTATTTGTTAAATAGGAGAACAACAGAATTTAGAAGAAAAAGTATTTCTAATATACTATATTAATAAGAAATTAATTGATAAAAATCAGTACTGGTGATATCAAAAAAGACTATATATTTTAGTCTTTTTTGAAAAGTCATTCGGTTGATTTAAAACTGTTGCCCTAACAAAACTCTTATATTTTTCAAAAATCCTCAGTGAAGGTGATTTTCTTAGTATAAGGAGCTTATCCGCCTCAAAACCCTTTTCACCTCTCCGCACCAATGATGCCGGTTTTATCTCCCCATTCAGATATAACGAAATAATGTTCTCTATAATAATGCTCTATTGATGGACTGTGTTATCCATATAAAAAGAATGAAAAATACAGGAGTTGTGTTCGGCCGTTCAATTAATAATAGAAATCCATTAATGTTTCGTCCATTAAATCCTGTGTGAGTCCTATGTAAATCATCGTATCTTTGGGATTGGAATGATTAAGGATTTGCTGCAGTAAAGCGATATCCTTGAATTTTTGGTAATGCAAATAGCCGAAGGTTTTTCGGAGGGTGTGTGTACCGACATCCGGAATGTCTGCCATTTCAGCCGCCTTGTTCAGAACTCGATAGGCCTGCACCCTGGTGATTGGACCATTACCTTTTCGACTTGGAAATAAATACTGTTCATTTTTCAGGTTCGATTTGCGGACATACTTCCTAACTTCCTTACGAAGCTGAGGATTGACAAGGAACCGTTTAATTTTATCTGTTTTTTGCTCCACAATGACTATATGCGTACCCTCAAGGATGTCTTTCACTCGCAATTGTAAAAGATCCCCTATACGTAATCCGATGTTTATCCCGATTGAAAACATCATGTAATCCCTGTAGCTGCAATATTTTAATAGTGATTTTTTCATCTTTTCTATGTGATCCAACCTGCGTATCGGCTGGACATTTTTAATTCTTTGAGAGGTTGCTTGCATGAACGGCTCATTCCCCTTTCTCCTTCTTTCATTGTACGTGAACAGCTTAAAAAAAGGCAAGTTTTATAAATTTTGATAAGCTTATAAACCTTGATTTAACGGGATTTCGAATGTATCAATAGAGGTCCTTTGTTACATTCGGAATATTCTTATAAAAATGACGCAAAAGGTGCTTGTAATCTACTACCCTCCTTTCACCGTCTTATAGCTTCATAGAGCGCTTTTAATCGGTTCTTGACTTATGACTCCAATGAATTAAAACAATAGCTTTAAAAGCCAAGTATGGAGCTCGCTTTTTTGACTTTTTTAATATTTTTGTAAAATAATGTATAAATTATCTATTACCCAATCAATGCTAGTAACAAATCCAATTTCCATTTATTTAGAAATTCATTTAATATACTATAATCTAATTATGTAAACTTCTGTTTTAAACATTTTTCTCATTTAAAATTTAACAAAGAGAATTGAATTTACTTCCCTTTGTCAAATATTCCCCCAATCCATTAATGAATATAAAAACTGGCATCATCAATGATTTCTATGTCTTTGTGACTTTTCAGCTCATCCATCAACTGGAAAAGTGCTCCATCCTTTTGTTTTGCTTCAATCATGCAATCGAGTTGTGGTAAGCTTCCCTTTATTTGTTGCAAAAATTCCATGTACATACCAGTATCCACAAAGTCAGCATGTGCTCGAAATTCTTTATCGGACCTTGGACTTGAAATATGCATTTTAGGGGGGAGTTTGGAATTACTCCAAGTATTCAATATTCGGTCCCAATGATCTTTCCAATCTTCATTTGGTAAATGATGTGCGAGGTGGTGGTGATAATCAAAAACCATTGGTATTCCCAATTTCTCACATAAATAAAGGGTTTCCGACAAGGTAAAGGTAGTATCATCATTCTCAAGAATGACCATTCTTTGAAGCGATTCCGGAATCAACCCCCAATTATGGATAAACTGCTCTAATGCCTGTACATGCTCGCCATAACCCCCGCCAACATGCAAAACACAGCGATGTTCGGGATCCACTCCCATTTTCTTTAATAAAGTATAATGCATCCTTAATGTTTTTAAGGATGTCTTCAGAATATCGATATTGGAACTATTCAAGATGACAAAATGATCTGGGTGAAAATCTATCCTTATTTTTTGGTGATTCTTTATGAATGTTTTTAATTTAGCCAGTTCTTCTGAAATAGCATCTATGTAATCCCATTCTGGAATTTCAGGATGGTTGGCTAAAGGGATAAGTTTTGAAGAAAGCCTAAAAAACTGAATATTATTGGCTTCGTTATGAATCAGTAAACGCCAGCAATTATGAAGATTGGATATTGAAAGGCGTTCGAGCTTCCTTATCGCTGCATCTCTGTCCTTAATTTTCGAAAACTGAGCAAAAGTCATCGTTTGGGATGGTGAACAGTTTGGCACATGATTACTCATGGCTACATAACCAAGGCGGATTAATGTCAAAATGATAACTCCTTTGCAGTTTAATGTTTAATGGAAGTATTCCCCTTTTTGACCAATAATATATATGTGAAAAAATCAATCAAAACAAAAAAATGGCTTTTACCGAAAGAATATCGGGCAAAAGCCATTTTCCAGGTTATCATTTTCAGTTTAGAATTTCATAATTTTATTGCACTTACACTTCAGGGGTAGGAGTTGGTTTGGCATATCCGCTTTTATATTTTTCATCAACTTTATTCCGGATGTCTTTGACACTCATACCGTCATTCAAGTCCAATATGGATTGCGCAGCAATTTCCAAGCAAACTCCGCATCTTGTGCCATGGTCATCCCAAACCACTTTACCATTTTTTTTATTCTCATGGATAAAGCAATCATAATTATTTTTATGGTTAGCTGACTCTCCGCAACCGCAATAACAAGGTATTTTTTCTAGTAAATCTTTATTTTGTGCAACAGCTAAATAAATTGTCTTCATATCCTCTGGTTTTTCAGTTAAGAAATCCGGTGCTATTTCCTTACTGCTGGTTTCCTCCTGAAGATCTCCGGATACCGTATGCTCTGAATGTCCTTCATGCCCGCTTTCTTTTTGTACAACACTTTCCTCTTCACCTGAGCAACCTGAAAGCATTAAGGAAAAACAGATTCCCATAGTGACCGTCATTAATTTCAGCTTCATTTTTACACTCCTTGACCATCTTGATACTCCCATTTTATGGCACGCAAGCTGTTTCTACAAGTATAAGTTTCCTTAATTATTAGGATTTAAAATGACAAGCATACTATTATGACTTTCCGGTACGACTTCGTGCATATTTATAGAGTATAAATCACACTTTAAGAAGAAAGAACGAGGTGATCTTGTCGTGAGAATGCTGCCGTCATTCTTAATTTTGTTAGGCACATATTTACTTATTATACTCCTTGATAAATTACAGGGCTTGAGTATATTGCACTCTTTCTATAGTATCAAACAATATTTGATAGTAGCTCGTGGAGAAGATTACTTTCTGCTCCTATTATTTACTATGATTTTTATATATTTGATTATATTCTCGTCTTTCAAAAACCGGCAGCCTCCATCTTCATGATACTGCCGGTTTTAATTTTTGTTTTATATATGCGGTAAGCAATAAAAGAATGGGGATTCCAATGAGCAAAGGTAGATGCAAAAGGTAAGGGACGACTTTTAAACCTTCATTTATATGTGCCTGATAACTAGGAGCAATCATAATCGAAGAGATGAAAATAACACCGCCAACAAGATAAATGAACATAGGGGATGGTTTCATTTGAAATAAGTCCGCTGCGCCAATAATGGCACAAAAGAAGAAGATCGAAATCTTGATGAAGCCTAAAATGATCATTAAAACAAGAATCAACGAATCCAGTCTTTCGATGAAATCAGCGATATTAATATAACTGACAGCTGTAAGAGCAGGGAAATTAGACCTTAATACCGCCTCAGGACCTAATACAGACAAGAGAATGATCGAATTAAGAGTTAATGAAACCCCACCTATAATTATTGCAAAGAGGCCAACTTTAACGGCAGAACTCTTTTTATTTAAATGCGGAAGGATCATCGTAAAAGTAATCAATTCTCCAAAAGGTACGGTGATACCTGTAGGAATCAACTCTTTCCATACCATTCCCCATCCATTGCCTAATACAGGCTGAAGGTTTACCGATTTTGTATAACCTCCTAATACAAACATAATGTTCAAAATTAAAAGGGTCACGATAATAATGGCAAAGCATATGCATGCAACACGTGCAAATGCTTCCAAGCCTAGATGAACTCCATAAATTAAAACAAGTATCATGCATATTCCCAGCGTTATTATGGAAGTGCGCCTATAAGCAGAGCTAATTAATAATTCTTCAAAATCTCGTAACACTCTTGAAGCCAGATAAATAAAATAGATGATATAACAAAAACTGAATGCACCACCGATATAATTACCCCAAATTTTTCGGAGATAGCCGGTCATCGGTAAGTCAGGGTATATTTCAAATAATGAAGTATACACGAAATACAGTAAACACCCAAAAAGGGTTGATAAGAGATTCACAATCCAGACGTCCTGCTTGGCGCCTTTTCCTATATCAAGCAGTAAATTACTACCAAACATAAAAATGACCATCATACAAAATAACTGAAATCCATCAATTTTTATTTTAGGCAATGCCTCCTTCACCTCCTCATTCTTTTATTTCGATTCATAAGGTTCCATTCGCAATCCGGAATTGATAATGTCTACATGAACTTTCAATGATATCTGCGCATCTGAATATAGGTTATCCCAATTTTTTTTGTTCTGGCGCCAATAAACGGGATTTGTTCGAGACAAAGCATCACCAAAACCAAAGATATCTGACTTTTCTTTTTGTGTGATGCTAATCGTCTTTTTAATTTCCTTTTTTAATTCTTCTTCCATTTTTTTTTCGTATTCTTTTAACACTTTGGGATCGCTCAAATTAAGCTCACATGTTGTTTCCAACAGTTCTCCCATAACGTTGATATCAGTATGAATGACAGGTTTTTCATTATGGATTTCGGTTAACATTTTACTTTTCACACCGATTGTATTGATTGTGACATTGCCTCTTTTACAAGGTAACACAACGGGGGTATTTTTCACTTTCGACGTAACGAATTGAACGGCTCGGGCCGTTTCTCCATCCAACCATCTCACCAATTTTCCTTTTCTGAAAATGGCTAATCCTTTAACCTTAATTGTAGTCGGGTTGGTCGTCTCTAAATTTCCTGTTTGCTTCCCCTTCTGGGAATCATTGCTTATACTGATTCCCGGAAGTGATGCATCTTTACCTTCACTCAAAAGTGAAGAAATGATTTCATAAGCTAACACCTCACTAGTTGATCCATACAACTTTTGGTTATTTTGTGTTGTACTGATAATATTTTTACCTGGGTTAATCTCAAGAGGTTCAATTACCCCAAGTACATCCTTAGCAGTCTTTCCTCGCGCAATAAAAATAGGGATACTTGCTCGTGAATATTTACCTCTATCGAGACCATCAAAGATTAAATCCAGGTTATTTCGAGCTAACTTCTCACCAATAATAATCAGTGAGAGATGTGTTGTGTTATTTTCCCTCGGAATAACCGAAGCTGATTTTCCAACGGTTTCCAAAATTGTTTTTCCCGTTATCGTATAGTTGATGACAGCGAGGCTTTGACCTCCTGATGTGCCGGTTTGGGATAGACCGCTAGGATTTATGACTTGATATGTTACTCGGTAAGGTTGTTTTGGATCGTCATTTTGGTCAACTCCCATCGCTATTATGACACCTAGCTCGTTTAATTCCCTGTAATTAGAACAACCTGAAATCAGTAAGCAAATAGCTGCCATCCCTACTAATGAAATATTCATTTTCATTTTCATTTCTCGTCCCCCGTAATTAGCCAGTTTTATTTTCTTGATGATTTTTTCAATAGTGATGGTAGCGGGAAACGAAAAAAAACATCTCTTTGCTCCTTAAAACGAAATGGAGCAAATGGGGCAAAATAGGGAACACCAAAAGACCTCAGGCTACTCATATGAAGCCAGATACATAGAGTGAAAAGCAATATGCCATATAAGCCGATGAATGCTGAAATGAAAATCAGAATAAATCGAATTCCGCGACTCACATTGACTAGACTGGTATTTGGCAGTGTAAAACTGCTGATTGCAGAAATGGCTACAATAATAACCACTGCCGCTCCTACAAATCCCGCTTCAACAGCTGCTTGTCCTAAAATGAGTGCCCCTACTATAGATACAGCCGGCCCGATCGCTCTTGGCATCCGAATTCCTGCCTCACGCAAAATCTCAAAGGCCATTTCCATTACCAGTATTTCGACAATAGCTGGAAAAGGAACATTTTCCCTTTGGCCCATTAGACTGACGAGTAAAGTTGTAGGGATAAGCCCTTGATGATGAGTAATTAGTGCCAAATAAATAGCGGATGCATACATCGACAGAAAAAAGGCTCCGAATCTTAAAATCCTTAAAAAGGAGCCGATATATTGATTTTGATAATAGTCCTCCGGAGATTGAAAAAATTGCGAAAACAACGCCGGGACGATTAAAACAAAAGGAGTTCCTTGAATGATGATGGCGATTCGCCCTTCCAATAAATTCCCAACAACTGCATCAGGTCGTTCCGTATTCAAAAGAAGGGGAAAAACCGTCGCTGAATCATCCTGGATTAATTCTTCAATGTAATTGGATTCGAGTACCCCATCAATATCAATGCCCTGTACGCGTTTTTTGACTTCCTTAACAATACTTTCATCCGCGATTCCCTGAATGTACATGACAGCAATATCCGTTTGTGTAACACTTCCGACTTTCAAGCTTACTAAGCGTACATCAGGATTTTGAATCCTAGCACGTATTAGTGATGTATTGGTTCTTAAATTCTCAGTAAAACTATCTTTTGGTCCTCTAATGACCGTTTGGCTTGTCGGCTCGGTTATGGCACGGGATGGCTGATTTTTCGTACTTGCGATGAAAGCTTTCGTACTGCCATTCAACAAGACAACAGTATCTCCTGTCAAAACGGCTGTTATGAATTCCTGCCAACTTTCTTTAACGGTTACTTTAGATACCGTTAAAATATGGCTTGCCCTTTCCTCCATCTCTGTCAATGTTTGATTATTTTCTTTAAACCACTTTATTAATGGATCCACGATGTTTTCATTAATGATGTTACCATCAGCCAATCCGTCAAGGTGGATTACAGCTGCCTTTACAGATTTCTGACGTGGAGATTCAATCATTCGAACGGACAAATCTGAACTATGCCCAAGCTCTTTCATCAATCTCTTTACATTTTCATTCACCTCACATAATAAGGTGCCATCAGTTGTAGGTTTCTCTTTAGCTCTTTTAAAAGAACGTCCTATTCTCACTTTTCCGCCCCTTACAAATAAAGTGTTTGTTCGTTTCACTAATGATTGCTTTTATTATTTGTATCTAATATAAATATATGTAATAAAAGGATGCCGAGAAAAATTTTGATAGCACGATCAATGAAAAAAGCCGATGCATTCCTTTATGGGGATCATCGGCTTAAATATTTTGGTGGGTATTGTTCACCACCACTCAAGTCAAAGTCAATTTTGCAGACGGTTTTCCGTCCGTTTCAATAACATTAACTAGATACCTTATTTCTCACTTTTAGATAAGGCTAGCGGAATGGTTACATGAGAAACTCCTGCTGCAATCCACACGATCCTGCATGCCCTTCATGGCTTTAAACGTTTCTTAATCACTTCTTTATTTTCCAATAGGGTACGCTCGATATCCTCAAGTTCAATCCTTCTTCTTTCTTCATCGCTAAAGGAGATTCGATTGATCACTTTTGTCGCTTTAGCCACGGTTCCTCTCCTCCTTTTTGATCTTCAAGAGGTCACTAGGGAATATATAATCATCGCGGGCCCATTTTTTTTGTACTTGTACACCCATTTGCGGTTGAGGATTCCCATTACGATGGTTGATGCTCGGCAATGTCACCTGAATCGTCCATCGGAAGATAAACCTCTTTATCTTTTACACGATCCGTAATCAGACATTCCACTTTTGCATGTCCATACGGTGAAGTGAGCCGAACACTGGCCCATCCTCAAGTCCTCTATCTTTTGCCAATTCCCGGGATACCTCAAGGAAGACTTTTGGCGTTTTGGAACTTATGCCTTTTGATTTATATGTCATGTTTCCTTCATGGAAATGTTCCAATAAGCGGCCATTATTTACATGGATATCAAACCCATCCCCAAAGTCAATCGGTTTGGTCCATTCGACTGGAAATAACCTCGCTTTTCCATCGGGAAACGGAAAAGCTTCCGTGAATAACAATGGAGTATCTTCCATCTGAATCAACTGGCCATTGAAGACTTTTATAACCTTCCAAGCGTTCGTAACTTACTCCAGCATATAAAGGCTGCTTCATCCATGATGTCACTTGGATGCCAATTATCCCATCCCGCTCCTAACGAATTCCCACATTCATAATAATTTGCCAATCAGGCTTTGAGTCGCCAAGCGGTTCGAAGACTTGATACAGGCGTTGTATACGGCATTCGGTTTTCGTAAAATTGTGAAAGTGATTAATGGAAGTCTTCATTTGACCAATTTCATATTAGAAAATGAACGAAAGCCGAAGTGAGAATATTATTCACTCACTTCGACTTTCGTATCATTGATTAGAGTTTGCTTTCAATACAAACGAACTTAAAGGGGAAACGGTAACCTGACTCCCTTTAATCCTATCAATTTCTTCCATGCCCGCGCGCTGACCATCCACTAAAACGGACCAATTACCTTCGTGCGGAAGAGTAATGGTTATCGCGTCCCAATTTGCATTATGAATCACTGCCATTTTATAATCTTGATGTTTTAAGGTGAATGCAACCGCATTTGGCGGAGCATCAATGAATTGTAATTGCTCCTCAATTTCTTCGGGTGTGCTTAACCTAAAAACAGAATGATTTTTCCTGAGAGAAATCAGCCCTTTCATGTACTCCACTTCCCGATCTAACTCCGCTCGCCTTTTCCAATCCAACCTGTTAATCCAATCAGAAGATTGATAGCTGTTTTCATCTCCATCCTTCGTGCGCATAAACTCTTGTCCAGCATGTATCATGGGAATTCCCTGTGACAGTAAGACAATTGCCGAAGCTAATTTATGCATCTGTTTCCGTTTTTCTTCCGTAGCATCTGGATTAGTGATGAGCAGCTTATCCCATAACGTATAATTATCATGTGCTTCAACATAATTGATCACCTGATCTGGTCTTTGATATGTGGCGATATCTTCATCATATTTCAAACCACCAGCGATTCCTTTTTTTATAATATCTTCCATTCCTGGTTTGCCATTGACGAATCCCTTATCATGTTCATTCATGACAAACCCTTTTAAACCATCACGGATCGCATCATTAAAGTGAGCGATTCCAGGCATTTTAAAAGCATTTTTTTGATTTGCTTTCAGCTCTTGGGCCAAGGGGGTATCCATATCCCAGCCTTCGCCCAAAACAATGAGGGTCGGATCAATTTCTGTCAGTGCCTTTTTCACTACATTCATCGTTTCCACATCGTGAATGCCCATTAAATCGAAACGGAAACCATCAAGGTTAAATTCCTTCGCCCAATAGGTTACGGATTCAACGATGAATTTTCGCATCATTTTACGTTCGGACGCAGTATCATTTCCTACACCAGTTCCATTAGATAAGGTGCCATCGGCGTTATAGCGAAAAAAGTATTTTGGAACGAGTTTATGGAAGTTTGAGTCCTCCACAGAATAAACGTGATTATATACAACATCCATGATTACTCGTAACCCGTGGTCATGTAAACCTTGGATCATTTCCTTTAACTCCCGGATCCTGACTTTTGGCTGATACGGATCAGTCGAATAAGAGCCCTCGGGAGCATTATAATTCTGTGGATCATATCCCCAGTTATATTGTGGTTCATTCAATTTCTTTTCATTGACTGTAGCAAAATCAAATATCGGGATAAACTGTACATGGGTAACACCTAGATCTTTAATATGATCAAGACCCGTTTTCGCTCCTTCTGGACCTTTGGTTCCGGCTTCAACTACTCCTAAGAATTTACCTTTATGATGGATTCCGCTTTCAGGGTGAATCGATAAATCCCGTGTATGCAATTCATAAATGACTATGTCCTCAGCTTTTTCAAGAGGTGGTTTATCCCGTGTCCACCTTTTTGAGTTCGTATCTGTTAAATCTATCACGACCCCTTTATCACCATTAACTGTAACTGCGCGAACATAGGGATCGACGGCTTCACTCCAGGTTTCTCCCACTTTCACTTTATATGTATAAATCAATCCATCCTGATTTCCGTTCAGCAAAATGGTCCAGGTCCCTTTTTCCGAACGAACCATTTGAATCTCCATTCCATCTGTATCATCCCAATGTTTATAAGTAACTAGCTTGGCTTCAGATGCAAGTGGTGCCCATAACCGGAATGCCGTTTTATCTTTAAGATAGGAATTTCCTAAATCTTTGCCTTCATAGAAATATAAATCATCCAATTCTGACGGGTTTAACGGATTAATATTAGCAATCGGCAGGGATTCCAACTGATTTTCCGTTTCATTATCCATAGGTGTTTGATTATTTTTATTTTCCTCTTCAAAATAAGAAAGTGAATCTTTAATAGGTCATTCCTCCATTGAAATTCCCATTCTAAAACAGGAATTATTCATTTTTATAATCATGAGCAAATCTTCCGTTATGTTATGATTCCACAGGCATTACCCATCAAAACATCCATTCTGAAAATATGTCAAAAATTCAGAAATCTATATTTAATAATCGAAAGCAGCGTTCATTTTGCTGGACCTTACTTATCGTTTAATGAATTGTGAATCCAAAAAAAGAAAAAAATGCCTCCATAACAGTTTTACGGTCTTGGAGGCATTTCTAGTACTCTTTATGGTGTTTTAATAATTTTCACTGAGTTATCTTCAACAATTGCCTTGAAGTTCTTAACTTCAGGCTGCTCAAAAATAAAGTCTGTGATGCCATCTTCGAGCTGTTCTTGTAGAACACGGCGGAGCGGTCTCGCCCCGAAAGTTGGGTGATATCCGAGTTCAATTAGCCTTTGTTTCGCATCATCGGTCACATCTAAAGATAAACCATTTGCAGCAAGTGTTTCGTCTAGCTCGTGAATCATGATATCAACAATTTGCAGAAGATCTTCTTTCTTCAATGCTGAGAATTCAATGATGCTATCGAACCGGTTCAAGAATTCCGGTTTGAAGAAGCTGCCTAAAGATTGCAGGATTGAAGCCTCTTCCACAGCTGAACTTGTACCGAATCCCATTACTTTTTGTTTCTCACCGACTCCTGCATTACTCGTCATGATGATCACGGTATCTTTAAAAGTAACGGTCCGGCCTTGACTGTCGGTTAAGCGGCCATCTTCCATGATTTGCAGGAACATATGCATGACATCCGGATGTGCCTTTTCGATTTCATCCAATAAGATGATACTGTAAGGCTTGCGGCGAACTTTTTCCGTCAATTGTCCAGCTTCCTCATGTCCAACATATCCAGGAGGAGAACCGATTAATTTGGAAACACTGTGTTTCTCCATGAATTCACTCATGTCAAGACGAATCATAGCGTCCTTGTCCCCGAATAATTCCTCAGCAAGAGTTTTCGCCAATTCGGTTTTTCCGACTCCTGTCGGACCAACGAAAAGGAAAGAACCGGTAGGACGATTTTTGGATTTTAACCCGGCACGACTTCTTCGAACGGCCTTGGATACCTTTTTGACAGCCTCTTCCTGCCCAATTACTTTTTTCATCAGCTCCGCTTGGAGATGAACCATTCTTTCTTGCTCATCTTCTTGGAGCTTACCTACAGGAATGCCAGTCTTTTGTTCGATGATATTTTGAATGTCTTCAACGGTTACAGTTGGCTTAATTGCATCTTCCCCTGCTTGCAATGACTTTTCCAGTTTTTCTTCCTCATCACGAAGAACGGCAGCTTTTTCATATGCTTCTTCTTTTAAGGCCATTTCTTTTTCTTTATAAATTTGCGCCAGTCGTACTTTTATGTTTTCTACCTGGCCGTCTTCGATGGTCAGGTTCAACTTGGAACCAGCTTCATCCATTAAGTCAATTGCCTTGTCAGGGAGGAATCGGTCTTGAATGTAGCGGTTCGATAGTTCAACAGCCGCTTTTAGGGCTTCCTCACCATATGTTACACCATGATAAGATTCATAACTTTCCTTTAAACCGCGTAAGATGACCAATGCCTCAGCCGTTGTAGGTTCGTTAACCTGTACAGGCTGGAAACGCCTTTCTAGGGCACCGTCTTTTTCAATTTTCCTATATTCGGATAAAGTGGTTGCTCCGACAAGCTGAAGTTCGCCGCGTGCAAGTGCAGGCTTCAAGATATTTCCTGCATCCATTGATCCTTCGGCCGAACCAGCACCCACAAGTTGATGAATTTCATCAATGAATAAAATGACATTTTTTCTTTCCTGTAATTCGCTGATCAATTGCTTCATTCTTTCTTCGAATTGCCCTCTAATTCCAGTATTGGAAACAAGGGATGCTACATCAAGCATATATACTAGCTTATTACGCAATTTAACTGGTACTGAACCTTCAACAATCGCTAAAGCAAGACCTTCAGCAATGGCTGTTTTACCGACACCAGGTTCACCGATTAAAACTGGATTATTTTTATTGCGTCTGTTTAGAACTTCAATGACACGTTTGATTTCTTCATTTCGTCCGATAACCGGATCAATAAGTCCTGCTTTAGCAGCATCGGTCAAATTGCGGCCATACTCCTCAAGCAATCCTCCGTCCTCGGCTTGTTCAGCTGAATCCGGTTTTGGTACACCTTTATAATTAAATGGATTGAATGAATTTGGAGATCCGTTAAATTGGAATTTCCCCATATCCATTCCGCCCATAGCTGCTCCAAGTTTGTTTCGTTCTTCTTTATAACAAGTGGAGCACAGTTTTACATCATGCTCCTGACCATTCATATTTAGGTGAACTTGAATATTAGCTTGGTTTACATGGCATTTTTCACAAAGCATGTAGTACTCCTCCTTTAAAAAATTAAATTGAAAATAAATCTTTGACCTTCTTTGACTTTCTGACTTTATTATACATTGACCTTCTTTGACTTTCAATAATTTTGTCTGGGAATTTTTTTGCATAAAAAAGGAATTGCTTCGTTTTGGTTTGCTTAGCATATTAAACTATCCATTTCCAGTCAACTAAAAAGCTTTTATGAATGCTTCATAGTATTGATTATCCAGTTCAGGACTCGATAACCTTCAACTATTAACAAAACGCCAATTCTCTTGTCCACGTGCCTCAATCACTCTTATTTTAAAAAACAAAATAAGACTTTATTAAGACTCTTTAAGGTTAGTACAATTTTTAACGTTGGATTTCCACTCCAGGCACTTGCTTTCCGCGGGCGGTAGGGGAGCCTCCTCGGCTTTTGCCTGCGGGGTCTCCCTTAGACGCGCATTTCCCGCAGGAGTCTCGTACACCCGCTCCAATCAACTTTGTTTTAATTTTAAGATAGAACACTTTTGCCTACAGTTTTTGTTTTTAAGTAGTATTAATACTTGAGGTGATATCGATACTTTCTTAAAATTCCCCTAGTTGTTCAACCCATGCCATCCTTTCCGCAATAGCTGCTTCAATTCCAATAAAAAATCAAAAAGGTTTCGGAATGAAACCTTCCGAAACCTTTTTGTCTACATATTAAAAGAAACTTCAATAAATCTCTTAGCTTTTTTATATTAAAATTGATTTTCTTCTATTATATACGTTTCGCACCGATATACTTTGGCTTCCAATAACTATTATTGGTTTTAGCGTATGACACTCCTTTAGATGATGAAGAGTGTATGAATTCATTATTTCCTATGTATATAGCCACATGTGTAGGTTTTTTCGCTTTATTTGGTGCAAAGAACATTAAGTCCCCTTTTTGCAGGCTTTTAACTTTCTTACCTTTTTTATATATGTCAGCAGCTGTTCTTGGTAAATTCTTACCAGCCTTTTGATATGAATACTTCACTAAACCGGAGCAATCAAAACCTGAAGAGGAAATGCCACCCATTTTATATTTTGTACCTAGTTCACTTTTAGCCACTTTAATCGCTTTTGTATGATATGAAGCAGCTTCCACTTGGTCCCCAGCAAAGGATGTGGTTACAAGCGTGATAGCCAATGACAATCCGACGACAATTTTCTTAAACAAATTATTTACCCCCTGATGTGATTTGCTAAACCTAATATACTAGAAAAGCTATATCACTCGCATCACAGGATTTTTACAAATATGTTACATTTAGTAGATTTAGGAAGAATGACCATATAAAACATAGAATTAAGTCGAATCAAATGTCCATTCAATATATTGAAAAGCACCTTAAAAAACTATCTTTTCTTCATAAAAAAAACAGCGGTAAAAACCACTGTCAAAATTCTTTTGAGAAAAATGGAAGAAATAATTTCACTCCACGTTTATTAAAAGGTAAACATTTCAAATCTGCAATTAAATGACTTATGTATCCTACTATACAAGTGGTGAAAATTCCGTCAATCCCCATAAAGGCTTCGAATTGAAAGGCAATGACGCCATAGAAGGCGATGCCGGCAATCGAATGGGTATAACTTCTATGTGCTGTAAAGGATGCCAGGATAATATAGACTCCTAACAGCCATAACCAGCTTTCCTGCAGAGATAAACCGCCTCCTAATACCGCTAATCCAGACAAGGTCAGCATATGCCTTTGCCTAATGAAAGATGAAATAATGATGATTCCGATTCCTGCCCCAGCACCGATCCACTTTACCGTTTCAGAGCCTTCCAAAAGACTATAAATGATCATTAAAATTCCAATCGTTTGTGCTATCGTTCGGATAAACTTATGTGAAAAGGTAATCCTATTACTTAACTTCCCATCAATATCCATATCGGGCATTAGCCCTGAAACTCCCCCAATGCCCACCAAGAATAAAGTGGTGGTCGGATCTGTTTGAAGTGTGTTTGCCGTCAAGAATCCAACTGTTGCCCCTATAGCCATGTGTGCTGTACCGTTCACTGTCTCTCTCCTGTCCCTCTAAGATGTAATCTGCTTCCAAGAAACGAATGTTTGTTCGAATCCCTGCATACCTAACTATACAACATTTTGGGGAAAATTTCTCTAGTTCTTATAAATAAAGCCATAGAAATCAGTGATTAGACCATATAAAGAACGTTATCATTTTAGTTTCTTAGCTCGTTAATATAAAGTATACTTTCAACCTTTTTGGGTATTGGGAAATTTAAATCAGCCAGTAACATTTATTTTTGGAGATATAACCAATTACGAAGCTCAATTATGGAATGTTTAGGTGAATCAAAACTTAGAAATGAATAGTCAATGAAGTCCACATACTTATTGATTGCAGAATTCCTTTTGTTGAATAAAGTCGGAATATAGTAAGGAAACTCTTTAACTGAATGAAGAATAGGTAACTGCTCATATACAATCGATAACGTTCTGATGATTCTTTTTTTTGTTTTGTGACGCTTAGCATCCGCTAGTAATCTTTCAAAATCGATATCCAGGTTTATAAGAAGTTGAATGATATCTATAAAATACTTTAATGAATCCATGTTATGCCGCCACCCATGGAGACAAATCGTATAAAAAAGATGGTAATCGGAAAGTTGTTTAACATGAAGTGAGTCATTGATGAGATATCCTTCTTTCCAAAACTCGGTGATTTCCAAATTAGCCGTATCTTTCTTTAAAATATCCCAATGAAGTTCGACGGTTAGTGGGATTTTGGATTCAGGAAGGTATTTACTGAACGAAGTATGAAAATGATTAGGTATTTGTTTCTCCTTTTGTTTATACCCTAATTGTTTGACCGATTCAATTGCCTGATCCATGTCACTAGCTTTAATTAGTAAATCGATATCAGACGTGGGCCGAGCTCCAAGATGGCCGAACTGTTCCTCAGAAAAAAGCGTCCCTTTTAAAGGAATAACATCTAAGCCGTTATGTTCAAATTCACGCAAAACCAAATCTGTTTGACTTTTAATCAGGATATTTTGATAAAAGACACCTTGAAATTTTTCAATTATTACTTGCTGAAAGAACGCTGGAGTATCCATAAACCTCCCATTCCCTTTCATTAGGAACAATATTTGCGGATGAATTTTCGATTTTTCTATTTCATTTAGAAGTTGCCAATAATATTCTGAGTCAATTGGCAACTTTACTTGCGGTTCAAATAGTACCTGCAGTATCGTTGGATTCAATGGGAAAGCCTCCCCTTTACTCTTTGTTGTAAATTTAGGTGCTTTCGTAACATCCTCGATATAAACGGAAATGTAAGTATTAATCCACCCCATGCTTTTGCTAGAAAACCAGAAGCATGCAATTTGGAATTCCGTTTTTGGACATAAACAAGTTTACCAATCAATTGTTCCAATTGTACTGTATGATCAAAGCTTACATTAGTATCTCCTTTGAAAAGGTATCCGGGTTGCTGATCACTTTTCATTTCCTTATAATACCGGTGGGCAATCAATCGATTAGATGAAGTGTAAAACAAAATAATATCCCCTTTTTTTAAATGAAAAGGATTGCATTCATTAAAGTTACATATATCCCCTTCCTCTATAAAAGGATACATACTACATCCTTGCGCAGGTAAATTAAGTGAGCCCTCTTTTTTCAGTGTCATCTTAAATAATTCGACAATCTCCTTGTCAAATAACATGCTGAATTAATCCAAACTGTAATAAATCCAATAAATACGACTCTATGTCATCTTTTGCTATTTCCTCTGCCGTTAAATATTGATCAGTTAATGTCTGAATCAAGGAGTCCACTGTTTGTGCTTGGTTTAAAAGCCCCCAGCAAAACCCACCGATTTCATTTAGCTTTGTCACTGTGAATTTTTCAGTATGTAAAATAATCCATTCATCACCAAGTTGCGTGGCTTCCACATGATTACTTTGAATATATTGGACCATTACGAAATCAACTCCCAAAAAGTATCGTTTTTCTGAAAAAAGAGGTTATATATAGGTACTTGGTTTACCAGTTCCGTTAACATCCCTAGTATCACTTTTTTATTTGCTGGATGATCTGACCAATAAAACACTTTATTTATCATTGTTATAAGCGAATCCGATTTAGTAAGTATTTCTCTTTGGTTTTGAAGAGACTGATGTAAGACTTGAATACTCCCTAATGGGAAAATTTCTTCTTCCCCAGCAACTAGGATTTCACTTCGGAATGGCGAATTATATACTTCTATTTTTTCGGATGAAATTTTTAAAATGGTTGTTTCATCCGAGAGAAGGTTTCGCGGATAAGATAATTTTGCTGCCGTTGATTTTCCAGCACCAGAATGACCAGCAAAAATATGAGCTTTACCATTTTCTATTACGCAAGAAGAGTGAAGCAGCAGCCCCCATTCATGGTATACAATGAACGAACTGTATAAATTAATTAATGCATGCTTTAAAGCCAATTCATTATAAGCGGAAACCTCTGCATATTGATATTCTGCATCTACTTCTACTAGGTAATCAGACCTTCGAAAATAAATTCTATCAGCCTGCCTATCTTCTTTCACATCATAGTTCACAAAAGATGATCCAAAGTCCATCTGGATTGTTACGGTTAGGTCAGGCCGATAATTTGCGCCCTCCAATTCTCGGAACATCCCATTTATATATTCGGGGGCATTTTCAAATTGAATGAAATGATCCCCTATTTTAGTGTGAAATATTTTCATAATTAGATTCCTTTCTCCCCTTTTTTTATCGACCGAAAATGTTTAAATAGAATATCCAACATTAGGATAATACTCCTATACACGCTATTATAATTCATTATATATTCTTTTTAAAGAACATTTTCAGCTACCTGAATTAAAAGTATAAGTATATAAAGCACAAGTTATCTTATACTTTACCTTATTATTTAATTGTTTTTACTGAATTAAATAATTTTCATAAACGCATATTGTTCTTTACAGAGAACGGTGGTATTCTAAAAAAAGTCAGGTATTTAGTTCTAGTAAATATTATAAAAATGAGATGTAACGAATGAGTGAGGAAAACATACCACTACAAACATCCTGTTTTTTCTAGACTTATTCTTTATAAATAAAGGCTTCATGTGTGAAAAGGAGGGGTTTTACAAGAAAAATTCAGTTTATATAAACATTTAACACAGGGGGAAATTTCATGTCATTTGCAAGGAATATTAAAACGCTCACAATTTTAACGATTGCAATCCTTTTTTTATGTCTTTTGGGCAACTCGCAGGCATATGCGACAAATGGAGGTGGAAAAGGAAGTAAACCTGTTCATGTGACAGGGATTTCTCTAGCTCCAGAGACTATAAAAATGAAAATTAATGATAAAGATGTGGAACTTGTTGAAACGATCAAACCTTTTAATGCTTCAAATAAGCAAGTGACTTGGTCTTCATCAAACACTCGAGTCGCAACGGTTTCTAACGACGGTATAGTCCATCCGAAAGGTCCGGGTACAACAACTGTTACAGTCACGACAAAAGATGGGAATTTTAAGGCGAGAACGAAAGTAATAGTATGTGAACCGGAAATTGCCGTAAAAAGTGTTACGTTACAACCGAAACTAGTAAATCTTACTGTTAATGATGAATCGCAATTAACAGCCAAAGTCATACCGGAGAATGCAACAAATCAAAAGCTTAGTTGGTTTTCTTTAAATCCACGAGTAGCTACCGTTTCAAACGGTAGGGTTCACGCCGTAACGCCAGGAATCGCCATAATAAAGGTTTTCACTAACAATGGGCGGTTTGATTGGTCAATAGTTTCTGTTTGTGCTAGTAAACTAGTACCTGTTGAGAGTCTATCACTTAATCCGAAGAATATAGACATGACTGTTGGTGGAAAAGATGAGATCTTAACTGCGACCATCACTCCATCCAATGCAACAAACAAAAATTTAATATGGACTACATCCGACTCGAATGTGGCAACTGTTAAAAATGGAATAGTTCATCCAGTAGGTCCAGGGTTGGCTACCATCACTGTTTCTACAGAAGATGGAAAAATACAAGAAACCGCTAAAGTGACCGTAACAGTCCCAGTGACTGGAGTAAACATTAGCCCGAATTCCTTGAATCTAACGGTTGACGGTGAGGATAAAGCTTTAAACGCCGAGGTTTCACCATCCAATGCAACCAACAAGAATGTCACTTGGTCAAGCTCAGATTCAAGTGTTGCCACCGTTGATAATGGTATCGTCCACCCTGTCGGACCAGGCCAAGCCACAATCACTGTTACCACGGAAGATGGCAGCTTCACAGCTTCAGCATCTGTTACTGTCAAAATACCTGTTACGGGTATTTCACTGAATCCTGCATCACTGAACTTGATTGTTGGTGGAAAAAACGGAACCTTAACAGAAACAGTTTCACCATCCAATGCAACTAATAAGAGCGTCACTTGGTCCAGTTCAGATTCGAGAGTAGCAACAGTTGATAACGGTGTCGTTAATCCTGTAGGACCAGGCCAAGTAACAATCACTGTTACCACGGAGGATGGCAGCTTCACAGCTTCAGCAAATATTACTGTTACCGTACCGGTTACTGGAGTAACGGTTGACCCTGACACACTTGAACTTTTTGTTGGCGGAAAAGATAAAAGTGTAACAGAAACGGTTTCACCATCTAATGCAACCAACAAGAATGTCACTTGGTCCAGTTCAGATTCAAGTGTTGCCACCGTTGATAACGGTGTTGTCCATCCTGTTGGACCAGGTAAAGCCATCATCACAGTTTCAACAGAAAATGGCGGGTTTACGGATATTGCTACTGTCATTGTCACAGCCCCAGTAGTAAGTGTATCTCTAGATCCTAAAAGCCTGAATTTCAAACTTGGAGACGCAGATCAAAGTTTAACAGCAAAGCTTAATCCCTCCATTGCAACAAACCAAAATGTAAGCTGGACAACATCAGATTCTAGTGTAGCTACCGTTGTAAACGGGGTTGTCCATGCGGTCGGTATAGGTCAAGCAACAATTACAGTCACAACCGAGGAAGGTGGCTTTTCAGACTCAGCTATCATAACAGTTGTCGATCCGGATACCATACCACCGATTACGAAAAATAAAATGACTCCTATTTTTAACGACAAAAATACCTATGTAATAGCCTTGACGGTTACCTACAATGCCTCAGATGATAAATCTGGAGTAAAAGAAACATTATATCGAATAAACGGAGGAACTTGGCAGGTCTATACAAAACCTTTTGATGTAACTGCCGATAAAACCCACACATTGGAATACTACAGCATTGACAATGCTGGCAATAAAGAAACAATCAATTTATATGATTTTGACAAAGGAACATGCTCATGTTCTAAATAATTGGGAGGAATAATTATGGAAAAGCAAATCAAAGCAAAAAAGAAATACGAAGCGCCTAAAGTATTGCATCATCAAATTGTTACCTTTGAAACAGCCATCTCTTCCGCAACGGGACATTGGGAATTTCAATATATAGATGGATGCTGGGTAAGGGTTTTTGTTCCTTGATGGTTATAATAAAGTAAAAAAGCGCGTTAAGGTCTTTTCTAAAGATCTTAACGCGTTTTTTTGTGCAACTTTTTATATTATCTTGTTTACGTTCTGTAACTACATCTATCCCCCAATCCACTCATCACTTTATACCCTTAAAATATAAATGTGAAAAAAGTTTGAAATGACCGAGCACTTTTTGCCCTTACAACTTGTCCTCTCTTGCATATCATAATCATATAGTTTCTTTAATCGATGCTATTTTGTGAGGATTTCTCGAATTATTATGAAAAATAAAGTGTGAGAAGTCTAATTCTTTTAATGAAGGAGAATTTTTATGGAAAGTTCATATGTACTAGAATTGGACCGATGGAACGTGAAAAATAATAATACTGACCCTGTTAATACTTCTAAAGGTATAAATAGCGCATTAGACTGGGCAGCCCAAGAAGGATATATAGAATTTGTATTACCAAAAGGCACCTATTTAATAGATGAAAACAATCCCATTCAACCAAAAAGTTTTATGACATTTAATCTAGGCGGATCAGTTTTGAGGATTAGAGATAATAGCTTGATTGGATATGCAATAATCTCTCTTAAAAATAAGCAGCAATATGCCAGAATAACAAACGGAAAAATTGAAGGCGATCGATACACGCATAATTACTCTAGCGGTGGGACCCATGAATTTGGTGTGGGTATTGAATTAAAACAAGGGGTTCGTTATATTAGTCTAGATAACTTGGAAATTTATAATACTACAGGTGATGCCATCATAGCCGTTGCATCTTATGGAGGTATTGGCGGTGGGTATCCTTCAATTCAAGGAAACTTGGAGAGCGGTGGAATAAATACTGCTAATGGTACAATAGTGAATGACTCAAAGAGAGTACGGACAAGTATCAAGCTGCCAATCGTCCCCCAGATATTGAACACAGGTTATTTCGGACTATATGGAGACAGCTATGGTGGCATTGGTAATGAAATAACAACTGACACATATGATGTAATTTTTTATTCTGGTAATGACACTTTTTTATCATCTGTAACGAATGTACATTTTTTTGATGAAGTAGAAATCCCCTCTGGCGCAAGTTACGCAAAAGCAGTATTACATCAAAGTACTGTCCCCTCAAAAAGTGGTAACACACTTGTTGTTAGAACTCCGGAATTCCCTAAACATGTGTATATAGATAAATGCAATTTACATCATTGTAGAAGATTAGGAATCGCTATTTGTGGTGTTAAGCATTGTTATATCCGAGGCTGTGAGATTCACCATATTAGTGGGACAGCCCCAAGTGGAGCTATTGATATAGAAGATGGTTATGACTTGAATCAATATATTTATATAGATGGGAATAACTTATACGAGAATTCCAGTTATAACATTATCGCTGTTTCAGGGCGTCATGTGAGCATTACCAATAATAAAATTAAGCTAGGAATTTTCACAATAAATTCTGGTGTTAACAAAGCAATTGTGAATAATAACTTTTTTCACGATGCGGGACCCCGTTTAACTGGCGATACACTCTTTTCTGATAATCACTTATTTAATTGCAAATTGCTGTTATTAGGAGAAAAAGAGGCACTTTTGGACAATTGCTTCTTTCATAATAGTCCTTTATCCATTGATAAAAAGAAAGCCTACGTAGCACAAGTTAATAATTGTAAATTTTTCTATGATGAAGATTTTTATACATCAACAATTAATCCTGGTGCACCACTAATATTTAGTGTCGAACCTCAAAATATATCTAATTGTGTATTTGAAGGAAATGGACTGGAAGCATTCACTGTGGTTCCAAGTCGCACCTATGGATGGAATTTCACCAATACTACTTTTAAAAATATTAAACATCGAGAAAATAGGGTGACTGGATTACCGGCTGGTACTTACAATGGTTGTAAATTTATCAATGCTGGTCGTCTAAGTGTTGGAACTTTAGCTGCCAAGTCAGTTTATGACTTTCATAATTGTTACTTTGAATGGGAGGGCTATTATCAATTCTACATGGGCCCATCATCAAAAGTAGACCATTTTAAAATCAGTAATAGCTATTTGGCTGGTAAGTCTAATGCTTTTTATCTGAGCGGGGTTTGGGGGAACTTTGAGTTTCATAATAATACGTTTAATTTTCCTGCGACGTCTACTGGCCGAATGATTGAACTAGTAAATACCCTAGTTGCTGACACTGTTTTGATTACAAATAATAAATTTATATCCACCAATTCCCTTATCGCAGTCTATGCAGAAAAATCTCCGTCTGTCCCCTTAGTCTTCAAAGATAATTTTCTAAATAATGTACAAATAAAGCTTAATGCTAATCATGTCAAACTAAATAATTTTGTCAATGGAGTTTTCAATCCTAATTAATTAATTAATTAATTAATTAATTAATAATCTAAAGTACCAAGGTGAATATTAGATAATGTTTTGAACGTCCCGAGATAAAATAATAATCCATCTCTAATGTGAAGATGGATTATTTTCTTATCAGGGATGATTTACAACTTTAATGATTAAATTTTCCCATTCAACACAATACTGCTCATTAATTCCTTATTAGGATAATCCAAAATTTCATATTGTTGAATAACTTCCTCAACATCATAATCAACTCTAATAATAGAGGCTTGAAAACTATCTTTTTCAATATTAAGTAATACGTATGACGGTTTTCTAAGTCCATCAAATGGTAGACCTACGCTGCCAATATTAATAATGCACTTACCTTCTATATATCTGATGTATGGTTTATGAATATGAGCGTAAATGAATATATCGGCTGAACTATTTTTCATTAATTTTTCATTTATAGTTTCATCACTTTCTGACGGCAAAACAACTTCGAATAAGTCATTTGGAGTTGCATGAAAGGCATGAATTTTGAGATTTTCAAGTTCGATATTTAGATTTGTCGGTAATTTTTCCAAGTATTCACGATCCTTAGCGTTCAGTTTAGAACTTGTCCAATTAACTTCTGAACTCATTATTTCATATAGTTGAACAGGTACCTCTTTTTCTTTTATTCCCCGAACAACCCATTCATCAGCATTCCCTTTTATTACATCTGTCTCCAGAGAGCGGACTAAATCGAGTGATCGTTTTGGTTCAGGCCCTCGGAAGCAGATATCACCTAGAACATAGATTTTATCTACATCGTGTTTTTTAATATTTGCCAATACTGCCTCTAATGCTAATGCGTTCCCATGAATATCAGATATAAATGCAAGTTTCATATTTTCTCCTTTGTATATAATCTTTTTATATTTGTCTGACTTTTTAATCCAATATAATTCCGCACTGTATTAATTTAAGTGGCTTGATTCTTAACCCTTAGCCTAAACTTGTGAAAATAATTTCTGGCTGGCACGATGATTAGACTCTTTTCATATTTATTCATTCCAGTAAACCACATACATAAAATGTACAGAATAGAAAATACAATAATTTTCACTATTAGAACTATCCACAAGTTAGCTATTATTAAGTTATTAATAGTGGCACCATATATAATACTAATGAAAAGTGGGAAACTCATAAAAAGAATATTAACCCAAAACTTCGGTATGTCCAATTTGATTTTTTTCCAATAAAAAATATTTATTATTATAATATTCCCTAAAGTAAAAGCAATGCAAGTTGCTATGGCACAACCAATAACTCCCCAAAATTGAACAAAAATAATACTTATAATAACATTTGCAAATGCAATGAAAATATTAACTATTGATTTAAAACCTTGCATATTCTTGGCTTGTAGTATAACTCCACCCATTCCCTGAATAAGAGGAACAATCATGGGTACTAATATAACTAATGCAACGGTATATGAAACAATATACTCTTCACCGACCCATAAGTTTATGAATTCTTTTCCAAATACAATAAAACCGCTTAAGACAAAAGAAATGATTATATATTGAATCCTCCCTATCCTTATAAATAGATTTGATATTTCTTTATTAGATACTCCTTTAATAACCATTCCAGAAACACATGTTAAGAATACATTCGATATTGCTGAAGAGAATCCAGAAAAGTAACCAGTAAATGATGCTCCAACAGCATAAACAGAAACCGCTACAGTACCACTATACATACCAAGAATAACTTGATCGGTAGATGTATATAGTTGTCCGATTATTAAATTCAAAAATATATAAGATGAAAAAATAATAATCTCCTTAAATAATTTGGAATCGAATTTTCCAAAGGATATTTTTATTTCCAGTTTTTTGAAACAATAATACATGTTAAGTACTATAAATAATAAATTTAAGACCGTAGTCACAATTGCCATTGCTATGGAACCATATCCCATAAATAAAAGGGGTAACATAATTAGTGGGGTTATGAGTGATGATGCGATTACAATCAATTTTTGGAAAACAAACTTTTCATGCGCTAGTACTATTACACTGAAGACACCTAGCCCAATACCTGTAGATATGTTAAAAACCATGATTCCCATAAGTAATTTAAGTTTATTAATCTCTTCTCCATTTAAAGTATCTGAAAAAATCAAATCTGAATTTAAAGTTAATAGAATACCTAAAATTAACGCTATTAATCCAAGAGTCATATAAATCTTGAAAAATAAACCGTAAAGGTTGGAGCAGCCTTCTTCATCATTTAATGCTCTGTATTTTGCTGTATATCTTATTACGGCATTGCCTAAGCCAAAGTTTAATACTCCTATATAACCCGCTGCTGAACTAGCTAAACTGTATAAGCCATATTCTGATTGACCAAGTTGATTTAACATTAATGGAGTGTAAATTATAGAAATGAAGATGTTAAGGAAAAGTGCAATATAAGATAAACCTGCACCTGCTTTTAGTTGATTTTTCATTGTATGTACCTTCCATCCAATTCAAAATAAATCCTGAAATTTATTTATTGTATATTGACTATTTTTTTCACTTCATTATTTGAATTAATATTTTCACCTGCTAAATTACTGGTTAATTCATTCCTTAAAACAGGATCATTTATCAAATTGACAATCGCCTTATAAATTTCATTTGCATCACAATTAACGATAAGACCAGTAACACCATTTTTTATTTGTTCCTTAGCACCGGTAAAATCCGTAGTTATGATTGGTTTGTTTAAACATCTAGCTTCAGAGAGAGTGATACAGTAACCCTCATGTCTAGAAGGTTGAACATAAATATCACAATCTTTAATATATGGATAAGGATTTGGATCTGAACCTAAAAGTTTAAAGTGGTCGGAAACATTACAATTTGTTATTAGCTTTTCATAGTTCACTCTTGAATTTCCGTCACCAATGCAATACCACTTTACCTTATATCCATTATGAATTAACTTAGTTAATGCCTGAATGGCTAAATCTTGGCCTTTTTCGTATGAAAGTCTTCCAACTGTTAAAATTCTTATTCCATCAAATGTGTCCCTAAATCCTTTACCTTCTTCAGCTTGATATTCGATTAACTCTTGTGAAACCACATTTGAAAAAACGTCCGTTTTATTAATTAATGAAGGAAGTTTATTCAAAAAACGTTCTTTTCCTTCCTCGGAAACCACAAAAATTTTATCGATTTTTTTATACATCTTAGCTGCAAAGAATTTATTAAAGCCTATTTTGTTAACGTCAAAATGAATCCATTGTATTCTTTTTTTTGCCTTTATTTTATTAGTAACATAATAGCTTATGAAATCCATAGGGCCTGCATATGCTACCGCTATGTCATATTCTTGTTGTATTACTGGAAATCCTCTTAAAATATATCTATAATATAAACTTCTTTCTTTCATTAGTTTTGAAGATAAGTAACAAAGTAATATAATACTGGCTTTAATGAGATTTCCTTTTTTAAAATGCCCTAATGCAACTGAATGAAGAGGTTCAATAATTGAATGTTTTATATTTTTATATCCCTTGACGTATTCTACTCGAATCCCTTCAGGTATATAGTTCAGAAAATCACCATGCTTCTCCAACATTAAAATGGTAATCTTAAATTTATCCTTAGGGAATGCTGAAACCATATTAAGTAAAGCTTTTTCAGTCCCCCCAACATTCATATTGATTACCATAAATAATATCTTTTTCATTGGATGGCTCCCTTTTTTGATGAGTTTTATCCGATTAATTGGTTGAACTTTTCAATTTCCTCTTGATTCCCTTTTTTTTCAGTTTTGAGATAATCGATGATTTTTTCTTTTGTATCCTTTTCATTAATCAATCTCATGATTCCTTCACTAACTCCATCAGCATTCATATCCACTACTAAACCGTTTTTCTCGTCCACCATTTGATTATAAACTGCATCAAAACGAGTTGTGACCACTGGAACATTTAGCATTCTTGCTTCAGCTATTGCAAGGCCAAATCCTTCAAATCTTGATGTTTGGACATATATATCTGCATCTTTAATGAACGGGTATGGATTAGCTTCAACCCCTAGTAATTTGAAATGATCCATTAAACCATCCCTTTCAATCTGTCTTTCAATATCTTCTCTTAAAGGTCCTTTCCCCAAAACATACCATCTAAAGTGTATCCCTTCCTCTTTTAGTTTTTTACAAGCTTCGATAGCGATATCATAGCCTTTTTGTTCAGCCAACCTTCCTATGGTAAGTATTCTTATTCCAGTAAAACCATCTTCATAACTTCTACCGATATTCGCCATTTTCATAATGAAATCAGCATTATTAATGTCATAAATCACCTGTGTATTGTTTGTATATTGATGAAATGTTTCATTGAAAATTTCTTTTGTAGATTCAGAAACAGCAACTATTTTATCAAATTGATCATAGTATTTCTTCTGAAATGTTTTTTCATTTTCATCTAATCGATAACTTACATTTACCCATGCAAGTTTTACTTTAGCTTTTACTTTTTCTGAAACATAAAAGGTAGGAATTCCTTGTGCATAACTTATAGCAACATCATAAACTTTAGAATTGTTCTCTATGACAGGACTAATAGCTTGCCAAAAAACCCTTGCTTTTTGAGGATTATTATAACTTTTTCTTCTGATATCAAACGAGTATTGTAATCGGGCTGCAATCATCTTGAAATTTAATTTTTTGACAGAATAGATGAATGCAGATAAAAGACTTAAATTTGAAAACTCCGTATAAGTAAGCGGCTTTATAATGTTCACTTCTCGCGGAACCAAGTCTTTTAAAATACCTTCGTGGGCAAACAGCATTAAATCAACCGAGTACTTTGAATAATCAAGAAGTGAAAGCAAGGTAACCAAACTTTTTTCCGCACCAGCACAATCCAAAGAATCAATTACAAAAAGGAGATTTTTTTTCATTTTTTTCACTTCACTTTATTAAATATAGTTTCTTATAATTTTTATTTAAAAATCTTTTTTTGACTACATGTGAGATACTTAATAAATTTTCATTAAAATAGAATAATGCTAGAATATATTTATATTTAAAGAATCATTCATAATTATCTCTTTTGAATTTTTTACTATACTTTCTCTAATAATTCTTAAATAAGATTTTTTATAATTTTTGTTTTCAACTTGATTCAGAATATAAAAAATATTATCAATACACCAATATACATAACAAGAGATTACTAGGTATAAAATTGTTTATAATTTTTCTTCATAAATGGTAATATTTCTTCCCAGGCTATATAAGCGTCTAGTCTTTTTTTACTGAACTTCGATGTAAGGATGCTGTTTTCAGTTTTTACATAGATATACCCAATATAGTTTGTATAAACTGTTCGCTTACTCTTTGCAAAAAGCTGATAGGTGATAGACAAATCTTCATGAATCCTTCCTTCTGGGAATAAGATATTATCAAAACAACTTTTACTAAATAGCTTGTTTACTAAGGAAAATCTAAATAGGACTCCTTTAAAGAGTTCTTCCATTGCTTCAGAATATTCCATCTCTTTGATAAATTTAGTTGTATAGTTATTAATTAGATTCAACTCTATCTCTCTTCCTAATTGACAAACAGAAATATCGCTATTTGTTTCTACGCATAACTGATAAAGTATTTTATACTTATTTTTATCAATCCGATCATCACTATCAACAAATCCTATATAATTACCGTTAGACATGTTTAATCCAGCATTTCTAGCTATGCTGACCCACAATTTTTTTGATGAATAACTTTTACTCTTGAATCAATAACAGCAAATTCAATGCATATATCTCCACTTTGATCCGTTGAGCCATCATTTTCTAGAATAAGTTCTAGTTTTGTAAAAGACTGTGAAAGTATACTTTCTATACATTCCCTTAGATAATTACCAGTGTTAAAAATAGGTACAATTACACTAATTAATGGTTTCATTTACGAATTCATCTCTCAGTCCTATAATTTAATTTTTTCTTTGACAATTGATGTGGAGACTCCCTTCGTATAAGGGAAATAGATGATATCTACCCCCACCTGTTTAAATTTTATTTCCACTTCATTGAATAGAGGGTCACCTTTCCAATCATCCCCTACAAACATTCGATTAAATTGAAGGTTTTCCCATGCAGTAAATTTATCCCGATTCGTTTGAGAAACTACTTTATCTACATACTTTATACCTGCTACAATTTCCATTCTTTCATTATGGGGGATTACAGGCTGTTTATTTTTATATTCCATTACAAGTTCATCTGTACTTACTCCAACAATAAGGTATTCACAATTTTCTTTTGCTTTTTTCAAGATATTAAGGTGCCCTACATGAAATAAATCAAACACTCCTGTTGTATATCCTATTTTGTATTGATTCATCAATTTTACCTCCTAGTTTGTTAAAACAAATTTTTTCTATATGATTTAATAAACTTTCACTTGCTTTACCATCTTCATATGTTTCAATTCGTTCAAGAAAGCTGCTCAATTCGTTTTCATATATTTCAGTATTAAATTGTAAAATTTTCTTATTTAAACCAGCATTATTGACTGCGCTTATAAACGGTAAATTCGAAATGTCATAGTACAGTTCTCGATCCGTTTTTGTATATTCCAATAAATCTGGCACATATAAAAAACAGGGACGTTTCGTGATTGAAAAGTCAAAAATCATGGATGAATAGTCTGAAATAAGAATATCCGATATATACAAGAGTTCTTGGATATCGTCATATTCTGTTACATCCATAACATTTTCACCCTTAATTAATTTATGCGCTTCAGAGAGTAAATGAGGATGTAGTCTAACTAAAAAAACCCAATTACCATTGAACTTTTCTTTCAAAGTTTTTAGGGTACTTGAGTAGTCAAGGTTATATATTTCAGTGCTGTTGCCTTTTCTGAAAGTAGGAGCATATAAAATTACTTTAGTTCCTTCTGGAATGCCTAGCTTGGTAAATATTCCTTGTTTTTGTTTAGGATCGAAATGAAAAAGGAAATCATTTCTTGGTATACCCTTTTTGAAAATTTCTCCATTATACCAAAATGCTCTTTTGAGAATTTCCGTACTATCGTGACACCCGGATAATAGTAAATCACATTTTAAAGAATCCTTTTTAGCCATTTGAATATACTGTTCTGGTAAATTTTCTTCAGCGTCTTTTTCAATTTGTTTTAACCTTAAGGAACTGTGCCAAGTTTGTATGTAGTATTGATTTTTCCTTTTTATGAAGAATTCATTAGTTCTATAATTAGTTATGATCACCTTAGAAGTACATAATTCATAAAAATACTTTAAAGTCATGGTTTTGACTTTTCTGATGTTTGTTATTTCTGTTTTAGATTCTAAGTCATTAAAAGCCCAGACTAGATCGAAATAATCTTGAGGGTAATGTTTTAGTATATATTCAGTAATATATTTAGGGTTGCACCCATATTGGCTGCCATAATAACTATAAAGAAATATCTTATTTTTTTTAACAGGAAGCAGATTTAATAAATGAATAAGAAGAAAAGTGATCCTTTTTTTTAGAGCTAGCCATAGTGTACCCATTATTCAGGAATCCCCTTTATGTTATTTGATATATTTATACGTTCTAGTTTAGGAGACTTTGTATGAAACCCTGTCAATCTAAAAAGTTTGTATACAGCCAAATATAAAGTATGAAGATAAGGGTGTATGTTAAAGAGATGTAACTGAGTTTGTAATTGGCGATTATACGAAACAGCTTCATTAATTTCACGATAATGAGTCTTTAAATAGTTTTGAAGATCTTTCCTTAACAATCCGCCTTTGTCTTTTGATCTGTTAGCTAAAAGGAGATTATAATGAATAAGAATATTCTTAAGAAGAGACTGGTACGAATCATTGGCCAAGTTTTCATAATATTCTTCAATAAAATTATGTCTTTCTTTTAACCCTTGGATAATATCCAAGTTCCTTGTGGTATATGAAGCTACGATGCTGTCATCTCTTTGAAAATAGTAACACAAGGGTTTATGAACAATTACATAAGAATTGACTCGCTGCATAACATGATGAGCCCAAAATACATCCTCGAATAAAACGCCCTTTTTGAAAGGTATATCCTTTATAAGGCTGGTCCTATAGAGCTTTCCCCATGCAAAATTCTTCACTCTTTCATTAATGACTAACTCAGCCATTAATACTTGATTGTCTAATATTAATGGGGGGGCATCTTTGGGAAAATATCTATTATCAAAAATTAAATGATCTTCATAGGCATAATAAAAGGCAGATTGAACTATATCTGCTTTAAATGTTAAACTCGTACGAACAAGTTCTTCAATCATAGTAAGTTCCAACCAATCATCACTATCTACAAAAATAGTTAATTCACCTGTAGCTATTCTCATCCCGTAGTTTCTAGCATCGGATAGTCCCCCATTTTTTTTATGAATTACTTGTATTCGGGAGTCCTTTTTTTCATAATCATCTGCAATTTTTCCACAGTTATCCGGTGAACCATCATCAACTAATATTATTTCAAGATTAGTGAAGCTTTGATTTACGATACTATCAATACACCTTGTTAAGTACTTTTCCACGTTGAAAATAGGTACAATAACACTTACTTTCGGTAACATAATCATTGTAACCACCTAACTTTAATGAAAGCTTTATCTCATTTATCGGATGTGTTATTTTGCCATTTTATAAAATCAATTAATTGTTTGTACTGAGGAATCTGTTCTTTCTCAAGACCATTCCTTTTTAGTTCTTGAACAAATTCAATCCATTCTTTTTCTATGTAATATGGAGCCAATGTTGGCGTTTCTTGGTTTAATAGTGAAACAAAATCGACATTCAATACATGCGCAATTTTTTCCATAATGTGAAGTGAGGGATTGCGATTTAGATTGCGCTCAATGTTACTTAGATAAGACTTCGATATATTTGCCTGTTCAGCCAATTCAGATAACGTATATCCTCTTTTCTTACGCAATTCGGCAATATTTTTTCCAATCATTTGATTACCTCTTCATCCTTTTTTACCCATTTCCAATTGGATTCCCTTTGGATGAATGGGTATTATCAATTCCTTTATTTATAGCATTATTAATTGAGTTGATGACTCTCATTTGATCATCTCGAGACATGTTTGATCCGGATGGTAAACAGATCCCTGTAAAAAATAACTGTTCAGAAACGTTCGTTTCTTTATAATGTGGGTAATAGACATACCCTTTAAAAATAGGTTGCATGTGTAGCGGCTTCCAAACATGTCTAGCCTCAATATTTTCCTCCTGTAGAGCCTGTAATAATTTTTTTATAGAAATTCCAAATTCAGCTTCATTTATGGTCAATGCGGTCAACCATCTGTTTGAACGGGTATTTTCTAATTCGGGCATGAATTTTAATCCAGGTAAATCAGCCAAATGCTGATAATATAAATCATAAACCGCTCTCCTTGCTTTTACTCTTTCACCCAATACCTCTAATTGCCCTCTTCCAATGCCAGCAAGAATATTACTCATACGGTAATTGTAACCAACCTCACTATGCTGATAATGAGGGGCAACATCTTTAGCTTGAGTAGCTAAAAACCGAGCTCGTTGTATTGCATTAGTATCGTTAGAAATTAACGCTCCGCCACCAGAGGTTGTGATAATTTTATTTCCATTAAATGAGTAAATTCCAAATTTCCCAAATGTCCCACTCGCTTTTCCTTTATAAGTGGCACCTAATGACTCGGCTGCATCTTCGATAATCGGGACGTCATACTGATTACAAATCGTTACTAGTTCAGCCATTTTAGCCGGTTGACCGTATAGATTAACTATTATGACGGCTTTAGGAAGTTTGCCGGCATTAGCAGCTTCTCTTAATGCTCTTTCTAAAGCAATAGGAGACATATTCCAAGTTTCTGGTTCAGAATCTATGAAAATAGGTTGTGCACTTAAATAAAGAATCGGATTGGCGGTTGCCACAAAGGTAAGACTAGAGCAAAAAACAGTATCATTTTTTCCCACACCCAATAAAGAAAGAGCCAAATGAATTGCGGCAGTTCCAGAGCTGACAGCAAGCACTTCTTTGACTCCTACATATTTGGCTATATCCTTTTCAAAAGCATCCAGATTTGGCCCCAGCGGTGCAATCCAATTTGTTTCAAATGCTTCATTAATATACTTTTCTTCATTTCCGCTCATATGGGGAGCTGAAAGTAAAATTCTTTTTTTGCTTGTTACATTTAACATTCTACACACCTCCTATACCTATTTTTTTCATCTTTGCAGGGGTTCCGACAGCTAAACTATGAGATTGAATGTTATTTATAACAGTAGCTCCAGCACCAATCACGGACCATTCTCCAATATTCACATTTGGTATCAGTGTAGAACCGGCACCTACATGAGTCCCTTCATCTACCTTTACGGCACCAGTTAATGTCGCATGGGGTGAAATATGTACAAAATCACCTATTTCACTATCATGTTCTATCACAGAAGCTGTATTGATGATTGAATGACGGCCAATTTTAGCATCAGCATTGATAACAGTTGATGGCATGACTACTGTACCTACTCCTATCTTTATGCTTGGACTAATAATGGAAGAAGGGTGAATTACCGATACATAATAAGAATCCGGTATATTCAATTCCTCTACAACTTTTTTACGAATATGGTTATTACCTATTGCAACAATGAATTTTATATCCTTGAATTGCTCTAATAAATCGGATACGATTGAAAGCGGTGCAAAAAACAAATGTTCTTTCACGATTGTTCGATCATATTTATCGTCTAGATAACCAATTAATTCGTTCCCTTCAGCTATATCAATCATGTCCTTTATAACTTTACTATGACCGCCTTCCCCAACTAATACAATTTTCATCCCTGCCCCTCTCTTTCCTGACCATCAGATCCTCTAAAGGGAAGCATGGTTTCATTTGTCCCTGAATTTACTCCTTCAGATTTAACCACTTTTACTATCGTGAGTAATAATATTTTAAAATCGAGTAATAATGATTGATGATTTACATACCAAACGTCCAATGTGAATTTTTCTTCCCATGATATCGCATTTCTACCATTTACTTGTGCCCAACCAGTTATTCCAGGACGAACATCATGACGTTTAGCTTGATCATCGTTATATAAAGGAAGGTATTCCATTAATAAAGGACGTGGTCCGACTAAACTAAGGTCACCTTTAACAACATTAACTAACTGTGGCAATTCATCTAGGCTTAACTTTCTAAGTGCATTGCCAAATCTGGTTAATCTCAAATGGTCAGGAAGGGGTTTACCTTGTTCATCGGTTTGATTATTCATGGAACGAAATTTATAAAGGGTAAAAGGCTTTCCATTAAAACCTGGTCTTGTTTGTTTAAAAAGTACAGGCGTTCCAAGGTTATACTTTATAAAAATTCCTATTATCACCATTATTGGACTTAGGATAACCAATAAAATCAATGAAATTAAAAAATCAATTATTCTTTTCATAATCTTCACTTCCGAGATTTTTATTTACCATTTGTCATGACAATTTTTTGTTTGATTTCTTCTATTAATATAGATACTTTCATATCTGATTGATTACCCAACTTATAGGCAACTAATAAAATATCTTTAAAGTTTTCCTTCTTTGCTTTTTTGCTCATCCCTTACACCATTTTTCTAATTATTTGGTATT
The DNA here is from genome assembly GCF_018613455.1 of Bacillus sp. ISL-78. Classification (NCBI taxonomy): domain Bacteria; kingdom Bacillati; phylum Bacillota; class Bacilli; order Caryophanales; family Bacillaceae; genus Bacillus; species Bacillus sp. ISL-78. Next base: position 66,651 of record NZ_JAGGQC010000009.1, read on the forward strand.
AAAAAATCCTCGCATTGTATTAAGCGGGGATTTTCCAATTCATCTTTTATTTTATATCCATTAGGATTACGTGATTGCCATCTCCAAGAATCCTCACACATATCGTGAATGCTTTTCTTTGCAATCCAGTTTAATTCTTTTTCCGCTTTCTTAGGATCTGCATAACAAATGGCGGCATCTCCCGGCCTAGGATGTGAAATGTTAATGGGGATTTTTACTCCTGTTGCTAACTCAAAAGCTGACACTACTTCTAAAACGCTGTATCCTATTCCGGTTCCAAGATTATAAATATTAACACCGGTGGATTTTAGAGTTTTATCTAGTGCTGCTACATGGCCATTTGCAAGATCAACTACATGGATATAATCTCTTACACCTGTCCCATCTTTCGTTGAATAACCATTCCCGAAAATATTAAGTACATTTAACTGACCTACGGCCACTTTAGTGATATATGGCATTAAGTTATTAGGGGTTCCGCTTGGATCTTCACCTATCATACCGCTTTCATGTGCCCCTATTGGATTGAAATATCTCAGGATTGTAATGCTCCATTCATTGTCTGAAATATATATGTCCTGAAGAATTTCTTCGACCATTAATTTTGTCCTGCCATATGGATTCAAAGCTTTTAAGGGAAATCCTTCTGATATTGGAACTGTATCCGGCAATCCATATACAGTGGCAGATGAGCTAAATACCAGTTTTTTCACACTATATTTTTGCATAAGGTCACAAATTATAATGGTCGTAGTGATATTGTTTTTATAATATTTCAGAGATTCTTTAACGGATTCACCTACCGCTTTAAGTCCAGCTAAGTGGATAACTGCTTCAATTTGATTTACTAGGAACACTTTTTCTAAAGATTCTGAATCTAAAAGATCCAAATGATAAATCATGATGGTTTTTCCTGTTATTTCACAAACACGCTTTAGCGATTCTGGTTTACTATTAGAAAAATTATCTACCACAATAATCTCATAATCTTCATTCAATAGCTCTATGCATGTATGGCTGCCGATGAATCCAGCTCCGCCGGTGACCAGTATTGCCATTTATTAGATTCCCTCACTTTCATTTAAATTTAATTGTTGATTAATCCATAGATTTTATTAATTTCATTTTCATTGCCATAATCCTTCGCAAGTACGTTCGAAACTATTGCCCCCCTAAATTCATCATCAACAATCATTTTTACAATCCCTCTGGCAATTCCATCCTGACCGCACTCTGTTATTAAGGCATCAAACCCATTATCCGCTTGGCTTTTTGCGGTAGGGAAATTGGTTATCACAACTGGTTTACCAAGCACTTGTGCTTCTCGTATTGTTACTGCTTTACCTTCATAACGTGAAGGTTGAACATAAATATCACAAGCTGCAATATATGGATATGGATTGGTTTTCTTCCCTAATAATATAAATTGCTTTTCAACTCCTAATTTTATTATTAAGTTTCTTAACTCGTTTTCGAGAGGTCCATAACCTACCACATACCACTGAATGTCAAATCCCTCGTCTATTAGCTTTTTACAAGCCCTTATTGCTTCATCCAAACCTTTTGCATGTGTTAAACGTCCCACTGTTACTAATATGGTTTTACCAGGTGAATTAATGATTTCTTTGGGAATATCTGCCTTCGCTTGTTCTCTAACAAAATCTGGAGAAAGAATATTTTCGATTACCGTTGTTTTTTCCTTGAAGTCAGGAAAAACTTCTAAAAATGTTTGAGAACATTCTTCAGAAACCACTACGATATCATCTATTTTCCCCCACATTTTCTTCTCAATTTTCTTATTCACATAAATATTGGAATAATCGGTATGAATCCAGCCGATCTTCTTCTTGGCTTTGACTTTATCCCCGATAAAGTGATGTGGCCATAAAAAACCTATGGCCACATCATATTCTTTATTAAGATTTGGTAAATGCCGGGTAGTAAGCTCCCAACCGTACTGAATGGATAAATAACCTGGTTCTTCAACCTTTTTTACTTTTCCATGTACTACACCTGAATACTTTGCGATGACTCTAGAAATAGCGATAGGGTAAAAACCCTCTTTTACAATTTGTTGAATGGATTTTCTAAAGGTTGTATACGAAGGTTCTTCCGGTAATAAATTAGGACCTTCCGGGATATATGACAGGAATTCTCCTTCATGTTTAAATAATAATAAATCGACATCGTATTTAGCATAATTGATTTGATTTAACAATCCTATTAGACTTCTTTCGACTCCTCCAATTGCCAAGTCAAAAGATGTAATCAAAATCTTTTTCTTCATCGTAAAAACCTCTTTTTCAGGAAACTTCATATAGCTTTAACCAATCCCTAACATTCCCATGTATATCATAACCCTTATTCGATATTTTTCTTTTAATCGTTTCATTGTCAGGTGTATCGATCAATAAGGATCTAATTACTTCGTTACACCAAACGTCTAGAGGCTCCTGCAAACTAATAAATGATGCTAAGCCGAGTTCCATATCTATACTTTTTGGTAAAGTATCCGACATAATGCAAGGCGTTCCAGATCCTTGTGCTTCTAATGCAGCAATTCCAAAGCCTTCGAATAATGAAGGAAATAAGAAAACATCAAAAGCTTTCATTAATCTAGGAATATCCGTTCTTACTCCTAAGAATTTGATATTTTTTTTAATTCCTAACGCTTCTGCTTTTTGCTCCATTTCCAGTCTTAAAGGACCATCTCCGATTAAAAGGGCAAAAAACTTTCTATCTTTCTTTATTAATGTATTTAAAAATTGCAAAATAAAAAGGTGGTTTTTCGAATCCGAAAACCGCCCCACGTGTCCAATGATTTTTACTTCTTCGCTTAAACCAAACTCTCTAATGATACTATCCTTACTATTTACATTTGATTCAGTAAAATCGTTAACATTTATTCCATTTTTTAATATCGTGACTTTTCCATTTTTCACTCTTTGTTTACCAAACATGAATTGAGCCGCCTCAGGACTACATCCGCAAAATCTATTTGCTGAAATTTTCATGATTGTTTGAAGGAGCTTAAGCGTAAATCTTTCTTTAAAATGGTTTCCTTTTGCCCAATTATTACTGTGTGAATGACAGATCCTTATTTTTATCCCCGCTATCTTTGCTGCTAATGCTGGAAAGCCTGCTTGATAATCAGTATGGGCATGAACAGCTTGGTAAGGATGGGAAGACATGATTCTATTTAGTTCTTTAAGATAGGATATTGGACCGACTTTTCCCAAGCTTGGTATTTTAAACAAGTTTCCACCTAATCTTATTATTTCATCTTCGAAATCTTCTTTCTTATTTGAATGAGTAACAAAGTCAAATTGAATCTTTTCTCTGTCCAGATTCCTATATATGTTCATAATAATTGTTTCTGCCCCGCCACGATCCATCGCACTGACAATATGTAAAACTCTCTTTGGAGACCTTAATTTCTTCATCAAATTTCACCTCCCCACTATTAAAATAAGCTTTCTAAAATATCACTTTTATACAAAATATTTAAACTGGTAACATTTTCGTAAAAATAAAAAACAAAAAATAAAACGAGAATTGAATAATATAAGAGCTTTTGATCTTTTTCACTAAATAATTCAATTAGCCAGGAAATCAGAATTAGTTGATATAAATTAAAATAAATAGAAATCCTCGCGAATATCCATTGTTGTGTGGAAATAATCATAAACACCAATCCCAATAAAGCCATATTTACTATATAGTCACTCTTAGGAAATATTTTGCGAAGTTTATCTTTACCTAGGTAGGCAATTAATAATGGCGCTGCACTGACTGCTACCCTAATCACACTAGCCCCGCCTTCATTAAAATTAGAATAGTCACTATACTGGGTATCCTGTAAAACAGAAAATAAAAACGATGTAAATTTCCCAAAACCAAGGACAATAATAACGGAAAAAGATAACCAAGCAAGAGTTGATTTTGTCCATGCCTTTGTTCTAACTAAAAAATAAATGGGTATAAGGATAAGAGCACTTTGGTGAAATGTAGATGCAATTAATACAATTAATGTGTATTTCACAAAATTTCCATTTAATAAATACTTGGTTGCTGTAAAAATAATGGCAGCTGCAAGCACTTGCCGTATTCCATTCATTGATACTAAGTGCAACCCACCTGTAATATATACATAGGTGCCTAGTTCAAAAAGTCGTGAATATTTATATAAAACCATGACAATTAAAACATTTGTGATCATAGCAGTTGTAAAAATCAATACTTGAGGGTCACCTGAGAATTTCTTTAACAACATCTGCAGAATGCCGAATCCCATATCCTTTTGTGAAGATATATACTCCCAAGTAAAGTCATTTTCAATATAAATATTTTTATAATTGAAAGTATCTCCAATATTTGTCCTGAGTCCCGAAACACAAACTAAACATACAACAGCTAAAAAAACCAACAGCTTATTTGGTTTAAAACCATATAATTCAGTCGGTGTGATTAGTGAATATGTTGAAAAATACCTACCTAAATATGAAAAAATAAATACGATGGCGAGATTGATCCAAAGTATGGTCATTTAACATTAATTCCTTTCAATTAACCTAATCCTAGTTTTACTGATGATGAAGGCATATAAAAGTATGCCTAATGGGAAGGCCAAAACCGTGAGTGCTTTCTTAGGAGTCTCAATGAACAGTTTCGGATTTTTCATTAGTAGGTTGCTCGATACATAATGAATGGCTTGCTTATATTTGAATAACTTTCCGCCAAAAGGTAACTTCATAAGCTCTTTCCGGTAAAATGAGAAGCCTCTAGGATTTTTAAGATATTGGTTATACATATTTCGAGAGGAACCATCAGGAAGATATTCAACATGACACAGTACTTCATTCATCAGTAACATTTTGTATTGCTTATCTAGCATATAGTATTTATAAGCAAGGCCAACATATTTCTCGTTTTTAAAAACAGGATAGGGATATTCCTTCGTCAATTCTGTTCGATAAACCAATTTCTTGTCTCCTGTTACACCATATTTATTATAGAGATCAAACAATGTAGAACTTTTTAATTTCTCAGGTAACTTTGTTCCGATGATTTGGTTATTGATCGTCGCGTCCAGAGCTGCTATACCACTTACATTTTCGTGGCCATGTTTTCTCCAATATGAAAGGATAATTTCTACTGCCCCATCCGCCAAATAGTCATCGGAATCAATACAAACATTCAATTCCGTTTCAATTAGTTTATAGGCTGTATTATGTGCACCATGCATTCCTTGATTTTCTTGCCAGTAATACTTAATATCAATTTTCTTTTCCTGAATCCAATGATGTGCCATTTCTTTTGTATTATCTGTTGATCCATCATCAATAATTAACCAAGTAAAATCTTTATTGTTTTGACGTACTAAGCTCTGATAACATTTTTCGAGACAATAAGCCCTATTATAGGTTGGTGTAAACACTGTTAAAGTTTTCATATGATTCACCCTGACATTGATAGATAAAAATCTTTTAGTTCATTGGCTGTTTCATTTATCGAATACCCCTGTTTGGATAATGAATCCGGTTGAATACTTCTTTTCATTTTCGTGGAGGTTAATTTCATTAAATGGGAAATCCATATTTTGCAATCATATATAGGTAAAAATCGGATCAGATTGATTCCCAAATCTACCTCTTTGGAAATTTGGTCCGAGATTAAGCAAGGCAGTCCAGCTGCCTGAGCTTCGATAAGTGAAACCGGCAATCCTTCATGTAAAGAAGGAAAGACAAAAACATCGAAAGCTTGTAGGACTCGATTTATATCACTCCGAACCCCAAGGAATTTAACTTTATCTTCTAAATTATGTGCTTTAACCTTTGCTAATATTTCTGGTTTTAATGGCCCATCTCCGACTAAAATCAAGTAGGAATTTTCCATTTCTCTAATAAAATTTGCAAAGATATCAATCAAAAAAGAATGATTTTTTTGTTGAGCAAATCTTCCAACGTGTCCTAAAACACATGCATCACTTTCGATATTTAATTCTTTTCTCACTTTACATCTTGTCTCGGGTGAGAAAGAAAATAATTGGTATTCAATGCCGTTTTTTAAAATATTCGCAGTATTTGTCTTATCTTTAAATAACCACTGTGCTGCCTGTCTAGAACAAGCTAATAAATTTGTAGCATTGGGCAGGATTAATGTCCCTGCATACCATTTGTAAATCCTGGAAGACAAGCTGCCTTCACTTTGGGTGTTATGACTATGTGAAATTCTTTTTGGAATTCCTGCTTTTTTAGCTGATTGAAGAACGATTCCGCTCATTTTATCCATATGGGCATGAACGACCTTATAGGAATGATTTTTGCTAAAGAATCGATCTAACTGTTTTTTATAAGCAAAGTGACCTACATCAGAAATATAAGGAATTCTATGAATCTTACCGCCCAGTTTTACGATTTCATCATCAAATACGCCTTCTTTGGATGTAAGAAAATCAAATTGTATTTTCGAGCGGTCCATATTGCGATACAAGTTCATGATCAAGGTTTCCGCTCCGCCCCTATTCATATTAACGACAACATGCAGGATCCTTAGTGGATTCCCCATACTCTTTCCTCCGTATCTTCCATGTATGATTTATAAAGTTCGCTTTTAGCTTCCAGGATTTTTTTTGCACTATATTTTCTTTCCACCATTTTATGGCTACTTTCACCCAGCATTTTTCTCATTCCCCTATTTCCAGCAATTTTTATGATCTTTTCAGCAAATGATTTTTCATCATTCCTTGCAATTAACCACCCATTTTGACCATTGAAGACCAACTCCCTATGCCCTCTATTTTCATTAGCTATTATTGGCAGTCCACAAGCCATCGCTTCCATGATATTTACTGGAAGTCCCTCTCTCAAGCTTGATGCTACAGCGAGATCACTGATTTTCAATAATTCATCAATATCTTTTCGAAAACCAAGAAAATCAACCTGATTTCTGATTCCTAAAGATTCCGCAAGAATCTTGCATTCGTCTAATAAAGGTCCATCTCCGGCCAATAGTAACCTAGCATTTGAAACCTCTTCTTTTATCAAAGAAAAAGCCCGAAGCAATAGTTGCTGGTTTTTGTTTTTATTGAACTCGGCTGCATAAAACATAAGGAAATCCTCTTCACAATACCCTCTTTCTAACCTTAGTTCAGTTTTCTTATTTGTGGAGACAGGATGATATTGATTTGTATCAACTCCAACACCAAGGATATGAGTAATCTCCTTTGCCCTGAAGTTTCTTTGTATGGCAATTTGAAAATCTTCATTATTGATCGTTATCAAACAATCTGTCATTCTTGCTAAAAATTTTTCAATGGGATAGTAGACTAGCCAGTTTAGGATAGGAACGCCTTTGAAAAAATGGAAGCCGTGTGCCGTATATAGCATTTTTGTATCACGTTCTCTTGCTTTCCGACCAGCAAGCCTGCCTAAAGCCCCCCCCATTGGCGTATGACAATGAATGATTTGAAAATTATTGTTATCGATGATGTACTTTAATTCTTTGTATGCCATAATGTTTTCTTTTTTAAATGGAGACCTCTGAATGGGTATAACGTGTTTTTTATCAACAAATGGGAGATTCAAATCACCATGTGCTGCTGTATGGACCTTATACCCTTGCTCTTTAAACCATTTAAAATATGGCAAGTGAAACGCTTCAAAATGATAATCCTTTGTTGCACAAAATAGGACTTTCTTCTCCATCATTCACTATCCTTTCGATATCTTGTTCCTCGTTTTATTCCATGATACTTATATATAGGATTTTAATATCGTTTAGTTGGAAACGGGCACAAGAAGAGGTGCAGTATCACGTTCATTCGCCAGATCTACTAGTTTTTTTCTTAGTGATTCTTTATCCATATCAGGATAACTGTTTATAATATCTTCAATCTCCTTTGAATATAAATTCCCTGTTTTCCCTATGTAAATATTTGGATATATTTGTTTTTCATGAATTTCATCTTGATTTAACAGTTCTTCAAATAGTTTTTCACCTGGTCTTGTTCCCGTGAATTCTATTGATATATCATCTTCAGAATGACCGGAGAGTTTAATCAAGTTTTTCGCCAAATCTACAATCTTCACTGGATGGCCCATATCTAGTACAAAAATCTCGCCGCCTTGTGCTAACGCCCCAGCTTGGATGACAAGTCTTGAAGCTTCAGGGATAGTCATGAAATAACGAATCATATCAGGATGTGTCACTGTGACTGGCCCGCCTTTTTCAATTTGTTTGGTGAATAGCGGGATGACACTTCCTCTGCTCCCTAGCACATTCCCAAAACGAACGGCTACAAACTTCGTTTTGCTTTCTTTATTTATTTGTTGAATCGTCATTTCCGCTAGCCTTTTTGTGGAGCCCATAACACTTGTAGGGTTAACTGCCTTATCACTGGATATCATCACAAAAGTTTTTACTCCGCTCCAGCTAGCCGCATTGGCAACATTCCTTGTACCTATTAAGTTATTTTTGACCGCTTCTTCTGGGTTTCGTTCCATCAATGGTACATGTTTATGTGCTGCTGCATGATAAACGACATCTGGTTGATATTCTGCCATGACGGACAACATTTTTTTTCGATCTTGAAGATCAGCAATTTCTGTTAAAAACTCGATATTTTTGTTTTTATATGTTTCTTTCAACTCCATTTCTATCGTATAAATACTGTTTTCACCATGACCGAGTAAAATTAACCTGGATGGATTAAATTTAGAAATTTGGCGGCAAATCTCTGATCCAATTGAACCTCCTGCCCCAGTGACTAAAATTACCTTTTCGGTTACATACTCTGAAATTACATCAATATCTAATTCTACAGGTTCACGTCCAAGAAGATCTTGAACCTGTACATCTCTAAATTTATTGACTGAAAGCTTTCCAGTTAATAAATCTTCTAACATTGGGAGGATTTGTGTCTTCGCATTTGTTTTTGCACATTCAAGGAAAATTCGATTCATTTCCTGTTTATTCAATGAAGGAATGGCAATGATAATATGTTCGATATTCAATGCTTCAACGTTTCTTGAAATTTCACCCACTCCTCCCACTACAGGTATTCCTAAAATATCAAGATTATGTTTTCGTACGTTATCATCAATAAATGCTACTGGTAATAAATCTACATCATTATTTTTTAATAATTGCCGGGCAACCATCGTACCTGCTGAACCTGCCCCTATTATTAATGTTCTTTTCTTATTTTCATATTTGATTAAGTATTGATCTCTAAACATTCTCCAACAAAATCTTGATCCGCCTATCAATAGCATGTGAAGTAACCAAGTTACCGCCAACAACCGATAATATACATCTTGAAAAAGAAGTGCCTGTACTATTGATGTAGTAAAAATGGATGCCGTAACAGTTTTGAATATAATGACTAATTCACCTATACTCGCATACTCCCACGCTTTTTTATATAGATGAAAGGTAATAGCAAAAATATGATGACTGAGGAGAATCGTAACAGAGCTGAGCACAATCGGAATAGTAAAAACATAAATACTGGCATCTACTAAAAATCGCCCTAAAAAAATAGCTGATAAGACAATACATGAATCGATTAATATAAAAAGTGATAGTCTTTGTTGATATGTCAATACTTTCCCCCCTTGTAGATCAATTTATTGTTACAGTTAAAAGGAATTAAATGATAAAGTGCTAATGAATGCTGTCCTATTAAGACAGCATTCATTAGCACTTTAATAAAATTATAGGGCATTTAACCCTCCCTCACCCCACACTCTTGACGACTGGCGTCTAAGGTCTATTAAACCCACAGCATGATCGAGTGCCTCCGTTTATAATGGCAAGGAGACATCACCAAATACTTTATTAATTTAATTTTCGTTCGTAATAAAGAACACTGCTATAAAATTTTTTTTCGTCTTTATAGGATTTTCTTCAATAAATTGGTAAACAGATTTTCCGGATTATCGTTTAAAACGACTCCTACAATCTTTTCTTCAACAAATTGAAGGATTCTTTTTGTAGCTAAAGCTTTTTTTAACTCCGTTTTGCCGTTATTGAACACCATAATGATCCCATTACAATAATTGGCCAAAATTTTTGTGTCTGTAACCTCTAATATTGATGGGGAGTCTATGAGAACAATATCGTATTGCTCTTCACACTTAACAAGGAAGTCCTGCATGACTGGCAATCCAATTATTTCGCCTGGATTGAAGGGTATAGGGCCACTTGTCAAAACATCTAAATCACCCATTCCCGTCCTGTATACAGCCTTGTCAAGAGATGTGAAATTTGAATCAGATAAAATATTTGTCAATCCTACTTTATTTGGAATCTTAAAGATCGAGTGAATTGCAGGATTCCTTAAATTAGCATCTATCAGTAAAACCTTTTCTTTATTTTGGGCCATTGAAACAGCTAGATTTGCAGCAGTGGTTGATTTACCTTCTCCAGATGATGGAGAGGTTATCATGATGATATTCCGTTTTTTCGATACGGAGGAAAACCTAATATTTGTTCGAATCGTTCTATATTGTTCGGAGATTAAAGAATCCGGACTTGAAAAAGCCACAAGATTCCTTTTCTTTAGTCTATCCCCGATTTTTTGTTTATTCATCGTCATTCTAACCGCCTCACAATTCTGCTCTTGTTTCTTTTGAATGTTTAGCTTGTTGCACTTCTTTAATTTTTTTAATATTGTTTTTACTGACATTCGAATTCTTTTTATTCATTTTAGATACATGTCCTATAACTGGAAAACCTATGATATCCTCTACTTCTTGCTCTTTACGAATTGTATAATCCAATGAATTCAATAAAAATGTCAGTCCGATACCCAAAAATAAACCTATAATTCCGCTCTTTATTATTGTTCCATTATTGTCTCCGTTAATTGGCACTAAGTTTACCTTGGCCGGGGATAAATTTCGTATTTTTTTAAAGTCCACTATATTAGGAGCCTCATTTTTAAATACTCTCGCCGTCGTATTGGCGATCTCGGCAGCTGTATAAGGATTGGATGATGTGACGCTAATACTGACTACTTCTGATTCCTCTACACTAGTTACGTTTATTGCCCCTGCCAATGCTTCTGGTGATAGTGGTAATTCCATTTCATCGATAACTTTCTGTAAAACTGTAGTATCTTTTATTATGACTTGAAGAGTTTTCATTTTATCTTGATTGGCTTCAATAATTATTCTCGTAGATGCCTGGTAAAGAGGGGTTGTTGTTAAAGTTTTCAAATATCCTGCCAGTATGAATAAGAGTGTGACAATAATGACGATCCATATACGCCTACTAATGATACCGATCAGTTCTTTTAAATTAATCTCTTTGGCAGGTTGTTGATTTTCAAAGTTCCTTTTTGAATAATTTGTCATTGAACCACCTTTTTCAACTTACTTTTCTTTATTAAGAACAATAATGCCTTAATCAACGATATAAAACTGCTAAAACTGTACTGTTCTTATTACGTGTTAATTTTCCTATGAATATATCCTTATTTTAGTTCTTTATAAAGAACGAGTCAACTAGTTATCTACTTTTATTTTAGAAATTATTTCATGAATTTATCGTATCCACTTCTCTTGTTAGCAATTGTTTAAATAAACCTCTTTCTTTAGACAACTCACTATATTCACCGTTCTGTAAAATTTCCCCTTTCTCTAATACGATGACTTGATCGGCATTCCTTATGGTGCTTAAACGGTGTGCAATGACAATGATGGTCATGCGGCCTTGTAAAGTTTCGATAGCTTTTTGAATTTTGGCTTCAGTGTCGTTATCAAGGGCACTGGTAGCTTCATCCAAAACCAGAATCGATGGTTTACGTAATATAGCCCTTGCAAGAACTAGTCTCTGTCTTTCTCCCCCAGATAACCTAATGCCTCTATCCCCAATTACCGTATCTATATTTTGAGGCAATTTAATCACAAAATCAGCCGCCGCAGAAAATTCCAACGCTTCCCATATTTGTTGGTCGCTGGCCTTCGGTTCGACTAAAAGCAAATTTTCCTTAATACTTCCATTGAATAAAAATGGATCTTGGGAAACATAACTAATAGATTTCCTTAAACCGATTAAATCTTTTCTAGAGAGTTTTTTACCATCAACTATAATCTCTCCCACATCAGGGAGCATGAGGCCCATCATTAGATCGATTAATGTGCTTTTACCTGCTCCGGATGGACCGACGATAGCGGTCAACCTATTAGCGGGTATTGCTATATTGATATTTTGCAGTGTATAGTCTGTTTCAGTTTTGTTATAACGAAAAAAAAGATCATGACATTCCAGTTTTTGTTCGATGACAATTGGCATGATATTCTCGAGACTATAAGCCTCTTTGTAGCCTTTTGCTTCACCTTCTATTTTCATAATGGATTTGAAAGCTGGTAAAGTTGAAGATATATTTTCCATATTGCTTTGTATGGCTGTAAATCTAGGCCATAACCTTGAAAAAATAAGGATAATGAGTAAAAGTTCTTCCTGTTGAGCTGCAAAAAGTGTAATGGATAAAAAAACGAAAGATGCGATTAATAAGGCAGATGCTACTTTATATGATAATTGAGATTTTGTGTTTAATTTAATATACTCAACTTGCTCATCATTCATTTCTTTCGTTAATGAACTGATCCAATTTACATGTGATTTCTCTAAATGATAACTTTTTATATCCTTAATTCCATTTAACTGGTCGGTAACGCTGGCTAAATATCTTAGTGCTAATTGAGATGTCCTACTTCCTAATGACTTAGCTTTTCGGATGAATTTCCTTGAAAATAGTGCCAGGACCAAACCAGCAACCAAAACGAATACTGTAATTTTCGGAGCTAACCAAAACGCCACACCAATTTGAATGAGTGTAAAGATCACAGAAGCTAATAATTGTAAGATTAAATTAATTCCTGCATTAACTCGTGCTAAATCGTTTGTCATGATATTTATTAAATCCGATTTCCGTGTTTTAATAAAGAACTCCCAGTTGGCATGTAATAAAGACTGATACAATTGAATCCTTAAATGACTGATATATGCTTGCTGCATTCTCACATCACGTATTGTAAGATTTCGTTGGAGAATGTTCTGGAGAATCACTAGAACAATATAAAAACCTAAGATAATGGATAAGCTTATCATTTTAGGTATCTCGACTATCCAAGAGAGCGTGGAAGGAAGATTATTTGATAGATCTATATCTATAATTCCACTTACACTTATCATGGGTACTAATAAAAGAATGCCTACACTGTCCATTAAGCTAACAATGACCATTCCTAGCATATTGATAAATAGTATTTTCCCTGTGAAAGTGTATAGCCTTTTGAAAAAGAACCACAGCTGTTTCATCTTATCCTCCTATGACATTTCGTATTCTCGTTTTTCTCCAAAACCATAAAAAAGGCCTCAAAGGAAAATATAAAAAATGGAACTTTTGAGGCAACGGCAAGGTTTTTGTATCCTCAAAATAAGGATGAAGAAAACTGAGTACGAATAACAGTTTATTCTGAAATGACATGAGTGAAAATAGATGCTTTTTATGATAACTAGCAATCTCTTCAGATAGTGGTTCATCATGAAGGTTAATGAATCGTTGAATATAAAATAGTGCTTCTTGTGCCAATCGATTGGAACGGTATTTTAGTGTAAGATCGTTTACTTCTTTGTTTATCGGTGTATTTAACATTTGGGAAGTCAGGACTAATGTTTGACCTGCAACATGCATATATTGATATTTTTTTAGCAGGCTAATTATTTTATCCCAATCCAATTTTTTTTGGCAAAGTCGGTCGATATCCACTAACCAGCGAAGGCGTGACCATCCATGACGCGCCCCATGTGAAGCTAGAAATAAAAAGAGATCCTCATTACCTAAACAATATATCGGATATGAAGTAGTTAGTGAGCTAACCCTCTTTCGTAGCCATAACTCATTAAAAGTTGGTTCCTTGGCTGGACCTGGGTTTAAACGCCAATGAATTTCAAGTTTAATCTCTTTCTCGGTATGAAAATAGACAAAATGATGATGGCGCCACTTCCAATCATTTAATACGGTTTGTATATATTCATCTTTTACATATCCCATTTGAATTAAAAGGGACTCGATCTTCTTTAGATCATCGATGTTAACCAAAATATCAACATCACTTGAAGTCCTTTGAGATATACCTCCATATAAATCAGCTGCCAATATAGGTCCTTTTAAAAATAGCGTCGAAATTTCATTTTCAAAAACAACTCGGGAAATCCTTTCGATTTCTCCACTTAGCTTTAACATTTTAAAGGTATTTTTTTGATAATCGTAGTACATCGATTGAATTATAGGTGCAGGAATATAATTTGCGTATTTTAGTTTTTTATAAATAAGTGGGTAAACCCTATGATGCCTGGCCAGTTTCAAGAACAAATTCCAATCAAGGTTTTGTTCTACATTAAATGGAACCTGCTTGTTTGTTTCACTTTTCAGACAATCCAATAAAAACTTTAATTCATTAGATATGCTTGATGAATCGAAATTGGTTTTGTCATTCATTTAATTCCCTCTTTTTAAGCTTTTTTTGTTTTAGCGAATTTCCCGACAACAATGAATTTACCCATTTCTTCTGCGCCCGTTACATAATACGGACCACTCCGCAACCAAGCATGAGCAATCAAATCACCATTTTCATCTCTTGCCGTGCCAAAATAAACTGTACTTTCCATTCCTCTTCTTTCAAGCATTTTCATTCCAGCTACCGCCTTAACTAAACATTGGCTCTCCCAGAATGTATAGTAGCTCATGATATGTATGGCCTCTGAAATATTCTTTATTACTTCTTTATCTAAATATTTTACAGAATAGCTGGTTTCTTCCATGTGATTTCCCAGTAATCGGGCACTCTTAATAAATGGAAACAATTTAAAAATACGGCCTACTGCTAAAAAAAATAACGCTTCAAACAATAACCACTTCATGCTTCTATTTAATGATATGAACGTGATAATTTTTTTGTAAAGATTCATCTTTTGCCCCTATATAAACTGGAATATAAATGCTTATAATTCAGCTGGTAAGATAATTAACCCCTCATTATATAAATCACTTAAAAAAGATAACACTTCTTCTTCGCATTCTTGTTGACTGACGTCATACTGTGAAATCAATTTATCTAGTAAGTCACTAATTTTAATAGGTTTCTCAATTAAACTCCAAATTTCCCCACCTAGAACTCCCAGATTATAATAATTCCCTTTTTCAATGCTGAGCATGACCAATTCCCCATCCATATCACTAACAATATTCCCCTGATTTTGAGTAATTACATTATTTTTTGATAGAACTGATGCGTTAATCATATATTTTTCTCTCCTTTAATAACACTTAGAATTCTCGTTAAAATTTCGTGGGCTGTGAATGTTGAGTTTGGACGTCTTAATCGATATATCGGCACAGCATTCATACACTTTGCACAAATCTTGAAATGCCAATCCATCATATTCATTCTTTCAATTAGAGATCGTCTATAGGTATGCAAGTGCATTACTTGAAATCGATGAAGCTTTTCAATAGGTTGTAGATCTATGGACACTATATCTGCCCCAACTAATTCGAATATCCCTCCAAGTGGCAAAGGTTTGTTATAGAAGTCAGTTTGCACTGGTATCGAAAATTTTGTCGTTCTATCGAATAATGGTTGGTAATCAGTAGAATTCATTCCAAAAGCGTTTAAACTTTCCTGCCATAATTTTTGTTGAGGGTATGAGGGGATAACCCACGGCTGGTATTCCTCCGTTAGTGTTATAGCCACTACATCATCACTTAAAAGTTTATACCCCTTATTAACGAAAGAGGATGCCAGAGTAGACTTGCCAGCTCCTGATTCACCAATAAAAGCGTATGCTTTTCCTTCGATGGCTATTGCACTTCCATGAAGTGGCAATACCTTTCTTTGCATCAACAGAATTCCTAAACAGCTCCCTAAAATATAAAGCCGAATCCTATCATCTTTATCACTGCCGTAAGTTGAAAATGTAATGGTTTTCCCATTTTCTATTGAAAAAACAGCTAATCCAGGCACTTCGAACATTACGCGATTTCCTTCAACGAAAAAACTAGTACGAATTAAAGGATTTATTTTTGACCAAACATTTGATAAATCTTTCTTTTTAATCGTTATATCGGCTTCCTTTTCAATATCTGTCATTTTCTCTAACTCAGGTAGAGGAAGTACACTTTCTGCAATTAATCCAAATGTGGTATACGTATATGTATTTTCCGTGCTTAGCATTTTTCTTCACTCCAAACATATCATCACTGTTTTCAAAAGAAACCCTTACACTTACACGGTGTAAGGGCATAACCTTTTAAATGAAACTTAACTGAATTTTACCGGATCATCCGGATCTGGTTGAATTGCATCAGGAAGTCTCCTTCCTGGTCCAGCCATTGTTAAATTAACATTAAGTATTTCTAATTTTGGTTTTTCCCATTCTTTTTTCATTGTTTCACCTCCCCTCAAAATGTTTTTTTATAAATCGTGAAACGATTAAGGTTCGCATTAAAATTCTGAAATCATCATCAAACACTTTTTCTGGAAGAGGTGTTTGTTCGACGCTATTAAGTGCTTTTCTAACTTCCTCCATATTTAAAAATTCAGACATGACTTCATCTTTACTAAGACTATGCATTTCATCTATAAAAGAACTCCATAATGATGCCATTCTATGAATTCCATCTGATCCTTGTATTCCGCGCGTTTTATTATTAAGCCTAACATTATCAGGCAGATAGTCCTTAGTGGCCCTTCTTATTAAGGAGCGATCCTGACCATTTAATACATATTGTGATTCTGGGACTGAATTACAAAATTGGATGATACGCAAATCGTTAGTTGGATCACGTTCAGCTATAGAATGTCTTAAGGATAGCTTGGTGGAAATATTCCCATTTATACTCCAATAGTATAATTGTTCAAATTGAGTTCTTTTCATAGTAAAAACATTTGTTTTAATGGTACCTTTAACATCAATGTTATGTTCTTCTAATTTGGTGAATACTTTCGTTCTTTTTGCAAAGTCGGGGTTTATTAACATTGGATAAGGTTCTTCCGCTGATGATAATGATGGGAAGGCTTTTTTTCTTATCGCTGTCATGACTCTTGATTTGTTCACACCATAATTTTCACTGAATGAATGTAATTCTTTGTAAAAGTGAATTAGTTTAAACTGCTTTAATAAACTAGCTTGATAGTCTAAAGCATGTCCCCATGATATGGTCCAATTACCTCTTTGACCATTTAGTAGCACTCTGATATTTTCTTGTGCGGCTTTTTCATAAATGCCTTTTAACCAAAAACTATTTTCATAATATTTATAAGGCATTTCTAGCACCTCAAGCCAATCATCCACCTCGGATAAAGGGCTCTTATCTTTAAAATCCAAATAGTTATCCTTAATATTTCCTACGTACTCAACAGTAGAAGAAATGAAAGGTCTCTCATCAGCAACTCTACTTTTAGGAGTCCAATCGACAAAATCCTCAACTGGTACATAGCTGTATGTATATAACTGTTTTTTTTGCTCATCTAAAGCCCTGGCTGCAAAGCTAACGACGGATCCTGAGTCTAACCCCCCACTTAAATGTGAGCCAATATTGTATGTAGTCCTTAATTTGGATCTCACTACTTTATCGAAAACTTCGCGGAAAGCTTCTTCATATTCTTCATTCGTATTTAGCTTCAGTTTTTCTTGTATTTTTATAAAAGAGTATCTGGAAAAAGTTACACTTCCATCAATGACCGTTATTGAATGTGATGGTGGTATTTGTTTAATGTTCTGATAAACGGTTGATGAGGTATCTACTGATTCAACATTAATGGGAATGGCCAAAAACTCCGATAACCAATCCTCATTCAATCTCTTTTCAATATATGGCAAATTAAGCAACGGTTCAATTGTTGTACAAAATGCTAATTTATCTTGGTTTTTAAAATAATAAAGAGTGCGACTTCCTGAAAAGTCACGAGCTCCGAACAATTTGCGTTGTTTTTGATCCCAAATCATGAAAGCAAATTCACCAACTAAATACTTTGGTGTTTCCTCTTCCCACTTATAATAAGCAAGCAGAATCAATTGGCTATCCGTTATATTAAGTCGGTCAGAATTCTTAACCTGTAATCGTTCAAATAATTCTTCCCGATTATCAATGATTGCGTCGGCGGTAATGGCAAGCTGTCTGGCATAATCAAAAAATGGCAGAGTTTCACTCACCGATTCAGGGGTAATCCATTGATTATGGCAGCCAAATATGATTCGCTCATCATTCCATATTTGAATGCTGTCGGCGGGAAATTTATATAATGATTTCATTAATATATCCCCATGATGGAGATTGATCGGTTCTTGGTTTAAATGATAGAGGCCAGCGATTGCGCTCATTTTTTTCCTCCTGGCGGTGAATGTCCATGATAAAATAAATCGCAAAATATATACGTAAAAAAGGACTTCTCAAACCTTAATTCTTGTACCTTTTTAAAACTCGTTCTTTATAAAGAACGCCTTATGTATAAACTACCACCTTCTTCAATCAACTGTCAATATACAACAAATATATTTTATGAATATTTTGATTTTCATTTTTTATTGACATTTATTTTATTTTTTTGAAATCATCTTTTAATACTATATTGAACGCGGAACATCATAAAGGAAACCACATAATATTTTTTACTAAAAAGGGGTTTTTCATGAAATTTTATCCAAAATATGAATATACTAATCTATAAGGGGAGTGATTCAGATAGCTTTTTTAAATGCCTTTAATAATTTTAAAAATGGGAAAAAGTCTAAGAAAATAAAGAACATGGATTTTCGGGAACAGCATGTAAATAAATCGTCGGAGCTCATTGGTAATAATGTAATTGTCCAAAATATAATTAACAATCACCTTTCCAAAAAAAATAACCACTTGTAGGGTGGTTTTTTTAATTATTAGGGGAAATGGTTTCATTCTTTTCCAACTTCTCACTTGCTTCGTAAATATAGTTATATTGTAAATAGTAATCGTATATGACGTTTTGCAGGATTTTTAGCAGTGATTTATCGAATGTATCGAATTCAGTTTGATAACTATTTAAGACAGTGACGAATTTACCGTCCATGTTTTCGAAATAATGAATAAGAAAATTCTTGTAATATTCACTATCGCTATTGCTTTTATTTGTAATGCACGGTTCGCCGGTTTGAATGGATTTATCAAGCATCGCTTTGATTGATTTAGGCAGCTTTGCTTTTTTGAACTGGTTCAGGGTATAGATATCATAGGTAAAGGAAAGACCTAATTGATCGGAATAAAAATCCACGGCACAGTCCAATGTATAGATTAAGGGTGTTCTAAAGTCCTTGCTGTTGGCAATTTCCTCTGATATCTCCAATTGAAATTCCTCGGAAGTTAAATACGCTGCAAATTTCATTTTTGAACTGCTCATGCTGAATACTTCATAAACGGCTGCATCTTGTTTTTCAATTTCAATTTCAATATTAAAAAATTTAAAATGTTTTAAACGGTAAAAAGCTATCGGGGCTAATAGGAAAAGCAATATCCAAACTAGGTAAAGGAATAACGTGTTAAAGATGATTTGATAAAATTCAGACGTTACGATCGGTTCGATGATTAACGATATCAATGTATGTTCAAAACCCTGGGAAACAGGGGGGGCAGGTACAATGGTTTCCTCTGGATTTTTCAAAGTTTGGATACCTAAACGAGCCATCGCAACCAGTGTATAAACAAAAATTAAAATTGTCCCAATCACATAAAATTTTGGCATGAATCCTATAATTCTGTCGAAAACAGAAATCCGTTTATCTTTCTGCTCTTCTGTAGCCAATGTGGTTGCTCCTTTTAAGATTATTAATATCAGGAAAAGTCTACAGGAACTTAAAATTTCCTGGAGACTACCTATTTAATTTATATGTTTGCAATTATGTTAAAATTCGTAAAATTCGTTTAATCATTGACATATTCCAAATTACTTTCGACGTTTTCATTAAAATTAATGATAATTCGTCGTTAAAAATGCCCACCCCATCATTGAAAATGAAAGGATGAGCAAATGTTTAGGGTTTTTATTTAGGACGGCCCTTTATCGCAAATTCTTCGACCTTCCTTAGAAACAACTCCATCGCTTTTGATGCTTCGAAGTCCAACTTTTTCACGATCGAAAAAGGTCTTATTAGGGGCTCATTTTTCAAATGGAAAGTTTTCAATTCATTGGACTTCAATTCTTTTTGTACTGTCAATCGGGATAATAAGGCAATGCCGAGTCCAGCCATCACCGCTTCTTTCACTCCTTGGATACTGGTGAAAATAAAGGTTTTCTTTATGTTTAACTCCAGACTGCTCAGAAGTTTATCGGAATATGTACGGGTCCCCGATCCTTGCTCCCTAAGTACCCATATTTGGTTTTGGAGCATGTTGCCTTCGATGAGATCCATCTGTGAAAGTGGATGATCCGGGGGAACGACCACAATCATCTCGTCATTCATGAAGGGCCTGACATCTATATCTTTATAATCCGTTTCCCCTTCAATCAAGCCTATATCAAGCTTATTCGAACGGATTCTTTGGGTGACATCATTTGAATTAGAGATGATGATTTGTATATCCACCATCGGATATTTAGTGGTAAATTCTGCTAATACTTTTGGAAGGTAATATTCCCCTATCGTGAAGCTTGCACCTATTTTCATCGTTCCGCTAACCACGTTATTAAATTCATTTATTTCTCTTTTTGCGGTCTCATAATGATTAAGCATTTGCTTTGCATGTCTATACAAAATTTTTCCCGGCTCTGTTATTTGAACTTGTTTGGGGGAACGATAAATTAATTTCGTTCCTAACTCATTTTCCAGATTCCTTATGTGAAGACTGACTCCTGGCTGCGACAGGTTCAGGATATCCCCTGCTCTTGAAAAATTTTTCTGTTCGATTACAGTTACGAATACTTTTAACGGATCCATTGTTACCTCCCTATTTTACTATGCGTTTCATTTTATCATAAGTATAAGTAATCATTGAAATAGCAAAAATATATTTCACTTATTTTTAATTTAGTTTTAAAGTTAAAAGCATCAACATAGATGGAGTGATCACACTGGAACAAATAAAAATTGAAGCTAAAAAACTCGGATTTACAAAAGGAATAGCATTGACTTTGCTAATTGCCATTGCAGCAAAATACTTAGCAGAGCTTCCATTCCTTCATATAATCGGACAGTTAGTCATTGCAATTCTGATTGGTGTTGTTTGGAAATCGCTAATCGGTGTCCCGGCTTACACCGTTGCAGGGACAAATTATTCAAGTAAAGTCCTTTTGAGAGTGGGCATTATCTTATTGGGGATGCGTTTGAACCTAAAGGATATTATTAATGCCGGTCCGAAAACATTTGCAGTGGCTGCCATTAGTCTTGCATTTGGTATATTAGTAGTTTATGGATTGACCCGCCTATTTAAAGTTGAGAAAAAACTTGGGATATTGACAGCTTGCGGAACGGGAATTTGCGGAGCTGCTGCCATACTAGCAATTTCCTCCCAAATAAAAGCAAAAGAAAAAGATACAGCAATAGCTGTAGCGACGGTTGCTGTATTAGGTACAACCTTCACCTTCGGATATACGGTCCTATATCCATTATTGGAGTTATCAAATCAAGGATATGGTATTTTTTCGGGTGCGACACTCCATGAAATTGCTCACGTCATCGCTGCTGCGGCACCGGGGGGGAATGAGGCTGTCGACTTGGCAGTGGTGGTCAAATTGACTAGGGTGGCCCTGCTCATACCCGTTGCCATTTTAATTGGATTCATCATCAATTGGAAAGAACGATCAACGGTTACCAAAAAGAAATTTTCCTGGAAATCCATTCAGATACCGTGGTTCATTTTTGGATTTTTATTGATGAGTGCCATTTATTCTTCAGGTGCAGTTCCTGAACCTTTTGCCGAAAAGCTTGTTATGCTTTCTTATATCCTCATGGCCATGGCGATGGCGGGATTAGGATTGAATATTGACCTTGTAACTTTTAGGAAATATGGCGGTAAGCCTTTTATTGCTGGACTTGTTGGCTCTATATTATTGAGTTGCCTCGGCTATATATTGGTTCAGGCTTTCCATTTAAATTAACTTTTTCAATAAAAAACAAGCATCCCTTAATCGGCATGCTTGTTTTTTTCTATTGGATGTGGAACATTGGCACCATAAAAAATTTCATCCATTTCCGTTTGAAGCCTTTCTATAATTTCTAGCCTTTCCTCTTTATTCAGCTTTTCCTCTGTATAACCGAATAAGTAATTATTAATATCGAACCTTTTCAGCTTACATTTCGTATGGAATATATTTTCCTGGTATACATTTACATCGATCATGTCATATAAACCTTTTACTTCATCAGGAATATAGTTTTGAATGGAATTTATATCATGGTCAATGAACAATTTTCGCCCATCTTTATCTCTCGTAAATCCTCTTACTCGGTAATCGATCGTGATAATATCCGTATCGAAGGAATGAATGAGATAATTAAGGGCTTTAAGGGGTGATATTTCTCCACATGTAGAGACATCGATATCGGCCCTGAATGTGCTAATGCCTTCATTTGGATGGTATTCTGGGTATGTATGTACGGTAATATGGCTTTTATCCAGTTGCATGACCACATTATCAGGTAAAGGCCCTGGTGATTCCTCATAAGTCCCCATTGGTACTTCGACGACAGGTCCTTCTGAAACAAGAATGGTTACACTGGCGCCTTGAGGGACATAATCCTGTTTGGCCGTATTTAAAACATGCGCCCCTATTAAATCCGCAACATTGTGCAGGATCTTCGAAAGCCGCTCTGCATTATATTGTTCATCGATATAATCCAGGTAGGACTCCCTCTCTTCCCTGGTTTTTGTGTAACAAATATCATACATATTAAAGCTTAAAGATTTCGTAAGATTATTAAAGCCATGAAGTTCAATACGCTGCTCAGGTGTAAGTTTCATGAATGATTCCCCTTATACTTTTTTTAGGACTACCCTTATAGTTACCCTTTTCGTGAAATAAAAAACTAAATCTGCCAGTCTAAGCTTCTGACTTCTAATCGGTAAGTTAAAAAAAGCCATTGCAATAACATGCAACGGCTTTTTTATTTTCCTATTAGTTCTAGGCAGTATGAACTTTTTTCTTCTTTATAGGTGAAAGTATCCGTTCCAGCCATCCGAGTAAAAGATCCGAGAGAATGGCCATCAATGCCGTCGGAATTGCTCCTGCAAGTATGATTGCCGTTCCATTTGACGCATTCGTTCCCCTGACAATGATATCCCCCAGGCCGCCTGCCCCTACGAATGTACCGACAGCAGTTACACCAATTGCAACGACAAGAGCTGTACGTAAGCCAGCCATGATGACAGATAGAGATAATGGAAGTTCGACCATTCTTAGTAACTGGAGCTTTGTCATTCCCATTGCCTTGCCAGATTCTAAATAAGCATGATCTATACTTGTAATCCCGACATACGTGTTTCTCAGGATTGGCAGCAATGAATACAAAAACAACGATAAGATTACCGTATTTGTCCCCAGCCCCATCACTAGCATCAGGAGTGCAAGCATAGCCAATGCTGGTGTGGTTTGTATGACATTCGTTATCGAAAATACCCAATTACTCAATTTCTGATGTTTCGCGATGAAAATGCCTATCGGGATGGCTACAATTGCTGCAAATAACACTCCATAAGCAGACATTAAAAAATGGCGATAAAATTCAGTAAGAACATACATCCAATTCTGGGAATAATAAGTTCCCAACTGTTGCAAGGTTTCCATTAGTTTGCACCTCCCAATTATTCAAAATATTTATGTGCTTTAAGGAATTCCGATGCTACGACCGATGGCTCCTTCAAGTTTCCATCCACTTCATAATTCAATTCCTGCATGGTTTCAGTAGTGATCTCGCCAATTAACTTGTTAAGTTCCTCTTCAATTTCAGGATACCGTTCCAATAATTCTTCAGTAACGACCGGTGAACAGTCATATGGAGGGAAATATTGTTTATCATCTTCTAAGAGCTTCAAATCATTAACCTTAATCCGTCCATCTGAGGAATATGCAAGGACAATATCCATCTGACCATTTTTGACTGCATCGTATACTAAGCCAATCTGCATCGGATAAGTTTCTCCAAATTCCAATCCATATGTATCGACGAACCCTTTATAACCATCCCCTTTTCTTTTTAACCAAGCACTATCCACACCTAACCTTAAATTACCTGCATCCTTTTCCAAATCCGATATTTTCTGATACCCTTTTTGCTCAGCCAATTCATTAGAAATCGTAAAGGCATATGTGTTATCGAATCCATAAGAATCAAAAAATTTGAACCCATATTGTTCCTTGAATTCCCTTTGAACAATTTCCATCGCCTTTACTGGGTCCTTTTCGATTTCCTGTCCCAGTACACTCGTTAAATCCGTCCCTGTATATCGAGTAGCTGCTATATCTATATCACCGGTCTCCATCGCTTTTTGCTGAACGAAATTCGAACCTAGATTTTTGATGATTTTCGTATCAAGTTCCGTATTCCTTTCAAGGAGTTGAGCGATCATGTTCGCCAGGATTTCGGATTCGGTCATGCTTTGGGCACCGATCTTTACAGTAGTCTCAGAAGATGACCCTAGACCAGGCAAAGAACAGCCGGTGATCATTAATACACAAACGATAAGAGCCATTAAAATTGTATTTCTTATTTTTTTATTCATGGTAATCCTCCTCAAGCAACTTCCTTCATGCCTTTCAAGCCTTTTGGTACGACTTTTCGCTCTATGATCGAGAATACATAATCAACCAGGATAGCCATGATGATTACCGGAACTGCACCAGCGATGATATATTCTGTTTGGTATAAATTCAAACCGATAAAAATGTAATCTCCCAAGCCCCCGCCTCCAATAAAGGAAGCTAGGGTAGCCCATCCAATTAAATAGACGGAAGCCGTACGGATACCTGCCATAATGACGGAAAGTGCAAGCGGGAATTCTACCAGACGAATCCTTTCCCAGCTTGTCATCCCGATGCCGCGTCCGGATTCCAGCAGATTTTCATTTACGCCTTTAATACCTGTATATGTATTCCTGAGTATGGGTAAAACGGAATAAAAAAATAACGCAATGATCGCGGGTGTTTTCCCAACGCCAAGGAGAGGAATGAAAAAGGCGAGGACCGCTAAGCTTGGCAGTGTCTGCATAATGTTCGCAATTCCGATTATAATCGATGCGCTCCTTTTCATTCGCGTCAACATTATCCCTAGTGGAACAGCGACTATTATTCCAAGGAAAACAGCGATCATGGAAATATATAAGTGCTCCCATGCTTTAAAGATTAATTCTTGCCAGTTCGTTTGTAAAAATTCGAGCATTGTTTCCATCTATTACACCTCCTAAAACATTTCTACTACTTCTGCCACTTGATTTTCGTCCTCTCCCCAAATGCTGTCATATACAATGTCGACCAATGTAGCCCTAGTGACAATTCCGACCAAATGTTTATTTTGGTCAACTACAGGCACGTATTTGAAACCTCGTTTTAAAATCTTTTGAACGGAATCGCGGATTAAAGTATCCTGTTTCACTGAATAGACTTCAGTATTGATGACTTCACTGATTAATTTAGCTTTTTTTCGATATTCACTGATCGTTTCAACATCTACGAACCCTTTCAAAACATTTTGCTCATCGACCACAAGTAATGAATCGACCCTTTTCTCGCGCATTATCGTAATAGCATCGGTAAGGGATTTTTCCTCAGTAATGGAAATTGGGTTTCGACTCATGATTTGTTCAACCAACTCAACATTGGGTCTTGTTTGAAGCAAACGATCTTTGCCGATGAATTCTTCAACAAACTCATTTGCTGGGTATCTGAGGATTTCATCCGGTGTTCCCACTTGGACGATTTCACCAGCCTTTAAGATGACGATCCTGTCGGCTAGCTTAATGGCTTCATCCATATCATGCGTAACAAAAACGATTGTTTTATCAAGTGTGCGCTGCAAATTTTTAAATTCCTCCTGAAGGGCATCGCGGGTGATTGGATCTAATGCGCCAAAAGGTTCATCCATTAAAATGAGTGGAGGATTGGAAGCAAGTGCTCTGAGAACGCCTATCCTTTGCTGCTGTCCGCCGCTTAATTCGTAAGGGTACCTTTCCAGGTATTCGGGTCCCATATCGACAAGCTTAAGCAATTCCAGTGCCCGTTCTTTTTTCTTCTGTTCATTCCATTTAAGAAGTTTTGGAACGAGGGTGATATTTTCAAGAATGGTCATGTGAGGGAAAAGTCCGATTTGCTGGATAACGTAGCCGATCTGTCTTCTTAGCTCAACTGGGTCTTTATCCATGATATTTTCACCATTAATAAGTATGTTGCCTTCAGATGGCTCGATAAGACGGTTAATCATTTTCATTGTCGTGGTCTTACCACACCCACTCGGACCAATGAAGCAAATGAACTCCCCTTTTTTAATATCCAAAGATATATTTTTTACTGCTTTCTTTCCTCCCTTATAGATTTTCGATACATTTTCAATTTTTAACATAAAAAGCACCTCCATCATTCGCATAACAATTACAAATTTTACAAAAATATTAATTTTTCATATGCACAGTCTCTTCTACCCATAAGGCAAGCTGTATAAACCTTTTTTTATAAATAACTAGTTCATTGTAATTATATTGAAAGAATGGTATAAAAAAACTGCCCAGTTTTAATTGAGGCAGTTGGATAGATTTATAGTATTAAAGATTAAAATCCTATATTTTTAGCAATCAGGGTTTTTATAGTTTCATCTGTCCCTGTAAAGAATGTTGGCAAAGAAATGTCCCGATGACGCCGGGCAATTTTATCGTCACCCATACTTCCGTAACGATCATGCAACTGCATACACTTATTAGATATTCTCTGAGACATCTCCGTTATCCATTGTTTAGCCATCGATACTTCAGTTATGATATTCTCCCCATCCATATGTTTACAGATCAACTCATCAATGAACGTTCTTCCCAGATGAATATCTGTCGCTATTTCTGCGACGGTAAACTGTGCATTTTTTTATGCACTTCTTTTCTTCCCAAATGCTTTTTGTCTTTTTATAAAATTCATCGTTAAGTGAAGCATCTCTTTCGCTGCCATTAAAGACCTGATCGCACTCATTAGTCTTTCCTGCTGCAGTTTTTGCATGATATATGAAAGGCCCTTCCTTTCCTCCCCAAGGAGGTTGCCAACTGGAACTGAAGCATCATCGAAAAATAGTTCTGCTGTGCCTGAGCTTCCCTGTTCTGATTTACAAAGCTTTCTTCCCCGTGATAACCCTGGTGTATCTTTATCAATGAGCAGTAGACTGATTCCGTCCTTTGGAGGAACAACATTTAGATCAGTTTTGCATGCTACTATCATGAAGTCAGCTTTAAAGCCATTTGTAACGTACGTTTTGGCTCCATTGAGAAGATAATACCCATCTTTCTTGATGGCTGTGGTTTGAATATCAGCTAATTCCGATCCCATTTCCGGCTCTGTCCATGCAAAGGCAGAAATCATTTCCCCTGTAATGAACTTTGGTAAATATTTTTGTTTTTGATCTATTGTTCCGAAGGAAGCAATATAAGGGGCTACAACATCTGAATGAATGAATACTCCTCCCAAGGCTGAACCCACCCTCTCCAATTCCTCTGCCAGCACAACCGAATATCCAAAATCTGCTCCTATTCCACCGAATTCCACTTCAATCCACGGACATAAAAATCCATTATCTCCTGCCTTTTCCCAAAATGAGTAAGGTATTTCCCCCTCTTTTTCCCAATGATCATAAAAGGGGACAGCCTCCTTGGCGAGAAATTCACGAATTGATTTTTTAAATAATAGGTGTTCTTCCGTTAGAAAGGAACGGGAATCATCCTTATTAATTGCCATCGTGCTAACCATGGGTTTACCTCCATTCTTTTTTTACTGATAATTACTACCATGAACCAAGTAAGATATGTTCAATGCCCCGATGTAAACGGTTACAATTTCATGCGGTTAAAATGTTCCACAATATTCATGTTCAACAAAAGTATTGAATTCCCTTTTGAAAATATATTTTTTTCCATTTTAAATGATTTGATTATGACTTAACCGCTTGAATTTGGTTTTTAACTTATATTCTGGCGAGGTTATTTTTGGAATATAAAATGTAATAAATAGACAATTCTTCTTTTTATGCTCATATCTCATTCTTTTTTTGCTTAATACAATGGTTATTTATCAGCCTTCGTTAGTGAAATATACCAGCAAATAGCATGTCAAATCCTTCTATAAAAGATTCATTTCCCTTAAATCTACTATTTTTGGCCATGCCCAATAGCCCTCCAAAACCTTTTTGGAAGGATATTTCTCTGATTCAGTTAATTAGGCAACATCCAGGAACGTTTCTTTTCTCTTTAATATACGGTAATTCCTAGTGATATAGACAATAATTTCAGGTTTTTTAAATGCGATTATTGACTGTTAAATCTTTCTTGATTTATATTAATTCCTTCATAACATCTTTTTTGGTAAGAACAGCTTTTGCAAACTGCTAAGGAATCCGTTTTCAAATACTTTTTGGGTTCTTGTAAAAGATTCTTGATCATGTTGAGGTATTCCAATCCACCAGAAACATCCTTCTTGGTTGGTATAAATGTTTCTTTTTTACCATCCATAAGCGAGTATATCTCTATTCTTTCCGGTAATTGACCAAATGCCTTTTCACAAAATACCGAAATCATATTATTAAATAAACGATTCATTTCTTCATCTGTATCAACTAAATACTTCTTTATGATGAATGAGTTGCCTGACCATTCTGCCACTTCAAATGTTAAGGAAAGTTCGGTCCCCAACTCATCCATATTCATGTTGAATTTTTCATATAAAAACAAAGGTGGATTTTCAATTCTTTTAGTAGTTAAACATTGAAGTAAATGGTCTGTAATATTAGCAAGAGCCTTATAATAATGGATCTTCGACTCGAACTGACGTACTTCAATGGCACTCCAATGATCATCTATGAACTCCAAAACCTTCTTAGTCGTCTGACTTTCTGGAGGAAGTTTATAATATCGACTTACAACTTGATTAACCACAAATTGAACCATCTTCCTCCAATCCGATTGAGTGGTGATTTTTCCTTCTATATGAAAATAGTAAAATTTATTAGGACATCTTATAAAATCCTGTAAATGATAATCAGTTAAAGTAGCAATGGAAATCCGATGTTTCCTACCGATCATTCCCTTCTCCTCTCTCTCCTCATAAAATTTCAAATTCTATATTGAGTGACAATACTATTCTTAATAAATTCCCTTCCGAAATTTTGGCAGTTTTTGATATCCTCATCATCTGGGGTTAATTCCACTTTTAACCCTTCCAGGACGATAACAGCACCTTGTTCCCTTAATTTTTCTGTCAAAATATCTACAGCTGCACCATATTGTGGGTAAGATGAATCGCAGGAACCAAACGCCGCAGCCTTCTTTCCAGTTAGATCAATATGATCCATATCCTCATAAAAGTCTAATAAATCATCGGGTAACTCTCCGTCACCCCACGTATAAACTCCTAATATGATCCCATCGTAATCTTCAAGCATGGAAGCTTCAGGACCATCCATAATATCTATCTTTTCGATGCTCACATCACTGATTTCAGTGATTCCTTCTGCAATGGCATTCGCCATTTCTTCTGTATTTCCACTCATACTGGCAAAAATTATAATGATTTTAGACATGATAAGTCCCCCTTCCAACTAATTTATATGTACATGTAATTTGCCTTCTTAAAAAGCATGTACATCACCAGAGTTCATTTTATTCTTAATTTTTTGTACGTTGCTCAGTTCATCGGAAAATGAAAGAAATGACTCCCTATTATGTGCATCGAGTGCTTCGTTTACTTTAAAACGCAAATGGTTAATTTTAAGGTTCAAATCCAAAATGGAGCAAATGCTGCCCTTGGAATACAGTTCCTCGATATCTTCCACGTGCATAAAAAATTGAAAATCGTTGTTGACAACTATTAAAGAGTGCCACCCTAGGCAATCAATATACTTCCGTTCATTTGTAATTGTCCAAACATCCCCTTGAAGAAACTCAATTATATGTTGGTGCCTTTGACCCGGACAGCAGCAGCTTACTTCTTGCTGAAAACGTTCTACTATTATAAAATTTTTATCCATAGGTGCTCCTCCTCCACTCACATTCAGTTTTTTTGAATCCTTCTTCAACCTCGGCACTTGGTCAGTCCGTTTGTTTTTGACGGGTACCGCCTATTTGAAATGCAGAGAACCGTTCGAAATTGATAATCATTTTCAATTAGTATTTTATGTGATAATGATTATCATTGTCAATTTGTTTTAGCTAAGTTTTGATTTTTTGTTTTGTTGCCTCGGAAAAATAGATGCCTAGCTACCGCAGCCAAGTACAAAAAAATACTCTGGGATGAGTTATTCTCCAGAGTATTTTTTTACGCTATACAACTATTTTATCGTCTTTACCCTTACCCGGTTTAAAGGCAGGAAACTGTCCACCAACTTATTCTAAAAAGTGCACTCATTATTCCTGCATAACTTTTTATCCTTGTATTTTCCCATTAATGACAACACACTTCCCATTTGTTTGCTTCTTTATCATCCTTCCATCCTTGATGTATACAGTGTAAGTATTATTGACTTTAGCATCTAATTTTGCTAGGTCTCCCGTTATTGCTATGATATTTTTGACAGCTTCCCTCTTCAGATTTTCGATAACTTTCTCTTTCCATTGTTCACGTTTTTTTTCATCAACCATCAGGATCCCATCCTTCTTGTTTGATTTATGTCTTCTCCCTGATATAGAGTATTACATTTTTATTATTTTGTTCCCCTTATGCTTTTCCTTATTAATCCGTTTCAAATTTTTTTTGTTTTCTAACATAGCAGGTTACGGTAAAATGAGTGAATGATTAAGGTACAAGCTTTTTTAGCAGGAAATAATCAATGGTAACTATGCAAGGGTTTTCCTCATAAAAATGTTTTATGTTATGATAGATAGATTGTTTTTCCACCCTGTGACAACTTTTACATTCATCAAGGAAAGAGGTATTTATGCACACCACAGTATTAACCAAGCGGCATTGGCTGCTCATCTTAACACTTACTTTATTAACATTTGTTCTCGGGACAAGCGAATTTGTTATCGTCGGGATCTTAACCGACATTTCTTCGAGTCTCCATATTACAAATGCAAAAGCAGGCACACTCGTTTCTGCGTTTGCCATTACGTTTGCCATTGCCACACCGCTTGTGATGTCGGCAACCAGCCATTTTCCGAAACGGAAATGGATGTTGTTTTTGATAGGTTCGTTCATTATCCTGAATGCTTTGTGCGTGATTTCGACGACCTATGTCATGCTCCTTGCACTTCGGATGATGACTGCGATTGTAACAGGAGTTTTAATTTCTCTTGCCATGATCGTTGCCAGTGAAAACATGCCAATCGCAAAACGTGGACTTGCTATATCATTCGTTTTCGGTGGTTTTACACTTGCAAACGTGATCGGAGTACCAATTGGCACTGTCATCGCTGAAAGGTACGACTGGAATGCAACCTTTCTGTTAACGACTTTTCTTGGAGGTATTGCGTTTTTGGCATCTTTCTTCATTTTGCCTACTATGCACAGTCCATTCCGTAGCTCAATGCGTGATCAATTTTCTTTGTTGACACACCCGCGAATCTTAATGGCTTTTTTCATACCATCGCTTGGTTTTGGAGCGACGTATGCCGTTTATACGTATCTTGTTCCGATCCTGAAAGGAATGGAAGCACCAAGTGGTTCAATCAGTTGGATCTTGTTTGGCTACGGATTCATTTCCATTTTTAGCAACATACTCGCTGGTAAAATTGCCAGCTACAATGCCATCGGACGCCTCCGGTTTGTTTTTCTCGTGCAAGCAGTTGTCCTGATCAGTTTATATTGGACGACAGATAATTTTATCTTTGGCTTGGTTAACATTAGCTTGATGTCATTAATGGCCATCCTTTTAACAACATCTACCCAGCTATATTTGATAGACCTAGCAGGTATTTATCAACCTAAAGCTACAGGATTGGCTGCTTCACTGATGCCTGTGGCAAGCAATGTTGGTATCGCCTTTGGTTCCGCATTAGGCGGAATTGTTTACCATCAGGGAAATTTGATGAGTGTCACATGGGTAGGCGGGCTGATTGCTATCTTGGCAAGTCTTTTAACTTTCCTGAGTCATCGCTTAGACCAGAAACAAAAGCAGGCAGCATAAGATGTTAAAGGATCTACAAACGCCAAGGATAGGTGCTTTCTTGCTGCATGGCTCCCCGTGGAATGAAGGGCAAGGTTAAAAAATCTGGATACATTAACCATTCTTTAATGGCTTTAGGAAAACGTTCATTAACTTTCTATGCTTGGAATGAGACAATGCCCGTGCTATTGCTATCACCAGTAACACTTGATTTAGGAGGGCGTGTGAGTAGAGGTTATAGCTGCTATGATTGCAGTAGGAATTTGGTCTCTTTCTCTCGTTTTGGCGACTTTATTGGAAAAACATAAATCTGAATGGTCCATTTGAAATTTTATTGAGGCGATTAATATATAAACAAAAAATCAAGGCTGTTTTCACATACTTTGTTGCTATTTACCAAGTAGTGAGTTG
Organism: Bacillus sp. ISL-78; assembly: GCF_018613455.1. Lineage (NCBI taxonomy): Bacteria > Bacillati > Bacillota > Bacilli > Caryophanales > Bacillaceae > Bacillus > Bacillus sp. ISL-78. The sequence goes on from NZ_JAGGQC010000009.1 coordinate 99,384, forward strand.
TTACCCTCCAGATGCTCGCTTTCCGCGGGGCGGGCGGTGAGCCTCCTCGGCGTAAACGCCTGTGGGGTCTCACCTGTCCCGCTGCACCCGCTGGAGCCCCGCACTTCCGCTCCAAAAAAGAGCCATAATCAAAAAGAAAACCGGTCATTTGAGTTCGGTTTCTTTTTTTAAGAAGGCTTTTTTGAATTCATCTACTTCTATGTAGTGAAATATTAAAATTGTAGTTCCTCATTTAGAAGATTTTTTCTATACAGCAATAGATTTTTTGGAGATATTTCTACACTACTCAAAATTTAATAATCATGCTGTCAAACTTCTTTTGAATTCATAACTGAGGAATATGGCTTGGCATAATTTAAATCCACTGGGGGTAGCCTTTGTTAGGAACGGAGAAAAGTTAAATATAAGTTGACCCTTCAAGAAACCTCCCTCTCTAGTTGCATAGGAAAAGGAGCTGCTGAGCTTCCGGTAATGAAGGGAAAACACCATGTTCGTTTAGTAAAACTATTCACAAGCTTCCTAGCATAATCAACATAAATACCCATTTTTAAAATTTCACCTCCAAGAATTAGAGGTGGGGATAGGAATCAATTAAACTTTACATAGTCCCCTTTTTTGATTTGATTCTTTTCAAACCATCCAAGATTCACTTCAATTGCATAATAATAAAAAATTCCTGGATCATAGGTAGGGCAATAATCATCTATACAAGGTTTCATATCAAGTATTTTTAGAATTACCCCATATGAATCAAGAAAAGCGATGGATAAAGGGATAAATGTGTTTTTCATCCAAAATCCACCATATGTTTCTTCTGAAAACACAAATAACATCCCCTCATTTTCGGGTAATTTTCCGACAAACATCAAGCCCTTTTCTCTTTTTCTTTGAGTATCTGCAACTTGAACAGTTAAACCAGTTACCTTGTTTCCACTGATTATTTTTATCACTTTTGTTTTAATTCTATTTTTCATGTTCACTCACCTTCGTAGGGAATAGACCTTTTTTCAAAAAAAGAAAATGTCAATCTCATGAACTTCTTTTAAAAAGACAGCAACTTTCTTTCCCTGCTTTTAAATAATAAAAAGGAAGAAAGTTGGTGATAAACGAATACAGATGAAATAGCTCCATTTAACTTCTAATACTTTATTCCATGGCTTTTAAAATTAATACCCTGTTTTCAATAATCACAGCAACTGTATATAAAAGCATAGGCATTTTTTGGAGCCAGCGATAATTTCGTGAGCCTGTTCCATATTACAGAAGTATTATTGAAATACGAGCTAGGGAAGCATAATCAAATTAGAAATGTACTTAAAGGTACAAAAATTCACTTAATGTCCAGCCGCGTTTATTATTCCAACCATATAGGACGTTCGTTTTATTGTTAGAATGTTCGATTATGTATGATGTTAAATGTACGTGTCTTAAGACTTTAAAGTGATATTTCAAGGCTTGTCTCATTGGGAAATGCCTCAATATGAACGCCGATGAGGATCCAAAAAAAAAAAAACCTCCCTATTTAGCACCTTTCATAAGGTCCATCCTAGGGCCTGTACAACTGTACTACGTAACGTCATACGGTATCAGCAAGGCTACTATCATAGGGGGATTTGGTGGATTGGAATAGTATATTATATGCTCAATATTCCAATAAGTGTCGAATAGTCATGCATATCCGCATAAGCCCCCGATCCCCTGAACATGTTTGGATAAACCCTATTCAGCCACACTTAATTCGCCCCGCCGGAATTCTTGATTTTTAAGAAGGGTTTTTATGAAAAGGATGGGTGCTATCCATTAATGGACAAAAAAAGGTCAGCATTTCTTGAATGCTGACTCTAGGTTTTTATGAAAATCCTCTGAATGAGGGTACTTCTTTAAAGCATTTTATTGATACTTTTCATAAAGTCTGTCGTAACGGCGGATAATTTTCCCTGAGCTTCCTTCATCGAGCTTCCTTGAACACCGAAATAAAATTTTATTTTAGGTTCTGTTCCGGAAGGGCGTAAACATACCCATGTCCCATCTTCAAGAAAGTATTTTAATACGTTCGACTTTGGGAGTTTGATGTCCTCTTCCCTATTTGTCCCATACATGTATTTTTTACTGCTGAGATAATCCTCTTGAATCACGACTTGATGACCAGAGATTTGATTTGGTGGATTACTCCGGAATTCATTGAGAATCGCTTGAATTTGCTTCGTACCTTCAATTCCTTTTAAAGTCAACGACCGTAAATCTTCCATATAGTATCCATATTTATCGAATACATCCAGTAAACCTTCGTACATCGTTTTACCCTGCTTCTTGTAATAGGCACAGACTTCCACTGCCAGAATAGTAGCCTGTATGGCATCCTTATCACGAGCAAAATCTTTGATCAAATATCCATAGCTTTCTTCATAGCCAAACAGGAAAGAATGTTCTCCACTTGTCTGGTATTCATTGATTTTTTCTGTAATGTATTTAAATCCAGTTAAAACATCTACAGTTTTTAAACCATTTTGCTCAGAAATCGCCCGTCCTATTTCTGAAGTCACGATGGTCTTTAATACGACTCCATTTTGAGGAAGGGTCCCTTTCTTTTGTTTTTGTGAAATTAAATAATCCAAAAAGAGAGCGCCAGTTTGGTTGCCTGTTAATACGACATAATTTCCAGCATTGTTCTTCACGCTAATTCCAAGCCTATCCGCATCCGGATCGGTGGCAATCAATAAATCAGCATTAACACGTTTTCCAAGCTCAATGGCCAATTCAAACGCAGCATGTTCCTCTGGATTAGGCACTTTAACAGTAGGAAAATGAGCATCGGGCAATTCCTGTTCCTTAACAATATGGACATTTCGATATCCTAAATCATGCAAAGCACGTTTTACTGATTTATTGGCTGTACCATGAAGTGGTGTAAACACGAGCTTTACATCGATTTCATCTGCTAACTTTGAATCTTCAGGAATAGTGAGCAAATGCTCGTTATAAGCAGTATCCAGCTCCTCGCCAATGATTTGAATGAGGCCTCTGACCTTTAGGGCTTCTTCTTCCTCCACTACAATGGAAAGCTCACTTTCAATCGCGTTCACGTAATTAATGACTTGATCCACCGCCTCAGGAAGTAGTTGTGCCCCATCTGGACCATACACTTTATACCCATTATATTCAGGCGGATTATGGCTTGCTGTAATGACGATCCCTGCAAATGCACTCAGCTTACGTACAGAAAAAGAGAGCTGTGGGGTAGGGCGTAATTCATCAAATACATAAGCTTTGATTCCCTTTGTGGCCAAAGTCTTGGCTGCTTCCAATGCAAATTCGGGAGATTTATGTCTTGAATCGTAAGCAATTACGACTCCTCTGGATTTTGCCTCATTCCCAAACGATTGAATATATTCAGCAAGTCCTAAAGTCGCTTTACGCACAGTATAAATGTTCATCCTATTCGTACCTGGACCCATTTCCCCTCTCATACCACCTGTCCCGAATTCCAAATTTTTATAAAAGGCGTCTTCAAGTGATATTTCATCATCCTTCATTTCTTCAAGCATTAAACGCATTTCATTATTTAAATTGGGATAACTAGTCCAAATAGTATATAAAGACTTCCAGTCCATGAAAATACAGCTCCTCCTGCCTGTATGTTTTTGCTTTGTTTAACATTTCTTTTGATCGTAATACACATTGCAAGCGATCAATTGAATATGAAGTCTAACCATCGTTCCTAGAGCATTAGCTCCCTTTTCTCGCCCTTCATCCCGTAACGGACGTGGTAGCATCGCCAAATGCGCTACCTCCAAAGTTGTTGGTTACACTCTAATCATTTTACCTACCAATACTTTGGAAGAGTGTCATTTATTCTTCTTTTCCTTCACGCTCTGCTGTTTCCTAACTTGATTTATTTTTTCTTTTTACTCTTTTCCGTTTTCGTTTTTGTTTTCGATTTCTTTTTCATTTCCTTTTTCTTTTCCGATTCCGCTTTGGTTTTCTTTTTCTTTTCCGTTTCCGATTCCGTTTTGGTTTTCTTTTCCGTTTCCGTTTCCGTTTCCGTATTCGTATTCTTTTCCGTTACCGCTTTGGTTTTCTTTTCCGTTTCCGTTTGCGTATACGTTTTCTTTTCCGTTGCATTTTCTGTTTTCACTGTATTTACAAGAGAATATAGTCTTTGTTGCTCAATAATTTGTTTATTGACATCAAATTTTTCTTCAATGACTTTCCGTGCTCTTTCCGTATAGTCGGTCCAAACATCTGGATTTTCTATAAAGAATTGTATGCCTTTCGCTAACTCCAAATCATTTTTTTCTGGCGCTAGGTATCCTGTTCTCTGATGTTCAATTAATTCAGGGATTCCTGCGTGTCGAGTGGAAACGACAGGTAAACCGCTAGCCATTGCTTCTTTTAAGGCATTAGGAATGCCTTCGACATCACCATTATTAGCTGTCTGACTTGCTAGACAGAAGATATGGGCTTTTTTCAATTCGTCCGAAACCTGTTTTGAATCCATAGCTCCTCTAAGAATCACAACATCTTTAAGGTTATATTCTGCAATGGTGGATTTAATTCGTTTCTCATCTTCACCTGCTCCAATAATATGCAGTCTAGCATTTGGATATTGTGAATAAATGTGTTTAAATGCCTTTATAAGAGTTACAAATCCTTTTTTGTCTACAAGTCTACCTACCGATAGAACTCTTATTTCGCCTACTGTAGGAAGAGTGCGGTTAGCATAGGGGAAAAGATCTAATTCGATACCACCATATAATACATGCATATTCTTAGCCGGAATTCCTAACCTTCTTAATCCTTCTGCAAGATATTGGCATACAGGGTAATAGTGTGCACCATGTTTATTTAAAGCTGAATATCGCTTAGCATTTTTTTTGAAAATTTCCGGTCTGTCCGAACCATCTCGTCCTCTAATGCTAACAATCAAAGGAATATTATATTTTTCACATACAGGCAAAATCTCTTGTCCGTGTGATCCGTGATGAGCATGAATGGCTATGATATCTTGTTCTTCGAAGAACTTTTTTAGATCTTTAATTTTGTTTATATTATAGTAGTTTTCAAAGGGGAATTCTGTACGGTCGGTATTGTCGAATGGGCCGATTACGATTGTGCGATAGTTAGTTATTTTTACGATTTGATTATATATAAAACGTTGGTGTGTTTTAATGTTTTCACTTACAAAATAAGCAATGGTTTTCATGCCACCTCAGTCCCTTTAATAAGAAATTTTCTCTTTTCGCGTTCTGCTAAAACTGAAAGTTCATGATATTTGCCTGATTTTTTTAATTTTCCTCGTTCTGCAATTTGTTTCACTTGTTTGTGAAATTCTTGAGGGAACATAGAATCAGCTTTATAAATGTCTTTATATGGCAGATCTTCAAAACAAACTTTAAAGTAGTTTTCAAACAGAGGATTTAATTTGAATAGAGGCTTTTTTGTAGAATTTCGTTTAATGGATGTCATGAGAAAATCTGACAAATTATACTCATTAAGAACTTCCAATGGAGTTTTCATATTTTCAGGATTCAAATTACTTTCTCCTTTTAATAACTTACAAAATTTTTAATCTATATTTTTCACTTGGATTATTCGTCCATATACCCACTCTTTGGTTTTGCATTTTCACATATTAGATTAAACTTTAAATATATTGAACAGTGCTGCCTAATATGCAACATTGAAGTTTGCAAACCCCTTATTTTTCTTATTTATTATACTTTTTGTACCAATTTACAAAATGAGCTAAACCTTCTTCTATTGTTGTTGAAGGGTGGAACCCCACATCAGCATGTAAATCGGCAATATCTGCATATGTCTCCTTAACATCTCCCGGTTGCATTGGTAATAATTCTACTTTTGCCTTTTTGCCAATTAGTTTTTCCAATGTGTTAATGAAATCCATTAATTTTATAGGTTTATTGTTACCGATATTATAAATTTTGTATGGGGCATAGCTTGAACTTGAATCAGGGTTAGATCTGTCCCATCCAATATTATGAACCGGTGGTTTTTCAAGTAACCGGACTATTCCTTCAACAATATCATCAATATAAGTGAAGTCTCTTCTCATATCTCCATTATTAAAAACCTTTATTGTCTTCTCTTCGATAATATTTTTAGTAAAAGAGTAATAAGCCATATCAGGTCTCCCCCATGGGCCATACACCGTAAAGAAACGAAGTCCTGTGGTTGGAATATTATATAAATGACTATACGTATGAGCCATTAATTCATTAGACTTTTTAGTGGCCGCGTATAAACTTACTGGATGATCCACTGGGTCTTTGGTTGAGAAGGGGATATTAGTATTTGCTCCATATACAGAACTAGAGGATGCATAAATTAAGTGCTTTACGTTATTGTGTCGACAAACCTCCAAGATATTGACAAACCCAACAAGGTTGGAATTAACATAAGAATCCGGATTTTCTATGCTATAACGTACTCCAGCCTGGGCTGCTAAGTTAATGACTATATCAATGGTTCTGTCTTTGAATAATTGATTTAATTTTTCTTTATTTGACAAATCCATTTTGTGGAACTCAAAATCAGGGTTTTCTTCTAATATCTTCAGTCGATTGTTTTTTAAAATAACATCATAATAATCATTAATATTGTCTACTCCAATAACCTTGTTATCCAGGGCTAACAAACGTTTTGTTAAATGGAAACCAATGAATCCTGCTGCCCCTGTTACTAAAATGTTCATAGCATTCATTTCAATCCTTTCTTTTACATTAGGATTCTGACACTTTTTAGGAACACTGACTACATTATTTATAAAGTGTGATACTTTCGATTCTTTACACCAACAGAAAAGAATTCATCATTACGGATAAAAAGAGGAAAAAAACTCAAAGTTTTCATTGGAGATAGTTTTACGTTTTATTCGTAACCCACTAATGACATGATATCTTCTTCGCTTAAGCCTCATGAGTTTTTTCACTCTCATACCCGCTGTCAACTAGCACTTACGTAAGTGAGGTTATGCTAAAACCATCTTGGAAACCGGTGAATGCGAAATCATCATCGGTTTTTTATATGCTCGGTTACGGTTAGATAACTATGACTATACAAGGGTATTTTCATTTTCATCTAATGGGATTGGTGTTTTTGTCCATTCAGCATACGTACCGGGATCTATCGCCTTTACTTGTTCTAAAAAGGCATCTAAAAAATTTCTTTCCCGCAGGTCTTTAAATAACTCGAGTGGTCTTTTTTGTTCACGTGAAAAAGAGTACACATGGTCGACTAATTTAAAACCATTCTTGGTTATAATGATATGTCGTAATGGGGCATCAATTTGTTTGAAACCTGATTTTTCCATTGTTTTCAATATATAGAGTAACCGTTTTGTGATGTCCTCAGAAAGTACAGATTGTTTTTTAAGAAACGTATTTAAATCTGGTCCTAATAGATATTCCATTAAAATATAATTGGGTCCTGTTTCAAAGACTTTCGGTATAAAGGGCAAGTCTTGACTTGATAAAAGGACCATTTTTTCCTGATTTGCATGTTCAGTTTTTCCATAAAGTTTGACGCAAGTCTCTTCAGACACTCGATAAACAGCACCTTGATGCCCTTTTCCAATGAGGGTTTGTGTTATGGCACTATCCACTTTCACTCCATTACCTGAACCTCCTGAGAGGACTGGAATATTTCTAAAGTCCAAACTATTTTGATTGAAATAATCCTCCCACTCATTGAAGGTGTCCGGTTCAAGCTTTTTCACTTGAGCTAGGAACGAGTCCTTTAAAAGGATTATTTTCAAATCTCTTAATAATTTTAATGGTACAGGGTGTATCCTTTTGAAGGAATTCACATGGTCAATCACCTTAAGTTCCTCATTACCGACGACAAAAATATGGCGTAGAGGGGCATCTATCATGGTGAACTTTGCTTGTTTTAATTCCTTTAATATATAGAGAAGTTTCTTTACTATAGAATCAGGGATATACGTACAATTTCTCAGATATTCTTTTAAGGTCGGGGCATTAAAATATTCCATGACTATATAGTTTGGTCCTGTATCATATATCAAAGGCATAAAGGGTAGATGTTTTCCAGCTGCAAGAGCTTCTTCCTCCATTTTCGCTTGTATTGGGTCTGAATAGATTTTTACACATTTATCTTCTGAAAGTTGAAAAACTGCACCTTGAGCTCCCATTCCAATCAGCGAATAGCTAGTTGGATTGTGAATTTCCAAAGATTTTTCACCTTTGGTAACAGTAATGGTTTTAAAGTCCTCCATGATCTCCTCCTAACTGCTCATCTATGGCCTGCTGTTGAAATTTTTGAATTTTATAAAGGGCCTTTTTTACTTTTTCGGCTTTCTGAGCCTTTTTCTCTTTTTTATGAGAAGCTATTTTTTCGTCATGATCCTTAGCTCTCTGTTGTACTTTAGCTTTTTTTTCATGTTTATTAGATGCTACAACTTCATCTTTGACTTTATCTTTAGTTTGCCGTTGAAGCTGCTGAAACTGTTTAAGTTGTTGTAGCTGTGGAAGCTCTTGATACCCTTGAAGCTGTTGTAGCTGTTGTAGCTGTTGCATATAAATAAGGGATTTTTTGGCTAATTCGGCTTTTTTTCCAGGCTTTATCCTTTCGCCATCATACTTACCTTGCTGTTGAGACTGTGGAGTCTCCTTAAGGACTTTTTTATCTTCTTGGCGCGGTGTTACTAAATATCGTTTACCTACTTTATAAGGGGCTACAAGTTCATCATAAAATTCAGCTTGTTGTTGAAGTTGTTGGGCGAGGTTAAAGTTTTGTTCTACTTTTTGACGAGCCGCTACTGTATAAGTTTCCCATATCTCTCTGTTCGTCAGCATAAATTCAAGAGCATCTGCCAGTTCATCTACATTGTTTTCTTGTACTAAAACCCCTTCTTTGTTATTAGTTATTAATTCAGGGATGCCGGCATGATTGGTCGAAATCACTGGTACTCCAATCGCCATTGCTTCTTTTAATGTATTAGGTATACCTTCTACATCTCCATCGGCAGATTCTAAGCTCGCGGCGCAAAATATATCTGCATTGGTCATTTGTTTTCGTACTTGATCTTTAGGGAGATGGTTTAATAAGCGAAAAGAGTCACCTAAATTAAGCTGATTTGCCAAAGAAATGAGATATTCTTCAAGCTCCCCTCTTCCGATTATCGTCAAGGTTGCATTTGGAAATTTACCTCTGATTTTTTGGAAAGCTTGCATTAAGATGTGATGTCCTTTTTTTTCCACCAACCTACCGATGGATAAAATGTTTTGAGAGTCCCCTTTATGTGGTGCCCGGTATTTGAATTCTTTAAGGTCAACGCCCCCATATAACACTCTAATTTTTTCTGAAGGACAACCCCAAGCAATTAACCTATCTGCTAAATACTGACAAACTGGGAAAAAACGCTCCCCTCGATCAAATAGCATTTTCATGTTATCTAGATAGCCAATGGGCTGATTGGCTAGGGTTGCATCCCTGCCTCTAATACTTGTTACCAACGGAAGGTTTGTTTCCTCTTTAAAAGGAAGTAATAACATCCCTAATTGGCCATGATGAGCATGTAATAGGGAGATATTATTTCTTTTAACATATTCTTTTGGTGAAAAAACTTCATTGAGATAATGAACCTTCTCATTTAAAAGGGAAAGATCTATCATATACTTAGGTTGTCGTACCATATGAATATAATCATAATCAGGAACTTCTCGAATCTGTGAGATATATTGGGTCGGATCAACTCTTAAGTTCAAATGCATAACTGTGTGCAAATAAATGATCTCCTTTCATGCATGGTAAATTAATTTCCTGGACCTTTTCAAGTATATTATGCAGGACTCTATAGGTACGCATGGACTAATAACATACAGTAAAGCTAAATGGCTTAGAGTATGCGCTTTGTCTAATACAAAAGGATTGAAGTAAGTGCCATGACACAAGATCATTTGCAAACAATGATAATAAAAATAACATGTTATAGTTGATGTTGATCTAAGGTTTAATGGTTCATGAAGATTTTTCTTATATTTTAGAAATATAAAAAAGCACCCAAGAGGGATCAAAGGTGCTGCATTTCCAGTTTGAACCTAATATAGGTTTTCAAAAAAATCATGTCTAAGTTAAAGAAAAAAATTTTTTCGCTTTATGTCTTTCCAATAACAATTGCCGGTCTTCCTATTGGGTAATATTCAATTTTATTGCACTCTCTGATTCGGTCTTCTTCAAGACAATTTCTACCATCAAAAACGATTGGCCGTCTCATTGTTGTCATCAATGTTTTCAAATCTAAATGTCTAAACTCTTTCCATTCGGTAACAATAAATACAGCATCCGCATTCTCTGCCGCTTCACGGACTGTGCTGGCAAATCTGATTGTATTCCCTAATATTTTCTTCGCATTATCCACTGCAACCGGATCATAAGCGACCACTTCTGCTCCAAGTTTTGTTAATGAACGCGCAATTTTGATTGATGGTGCTTCCCTCATGTCGTCTGTCTCTGGCTTGAAAGCTAGACCAAGCATTGCAACTTTTTTCCCTTTTAAATCTTCTAATCGATTTATCGCCTTCGTTACAAGGAGCTCCTGCTGAAAATCATTGATCGCTACTGTTTCTTTTAACAGGGAAAAATGTACTCCATTTAAATTGGCAGCATGAAGCAACGCCTTAACATCCTTTGGAAAACAAGATCCTCCATAACCAATGCCGGGCTGTAAAAAAGCTTCTCCGATCCTTTTATCTTTTCCCATTCCCTTTGCTACATCTTTAACATCTGCACCCACTACTCCGCATAAATTGGCAACTTCATTGATAAAGCTAATCTTGGTCGCCAAAAAGGCATTAGATGCGTACTTAATCATTTCCGCACTTCGAATGCTTGTTAGTATAAATGGTACATTTAATGGACGATACATTTCTTGCACTTTCTTAGCAGCCTCATCATTTTCTGAACCGATTATGATTCGATCTGCTTTCATCGTATCCATGACGGCAGACCCTTGTCTTAAAAATTCAGGATTTGATACCATATTAAAGGTAACACGTTCGTTACAATGTTCTTCAATGATGCTTTTAATAAAATCATTCGTACCAACAGGCACAGTACTCTTTATAACGACTACTGAACTCTGTTCCAGGTTAGCAGCAATATCCTTCGCGGCCTGCACAATATAAGATAAATCTGCTCCCCCATCCTCCATTTGCGGTGTTCCTACGGCAATGATGATAATCTCGGCACCATTTAGCGCTTCTCGATGAGATGTAGTAAATAGCAGTCTACCCGCTGCAGCATTTTGAGCAAGCAAATTCTCCAAACCAGGTTCATATATTGGAGAAATCCCTTGACGTAGGCTTTTAATTTTCTGTTCATCTGTATCGATACAAATGACATTATGACCTATTTCTGACAAACAAACACCAGTGGACAGCCCGACATAACCTGTACCCAAAACAGCTATTTTCATATTATTCAAGCTCTCTCTTTATAATTTGTAGGTTTTCTTTCTTATTTACATCCCTTAAATAGGAAAGTACCTCGTCTCTTATATCATCCCTGCGCAAAGCAAAGTCTATTGTTGCCTTAATGAATCCAACTTTATCACCAATATCATATCGGTTTCCCTCAAAGTTATATGCTAATACAGCCTGCTGTTTATTTAGCTCATTAATGGCATCAGTAAGTTGTAATTCATTACCATGTCCAACCGGAAGCTTGGAAAGCGTTTCAAAAATCTCGGGTCTAAAAACATAACGCCCCATTATCGCATATCTGGAAGGCGCCTCTTCCCTTTTCGGTTTTTCAACCAAAGAATCTATATGAAAAAGGTTTGGCTCAATCATTGTCCCTTTTGGCTTAATAATTCCATATTTACTGACATCCTTTTCCGGAACATTCTGAACAGCTACGACTGAACTGTTGCAATACTCAAAAACACTGATGATTTGTTTCAGACAGGGTGTATTAGACATAACGATGTCATCCCCTAACAAAACGGCAAAAGGTTCATTTCCAATGAAGCTTTTAGCACAGAGAATTGCATGTCCTAACCCCATCGGCTCCTTTTGGCGGACGTAATAGATATTTGCCAAGCTGGATATTTTCTGAACTTCCTCTAAAATATCAAGCTGATTTTTTCTTAAAAGTGCATCTTCCAACTCATAGGATTTATCAAAATGATCCTCTATTGATCTTTTTCCTCTACCGATTATGATAATTATTTCCTCTATGCCCGAAGCTACTGCTTCTTCAACAATATATTGAATCGTTGGTTTATCAACAATCGGCAGCATTTCCTTAGCCTGAGCTTTTGTAGCAGGCAAAAATCGGGTCCCTAGACCTGCGGCCGGAATAATGGCCTTTCGAATTTTCATAAGCTGCCTCCCTCTTGTCATTCATTAATCCTTTATATGCAATAGGACAACTTACGGTCTAGTTAGTAGCCCAATTCGTCCATTTTTATTTAACAGGGACCAGTAGGCTATATATGGAAGAATTCCAATCTGGCTGTGGCCGGGCGTCTCAGCCTGTCGGTTAGTTCCCTTTAAAAACTCCATTACACTTTTTATGTAATGGAGTTTGAAATGATCGATATACGGTTTGGATAAACCAATGTGGAGCTTTTTGCGGTATAGTAGCCTAAATGATTTCCTTTTCTCTTTCTTTGAAAAACTCCATTGCAGGATCAGTTTTTTGTTTAATTTTAAAGGCTCTTTTCGTAAAGGTTGTTGTTTTTAAAACGAAACGATCTAAGGTTGATTGGAGCGGAAGTGCGAGACTCCTGCGGGAG
>NZ_JAGGQC010000010.1:0-83038 GCF_018613455.1 Bacillus sp. ISL-78
TGCTATTTACCAAATAGTGAGGTGTGGTTGATTTCCCCTCCAGATGCTCGCTTTCCGCGGGAGTCTCGCACTTCCGCTCCAATCAACCTTAAATCGTTTCGTTTTAAAAACAACAATCTTTACGAAAAGAGCCTAAAATTAAAAACAAGTATAGAGTTACACACGAAATGAGCCATTAACTATGAAGGATATATTTAACTAACCTGCCCCGTTAGTTCAATAAGAAACCCTGTATTGAAACAAAGAAAAGAAATATTGAGACAACTACGCACCCCAAAAATCCTCCTTTTCTATCTTTTTGAAGTTCGACTAATCCTGTTACCAACATAAGTGCCCCCACGATCAACATTAAATACGGCATTACAAAGGTTTCAGTTATTAGCTGATAGGCTGATAAAGCAAGAACAATTATTGCTAAAATAATTCTAACTATTTTCAAGAATATATTTCCCCCTAAAAATCAAGTTCTGTACAATTTTTTATTTAATCATACCATTTAACACCTTTTCATTTGTGTGGAAAATGGAATTCCTCATTCAACTAACCTGTCCCTTTAGTTGCATAAAGAAAAAGCTGCCATAAAGACAGCTCTGATCTTCAGCTAACGCACCCGTTAGTAGAATAAGGAGTTACCTTTTATTCCTCATTTAATTGCTTTAACCACTCTTTAAACCAATCTTGAGGTAACTTTACTTTTGAGAGGTCTAAATTCTGCAATTCTTTTAATGAGTAAGTATTTACCAAAAATAAATCCCATTGACATTCAATATCTCGTGCTATCCCAAAAGCTATTTCACCAAGTTCATTAGATGCTTCAGCTTCAGCTTCCTCAAAAGCCATTGTGAGGTTATCACACCACTTAATAAACTCAAATTGTGAAAATCTGTTTTCTTTTCTGCAAACGGTATTTAACAAGTTCTTTAAGTTTTCGGACGAGAATGGAAAATCTATAGTGGTTTCATTCCAGTTCCAATTCATATATACATCCCCTATTATCAATAGTAATTAATTACTATCCTCCTCACCTTCTATTCTCTAATTTAATGTTTTCTTATTCAACTAAACTGCCCCTTTACTACCATAGGAGAAAACTGTTAGTTAAAGAACGTTTATTTCTTATCTCTAATTTCTTCTAAAATTTCTATTACACGATTGTTTTGTTTTTCTATATTCTTTAATCTTTTTTCAATAATACTTGATGAAAAAAATACAATAAGTATAAGAGCTATTCCAATAAACAATTCCATATTTCCCCTCCGGTGAATTCAGTTTATGTTTAAGAGCATAACATTAATATCCTATATTTCCCAGGTCTGTTATGCAACTATCCTGCCCCTTTAGTTCCATAAAGAAAAAGCTGCCTTAAAGACAGCTCCGATCTTCAGCTAACGCACCCTTTAGTTGAATAAAAAAAAGACAAATTCTATTCTATTCAAATCCAAAGTATTTCTCTACTTCTTCACTTGCCTTTGGCAATTCCATTCCCTTTTCCCAAATTAAAATTTTATCCTTTGGCGTACCATAATAAATTCTCTTTATTTCCTTACCACGAAATTCTTCTTGTACTTTAATATCTATAAAATCATACCCTTTTTCTAATCCGTATGGAGGCTGTGCTTCTTTCTTTATTAAGGGGCGTAGTGGAGTCATATAAAAATTCCCTTCGCTATCCATATCGTATTTTATTGTATTTAAACTATATCCATCGTTTATATCCGCATAATATACGATTTTACCATCCTCCATTTCACTTATATCCCTAATTTTCACTACATCTGTAGAAACACTGTTGATTTCCCATTTAAACAAGCCAACATATCCTAAAATGATTATGCCTATTAATAATGCAGTTATTATTCCACCTTTAATAAAAGACTTTAACCGTAATCTTTTCCACGAAGTAGATATATTTTTTATGACATTACTATCCGTTCTATTTTCAATAATACTTTTTTCTGGAATATGAATTTCATCTTGAATTTTTTTAAATTCCACTTTGCAGTTATTACACACTGATAGATGTTCCTCTACCATTCTTTTGCTATCATCACTACATACACTGTCGTAATACAACGGAAGCATATCTTTAATTATTTCACAAGATACTTTTCTCAATTTCATTCCTCCCTTAACATTTCTTGTATTTTTTGTTTACCTCGGTAAAATGTGACTCTCGCCCAACTCTCCGTCCTCTCAAATAGTTCACTTATTTGTTTAAAGGAAAGTTCACCAAATATTCTAAGTGTAAATACCTCTTTATAAGGTTCGTCTAAGGAATGCAAAACTTTATGAATACGGAAAGTTTCTTCCTTTTTTAAAATCAACGTTTCGATTATATTTTCGCCGGTTATATCTTCTATCTCTTCTGTATCGTATCTTTTTTGTTTATTGAGATAGGTGAAATATGTATTTTTTGCAATTTGGCAAAGCCATACATTTATTTTGCAATACCCTTGAAATTTATCTATACCTTTTAAAGCCTTAAAAAACGTTTCTTGTGTTATTTCTTCTGCAATCTTTTCATTACGGCTTAATTTTAGAACAAATAAATAAACCTCCCGAAAGTATTGATTGTATATACTCTCAAATTCTGTCAATCTTCTACCTCCTTTCATATGTAAGACTATGATAGAAAGATTTCGTTACAAAAAATCAAAAAAATAGCAGCTCGTTAGTCTGCTTTTAAATCAACTATATATTAGCAAAATACAATACCAAAGTTACCTGCTTTACTATCATAAAAATTTATAATACTTGTTTAACTAACCTGCCCCGTTAGTGCCATAAGAAAAGAGCTGCCTTAAAGACAGCTCTGATCTTCAGCTAACGCACATGTTAGTTCTATAAGGCCTTGTATTGTACTCTATGTTTCAAAAAAGAACTTATAAGTTCAAATTTTGAATCATTTCTACCCTATTACCAAATGGGTCTCTAAATTCAAATCGTTCAAAATTTGGAATTGGAACACCATCAAGTATTTGTATATTCTCTTTTGTTAATCTATTTTTCCAATATGAGATGTCTTCTACTTCGTAAGCAATATGTGCTTTAGTTTTCAATCTATCAAAATCATCTTCTGTTCCTATATGTACATCTTTATCACCGACTTTTAACCAAAATCCTCCTCGTCCTTTAAGGGATTCGGGTTTTTCGATTTCTTGTAAACCTAAAATACCACAATAGAAATTTTTAGCCTTTTCTTCAGTCTCCTTTGGAATAGTTATCTGAACGTGATGTAATCCTTTAATCATTTTATCACCCCTATGAATTCAAATTTTTCCAAAAACTTCCCCTTTAACTAAAGGATACTAAACTTCCAAAGTAAATAAAACTTTATATTATTTATAAAAATACATAAGAATCTCTTATGGTTAATGTTTTATACTTATAGTTACATCTTCAATTAACCTGCCCCGATAGTTCTATAAGAAAAAGCTGCCTTAAAGACATCTCTCTAAAGCTAAAGCACCTGATAGTTGAATAATAATGGTTACATTCATGTTTCTTTATTCTGTAATAATAGTTTTTTAACAAAATTACAAAATTTTTCATTACCATGAACTTTAAAAATTATCTCATTCTCGAACTCAATTGATAACATCCATTCTTTATCCTTACCAATAAGTCCAGTATAAGAAGTACCGCCTTCACCAGCTGTGTTTTCAGTCAATAGGTAATACAATGGAAATAATACAGATGTTTTATCCTGTCTCTTTAAACTATAAGTTCCAATGCTTTCAATTACCCTTGAAATATTATCGTGAACATTAACATTAAAATAATTACACCCCTCATTTATCCCAAACATTCTACATCCTTCTAATAAAGATTCATTTAAATCTTCTGGAGAAAATTTTGCAGGTTTTAGATTATGAACAACTGAATGGAAAAGAGTAAGGTGATTATTCAAATCAACCGAATATAAAACTGTACTTGTTAAAAAAATTATCTTCAAGGAAATCGTTTGGAAATATGTATTGTTCTAACCATTTCCTTATTTCTTTAGATTCCTCATTATCTAATGCAGTAGCTAAGCGCACATTACTTCTCTCCTCATGTTAAAGAAAAATAGTCCTTCTTTTGTAATTCCATTATATAGATACATTATTACCTATAAAGTTGTTCAACTATCTGACCCGATAGTTGCATAAGGAACAAGCTGCCTTAAATACAGCTCCGATCTTCAGCTAACGCACCCGTTAGTTCATTAATATGTCTATCCCCATTCCACAAAACAATATCGTTAGGATGAACCAAAATATATATTCTCTTTTTTTAACAATGTAGTTTTCAATTCCTATTAGAAGGGTGATTATTCCTACAATTAGTCTTAAAATTCCAGAGTAAAAGTAATCTATACTGTCATAAGTTTGGAAATATAATATTATTGCAAAGAGTGTCAATACCCACTGTATAAACAGAATAGGTTTATTTCTATCATCCCAAAATTCTTTTCTCAAAAAAGAACGCATTATTTTATCTCCTCAATCCAAATCAAATTCTTCTCATATTATAAACTGTAATGAACTAACCTGCCCCGTTAGTTGCATAAAGAAAAAGCTGCCTTAAAGACAGCTCCGATCTTTAGCAACGCCCTCGTTGGATGAAGCTTGCAACATTATTTCCAACCATCAACATTTGAGAAAGTCTCATAATCACATCCAGTGATATACTGAAACTCTTTTCCTGTAAGCCTTTCATATGCTTCAGTTGCTATGGAAAGCAATGGTTCGAATGTATTCTCCTTAGGCATAAGTGCAGGGTATTCTAGAACCGCATTGAAAAAGCCTTCTCCTTTAGCAATTACTTCACACCGAAGGTATAAAAACACATCAGGTGAGAAGTAATCATCCTTGTTTTTACTGTATGAATATTCGCCTATGTTTTTTGCGTGTTCCTTTGTGTCTAATAAATAAAGTTTGTAGGACATGGCTTCTTCAAATTGCTTAATATTCCTTACTCCCATTTTCTCAAGTTCTCTAACAGCCACTTCTATAACTTCATCCTCATCATTAACTGACTCCCAATCTAGAAGAGATATTATGTACCAAAAGGATTCATCTGTCATCATCTTCCTTGGTTTCTGCGGTTCTTCCATTAGTTGTTCAATCTTTCGCTCTTCCTCTAGTATTTCTTTCTCAAAGTTATCTCTGTCATTGATCCAACGCCACTCATAAAAGGCTTCCATACCTGTTGTTTCATCCCAGGTGCCACCATAATTACTTAGTCTCATTTTTTTAGTCCCTTGAATGTTCCCAATGTAAAAAAAAATTCCAGGAATTTTACCATCAAACCAACAAATTGCAGGGGCGTTTTCAAAATAAAAACGGTTTTGCAGGAGAGTTTTACTTAAAACATTATTTTCAATCATTGGGATGGTCTCCCCTATATATGGGGTGGTAGCAAGAAGATAAGAGTTTCGATCACAGTTAACAATTCTTAATGCTCCATATCTCCCATCAGGGAGTTTTACCGCATATACATCCCCAATTGATACTTTTTGTTTTTTTATCTTTTTTTGATTCTCCAATTACTCTTCCTCCTGATTTACAAAAGATGAATTATATGAAGTAACAAATATTTATAAGAATCTTGATATGTGTATATCCATAGGTATATATTTCACCATTTAATTGGGGAATCCTTGTTGAACTAACCTGCCCCTTTAGTTCAATAAGAAAAAGCTGCCTTAAAGACAGCTCTGATCTTCAGCTAACGCACCCGTTAGTTCAACAAGAAAGGTACACTAATCCTTAAGTAAGATTTTTAAGACGTCTTCAATTTCAGTTTCTAAATTACACTTTGTTAAATTGTATATAGTTCCAAAAGCCTCACCTTTAATAACATCACTAAAATGCCATAACTCAATTGTGTCTGCATAAAAATCCTCATCGTATTGTGGACGATTATAATCTATCGCTATTTGAGAACGATACTCTAGTTCTAAGCATTTTTCAGAAGTAATGTCAGTTATTTCATCACCATCAATGTCCCTGCATATCCAAATCCTTAGATCCTGTTTTCCTTTGCTTTCGAATTTATTTGCATATTTCCTTTGAAGAACTTTACCTAACTCTTCTCCTAACCCTTCTAATTCAATTATATTTCTTTGTAACTCTTCGTTTACTGGAACAAAAACATACCTTTCTTCATCAACCTCATTCAGTTCTTCCTTTTTAAATAACCTTCTGATTTTATCAATCATATTTTCCCCACCCATTTATAGAAAGCATTATTTAATCTTTCGATTACTTCATCAATTATCCTGCCCCTTTAGTTCTATAAGAAAAGGAGCTGCTGATCAGCTCCTGGTAATGAAGTAAAGCACCTGTTAGTTTAAGTACAAGCTTTAACAATCTTTGTAAATTGAAGGAAATATCACTCCATTTAAATTACCTTTTATTATCTAACAATTCCTCCTCATCACATTTTATATTGATGAATTTAATTAAAAACGCAGTTACATACTTACCTTTTCGGTAAATGAATACTGTTTTGACTTTTCCGTATAGATTCGGTATTGAATGTTGTCTAATGATTCCGTTTTATATATGCTTTGTAATCACACTTTGTGGAAGCATACTTATACCCAGACCAGCTGCTACACAACCGATGATTCCATCTATAGTGCCAAATTCCATTATCTTATTGGGTATCATCTTCTCTTGGTATAGCCATTGTTCAAACTTTTCACGATAAGCACACCTGAATGAAATACAAGCAACGTCCTTGTTTGAATTTCTTTGATTGAAGAAGCTTTTGGAGGATGAACTGTATCTGTAATGAGCATCGAATACCTCTAAAAATCGCGATGCACCTAGCCCTCTTACCGCGATTTTTTCACAATGCAAAACAATACGATGTAGACTAAATTTTATATATATCTTCTTCGTTTGGTAGAGAAGAAATCGCTCCTACCTTCGTGCACACGACAGCACCTACTTTATTTGCAAAAAGAATGATCTCTTTAAGTTTACTAAAATCACTAAGAATTGTGTCATAGGACTCAAGATTTGCAAATTGAAATAAAGCAGCACCGACAAATGCATCACCAGCACCAGTTGAGTCAATTGAATTTACTTCGACGCTGTTTATTACACTCATTCCACTTCCATTTGAAAGAAGAGTGCCTTCCCATCCAAGGGTAACAGCCACTATTTTTGCCCCTAAATGATGGAGCATTGCTATTCCTTCATATTTATCCATTTTTCCCGTGATTAGTTCAAGCTCTACTTCGCTTACTTTTACAAAGTCAGCCATTGATATACCCTTTCTGGCTAAACTAATAAATTCAGCCACTCTATTTTTCCATAAATCATGTCGGAAGTTAGGGTCAAACGATAGAAATATCCCCCTATTTTGCGCAAATTCCATTGCTTTTAAATAAGTTGTTTTAAAAGGGTTTTCCAGAAATGCAGTTGCAGATCCAAAGTGAATGATCTTTGCACCACTTAATCTATCTAGGTATAAGTTATCCTCTGTTAAGTTTCGATCCGCTCCTCTATTGAATACAAAATCCCTTTCACCATTTGCTTGTAAAGAAACAAATGCTAAAGTAGTTGGTGCTAAATCATCAGTAACAATCATCGATGTATCAACCCCCACCTCTTTTATCGTTTCTATTAAAAATAATCCAAATGGGTCATTTCCTACTTTTCCAATAAGACTCGCTTCCCCACCTAGCTTTGAAATAGCAGCTGCGACATTCGCTGGTGCACCCCCGGCTTTCTTTAGAAAATGATTACCTTCCATTAAATTAACATCAATATCTGTACAATAAAAATCGATCAAAAGCTCCCCAACGCATATGACTGCGCGGTTTGTTTTATTCATTTACTTTACATCTCCATTCTGATTTAGGTAAAATGAAAGGCTATCGATCATTTTCGACAGCCTTCATAAACTCTTACTATCAACTCATCATTAATAAGATTGAAATTTAGTCTTTATCATTTCCATATACTCTTTAAAGGGTATATTTTCAAAGACTTTAATGTAACTTCTCCACCCTTGCTATAAATTTGTAATCCTTTACTTGATGGGTCCGGGAAAATTTGATCAGAAATAACCGTTTCACCTTTGTTTCCAAACACTTCTACAGCAGATCGGTCAATGAAAATATGCATTTTCACAGTCCCATTTAATGCATTTAACGGTCCGTCATGCTTACCGACTACATTGTTCCCATAATCAAAGCTTCCTGAATTTGAACGGTCTACGAATAATTGTCTGGTGGCAACATCATAGCCAATAGTCGTATATTCAGTTGCTCCTTTACGAACTTGAAAGCCGAATTCAGTTGCTTTTATATCATCTACATCAAACTCAGCTATCATTTCAAATGTATCTTCTGATAGTTTAGATAGGAGATTACTTTCACCAGATATGACTTTATTTTCATATGAAATTTTTTCACTCTTATCTCGAATGGTTTTTAAAGAAACTGGTGTTTGTTTTAAACGTAAACCTTCTTCTGTCTGAGTTAGCTCCATCTTTCTTGGCAATGTCGTTGAACTTCTCCAAGTCGAAGTTGGTGTATGATTTGCATATTGCCAATTACTCATCCAGCCAATCCAATATTTTTCGCCATTCTTCCCTTCAATTCCGCTCCAATCAACTGCGGCATAATAATCTGCCCCGTAGTCAGTCCATAACACTTGATTGGAAGGGTTTTCATTTTTAAACGTTTTCCCGTCAAAGGCACCTACAAAATATTGCATACCTGACCCGCCTGCAGGAGCGCCATCATTAATGCTTACCTGTAGTACCCATTTTGTTTTTGAAGGGTCACCATCAATAGGTAATTCGATGAGAGTAGGACATTCCCAAATCCCTCCGTTACTACCATGAGTAGAAGGTATCCACTCTCCGGAAACAGCAGACCAGTCTGTAAGGATGCCGCTTTCTTTCGAATCGCCTTTCTCAGGCTCTTTGGCAACTTGGTCTACTTCATTTGGCATGGCCCCTTCATTATAAACATTAACATCATCCATGTTTATATGACCCCAACCACCTGTAGCTTGGTCTACAGCTTTAATATATAACACTTCTCCAATGTATTTAGACGCATCCCAGACGTATTTTTGATATTTTTCTTCTTTAAATTTGGTATTGGCTTGTCGAATTAATTCTTGATCATCAGAGGCTCTCACTAACGAAACATAGCGGGTGTTGATATCATTACCACCGCCCAACAGAAAGTTGATTTCTCCAGAGCCACCTAGTTTAAAATATGAGGAGTGCAGTTCACCTGTTGCGTCATCTCCCTTTTGTAGATCAGTAAATCCCCATAAGTGGTAGTTTCCTTGGTGGCCGAAATCCCCTCCCCAGTATGATGGTACATTTGTCACATGATCTTTTGTGAAAGCATTACCTTCGATTGTACTCCACCCAGTTAGATCACCTGTCTCAAAATCATGATTAATAATTTCCTTCTCATCTGTCATGATGTTCTTACCAACTTGAACATTTTGGAATAACGTGGATGAATTCCAAACATTTAAGCCAAAATGCCCTGATGAAAAAGTTGAATCATTTACATCATGAATGAGATTTCCATCTAAAGAAATTTTAATATTTTTTCCATGGGTGCTTGCTTTTAAATGGTACCTTTTATCTGTATCTAGATTTATTGTTTTTTCAGCTAGAATGGATATGTCTCCATTTTCGATTTTCATGATTTTCATTGTATCGTTTAAAGCATCGATATTCGCCATATAACCGTTTGTTGCATTGGGATCTGCACGAAAAACGAGCGAGCCAGCTCCATTGCCGCCTTTTTCCCCAGATATCTCAATGTTTGCTTCATAAAAAAAGTTATCCCCTGTTTGATCGCTCATTACAAAAGCATCCGCCGTAGAGGTTCCACTTTTTCCATCCATCGTGTTCTCCCAGCTACCGTTTACATCTGTCCATTTTGATAAATTGGTTTCAAAGTTAGATGTATTCTTGAACTCCACATTTCGAAAGGCTGCCGTTGAATTCCACGCTGACAATCCATAGTATCCATAATCGAATTCTATATCTGTTACTTTTATAACGGATTGATCGTTTACAGAGACTTGAATTTGATCCCCATCTGTTTCCACCTTCACATGGTAGGTGGTTGAGGTTTTGAGGGTAAAAGGTTTTCTCGCAATTTCCTCGTTTGTTCCATCTACATTCTTACTTAATGTTATGACATCGTTTTTGGCATCCAAGCTAGCAACATAGCCGTTCTTTGCACTCCTGTCTGACCGAAAAACTAACCCGCCTGCCCCTTCTCTCCCATTCTTCTCATTAAGGGTAATATTTCCCTCATAGCTAAATGATTCACCTGTCTGGGATGACATGGTATAAGAAGTTCTGTCTAAGCTATTGGCTTGTATTCCACCATCTTCGCCGAATTCGCTTGCATACTCCCACTCTTTTAAATTAGGTGAGGTATAAAACATGATCTTATCCTTAGCCGCTAACGACATGACCCATTGGTTTGATTCTTCATGCCAAAATACTTTAGGATCGCGCCAATCTTGTAAAGGAGGGTCTGGCATTACGGGATTCCCTTTATACTTTTCCCAAGTTCTACCTTTATCTAAGCTATACGCTATACTTTGGACTTGCTTATCCCCTGAATGCGTAAAGATGGCAACCATTGCTTCTTTTCCAAAGCCAGCTGTATTGTTCCAATCAATAACAGCACTCCCCGAGAAAATCTGACCGTTTTCATCCGGCGATAGAGCAATCGGCAAATGCTCCCAATTAACAAGATCTTTACTGACAGCATGCCCCCAATGCATCGGTCCCCATGTCGTTCCATACGGATGATATTGATAAAACAAATGATATTCACCTTTATAAAAAACCATACCATTCGGATCATTCATCCAGTTAGCTTCAGGAGAAAAATGAAATTGATTACGGTATGGTTCATTATAATACCCAGGGTCCTCTGCATATGCACTATTAAATGGTAAACAAGTGACAGTTGAACATATTAATAGAGTACTAATAATCCTCTTCACCTTTATTTCACATCCCTTTTTTTAAAATATAAAATGACGTGTGATCGTTATGCTGGACTATTTCCGCGCAATCTATCTAATAGAACGGCTGCTACAATGACTCCACCTTTTACAACCAACTGCCAATAATAGTTGACATCCATTAGAGTTAACCCATTACTGATTACCCCCATAATTAAAACCCCAATAATTGTTCCTATTATTTTCCCTTTTCCACCTGTTAAACTTGTTCCTCCTAGAATAACAGCCGCAATTGCGTCTAATTCATACATTTGACCAGCAGTTGGCTGTCCAGAAAACAACCTACCCGCTAAAACGACTCCTCCTAAACCAGCTAGTAAACCACTAATCGAATACACATTGATTAAAGACTTTTCAACCTTAATTCCAGTTAACCGAGCTGCCTCTTCATTGCCACCAATCGCATAAATATGACGACCGAACATCGTATATTTAAGAACAAAAAACATCACGACATATACTAAAGACATGATATAAATAGGAGTGGGGATTCCGAAAATACTTCCGCCACCAATGAATTTAAATGTTTCGTTTTGTAAAACAATTGGATAACCGCCACTAATGACATAAGCGAGTCCACGAACATAGGTGAAGCTGCCCAGTGTAACAATAAATGCTGGTAACTTTGCTTTGGCTGTAAGAAACCCATTAATCAATCCTACTGCATACCCTACTAGTACGCCTGATAACATCGCAATAATAGGATTAACACCTGCAGAAGAGACCATGACTGAGATAACGCCAGATAAAGCAACTGTTGCACCAACTGATAAATCAATACCACCAGTTAAAATAACGATTGTCATCCCAGCAGCTAAAATAGCAATAATGGAAACTTGTTTTAATACATTCAATAAATTGGCTGTATCCAAAAAATTTGGTGCTGTGAATGAAAGTACTACACACAATAATAATAAAATCATGATCATGCCAAGCCTATTCCATAAAGAATAAAGGACATTTCCTATATTTAGGCGTTGTGAATGCGTAATAGTTTGCGTATTCCCTCTCATTTCTCTCTCCCCCCTTTGGTAGCTAAACGCATAATTGTTTCCTGTGTAGCTTCTTCCTTCGAAAGCTCGCCTGTTAACCTTCCTTCACTCATGACAAGTATTCGATCACTTACCCCCAATACTTCAGGAAGTTCAGATGATATCATTAAAACGGCCAATCCTTCATCTGCAAGCTTTGAAACAATCTTGTGGATTTCAGTCTTGGCACCTATATCGACCCCTCGTGTTGGCTCATCAAGTAGTAATACCTTTGGTGCAATTGATAGCCACCTAGCGATCACCACCTTTTGTTGATTCCCACCACTTAAGTTTGATACTTTCTGTTCTGGGGAAGCTATTTTTATATTTAAGTCTTCAATATATTGGTTAGCGCTTTCATTTGCTTGCTTCCAACTAACAATTCCTGCTTTAGCATGTTTTTTCAATTCAGCCATTATGATGTTCTCTTTTACGGACATTGATAAAAATAACCCTTGTTCTTTCCTGCTTTCAGGTACATGTGCAATCCTATTAGCAATAGCATCTATTGAGGATTTGATTCTAACAGATTGACCATCAACCAATATTTCGCCACTTTTCAACTCGGACAAACCGAAAATGGCCCTAACCAGTTCTGTTCTGCCAGCTCCAACAAGCCCCGCTAAGCCAACAATTTCACCTGGGTAAATTTTTAAAGATACATTCTTTACAATTGTGTTATCGGAAACATTTTTCAATTCAAGTACAGGTGCAACTTCCTTTGGACTTTTTGTGACAAAAGCTTTTGACCGATTAAACAAGTCCTTTAAATCCCTTCCTACCATCAGCTTTACGAGATGATCAGGATTTGTCTCTTCAATCGGCCCACTTGCAATCCATTCGCCGTCACGTAATACAGTGAACCTATTAGAAATTTTAAAGATTTCTTCCATTCTATGAGATATATATACAATAGCAACTCCCTGCTTTTTCAAACCATCAATAATTTCAAACAGCTTTTTTATTTCTTTATCTGTTAAAGAGGCGGTTGGTTCATCCATTATGAGTACCTCTGCATTAAAGGATAATGCTCGGGCGATCTCGACCATTTGTTGTTGAGCAACACTTAAGGTGGAAACCAATTGGCGTGGATTTAGATTCGACCCCATTGAATCTAACACCTCTTGGGCACGTTCATGGACCTTATCCCATTTCACCATTCCTAAACCATTTCTAGGAAAGGTGGAGCCCATTAAGATATTTTCACTTATTGTTAAATTAGGAGAAAGGTTTAACTCCTGATGAATAACACTAATTCCTTTGTTCCTTGCATCAGTAGGGTCCTTCCATAAAATTGGTTGACCTTTCAAGCAGATTTTCCCACCATTGTCATCAGGTGTATGGATGCCTGCGAGGATTTTCATGAAAGTTGACTTTCCAGCGCCATTCTCTCCCATTAATGCATGTACTTCACCTGGATAAAGTTCAATTCTCACATTGTTCAATACGGTTACACTCGAGAACGTCTTACTAATCCCTTCCATATTCAACAATGGCTTTTTTAGACTTTGTTGGCCTTTAAGGGACATTTGATTCATAGCCATATCTTTATCTCACCCCTTTTATTGATTTGAATAGGCTGATTAAAGGAGGAATCCTTATCAGCCTATTTATTGTAAGATTCTTACCAACCTTGGTAAGAATCTAATGTATCTTGAGTCACAATCTCAACTGGAACTTTAATAAGCTCCTCAACTTCTTCGCCAGTTTTCACTTTCATTCCGATTTCAACAGCTTTTTTGATCATGTTACTAGGTGACTGAGCTGAAGTTGCGGCAATTGTACTTCCTTCCTTTGCCATTGCTTCTGTGGCTTCAGGAGCACCGTCCACTCCGACAATGAAAAATTCATCTTTACGATTCGCTTGCTCTTGAGCAATTTCAACACCAATTGCTTCTGGATCATTAATCGCAAATACAGCGTCAATAGAGCCTGATGAATTAGCTTGTAAAATACTTTCCATCACCGTTAATGCCTTTTCGCGATTCCCTTCTCCATTTTGCTTCGCGATAACTTTAATTTCGGAATCCTTTATTGCATCTTCAAATCCTTGAATGCGATCAGATACAGCCGAAACAGGAGGTCCATCAATAATAACTATTTTTCCTTTTCCATCCAATTTTTCAATCACATATTCTCCGGCCAGTTTACCAGCTTGATAGTTGTCTGAAGTAACAGTGGCATCGACACCACCTTCAGCATTGGTATCTACAGCAACTACTGGAATATCAGCCGCTTTGGCCTGTTGAACAGCTGCCGCAATTCCTTTTGTATCAACAGCATTTAAAAGAATGATATCTACCTTTTTCGTAATGAAGTTTTCAATTTGAGCTGCTTGTTTGGCTAAATCATATTCAGCGCTTTCAACTAGAACTTCAGCACCTAATTCTTTTCCTGCTTCTTCAGCACCTTTAGCCATGGAGACGAAGAAAGGGTTTGCTAAACTACCCACCGCTACACCGATCGTTAATTGTTTGTTACCTTTTTGTCCTTCGTTACCGTCTGTTGATCCATTTGATGATTCACTAGCCCCGCTACATGCCGTCATCGTGGCAATTACAAACGCCAAAACTAGCATTCCTATTGCTTTTACATATTTCACCATATTAGTTAGTCCCCCTAGTTTTTGAAGATGAAAATAATTAGCTACAGAACGAGAAATTGTTACCGCTCTCAATCTCTTAAACTAGATCACCTCCTTAAATTTAAATGAATACTTTTGGTTGAAATAATGGAAGTATGGTTGATTTTGATAGTTTTTTCACATCGACTATTTATTGATAACGCTTTCATTCCTTGTAAAACAATATGATCACCCTTCACACATAAGAATTATAATTGATTGATTTTGGTTGTTTTTGATTGATTTTGATTATATTAAAGCTGTTTGTAATTGTCAACAGTTCCAATTATTACAAAAAATATATTGATAACATAAAATATTAAACGTTTCAAATGGAATGTTTAATACATGGAGCAGATTTTCCTTCATTGTTAATTGCCATATTACAATAAATCAAGCATTCTTTATTATATTGATAAAACAAAGGGGAAAATTCTCAATAAAACAATTTCAGAATTTTCAAAAAGCTGGTATTCAAACTGTCTGAATCAGACAGTTTGAATACCAGCTTTCCTTCAACGATAGCAAATTTAGTTTTTAGTCCCTCACAATAATTATCTCCGTTTTCTCCTTATATTTTCCTAACGTAATTGTACCTTCTTCATTCGTAATAACTTTTGTCTGGTATAAATCTGCAAACTTGGAAAATGAAACTTCTCCAAATTTTGTATGATCTGCCAATACAAAGGCCTCACGTGACAAAAAAATGGCTCTTTCTTTTATTTGCGCCTCTTCTGGATCTGGGGTAGTCAATCCAAAATTATAATGAATAGCGTTCGCACCCATGAAACACTTATCAAATCTGTATTTTTTTATACTTTCGTATGCATAACGTCCAACTGTTGCTTTGGTAATTCTTTTAACAAATCCACCAATAAAATATGTACAAATTTCATTTTCAAGTAATGCATCTAAATGATCAATTCCGTTTGTAATGACAACGATATCTTTTTGTCTTAAATGTTTGATCATCTGATACGTTGTTGTTCCAGCATCAAGATAAACACAGTCGCCGTCCAAAATTAGTTCTGCCGCATATTTTGCTATCTTAGCTTTTTCCTCAAGGTTCTGCGTTATTTTCTCAAACACACTTGGTTCGTCTCGTTTACTATGTAAAAGTGAAGCTCCACCATGTACACGTTTTAAGTAGTTCTGTTTTTCTAATTGATCTAGATCACGACGCAAAGTAGATTCTGAAGTATTTGTTAATTCTACTAGCTCATGAATCTTAACATTACCCTTTTCTTTTAACAGCTTTAAAATTAATTGATGCCGCTCCGTAATAAGCATGATATGATCCTCCTCGTATAACACTTCTATTTAAAGTTTCTTCGTGTATTCTAGTTTAATTAATTTTAGTATATAGAATTTTGCAGTGACATGTGAGAACTATAGGGTATCCCCATAAGAAAAAGGAGCTGTTGATCAGCTCCTGGTAATGAATTACGCACCTGTTTGTTGAATAAACAATTTAAAACCGGTCAATAAATGCTTCAACAATAAAGTTTACTTACTTACTTTTAAAAGAAACTGATCGATACGTTCTTTTTGCCGGAAGTGGTGACGGAAGTGCATTTCGATTAGCTGAAAATATTCCTTTGCATTTAAATATCCCATTCTCCGGTGCTGAACTTTCTGGCTGGCCGGAATGTCAGAGAGCTTTCTTTCTATCTCTTGCATTTTCTCAACGATTTGAAGCAGTCCTTCCTTTACTTCTTCTTTTCCTGTAGGATTTGGCGGTGTGAAATCCGGTGTATCCGGACTTTTTAACCTGATTGGAGGAAACGTCCCTTCTTTGAAAATCGATTCGCCTATTTCTGTTTTTTCACCGCCATCGGAAGTAGTGCCATTAACACATTGCTCAATGGCTTTCAAATGGAGACTAAGGGTACTCTTTATTAAATGATTGTACATTTGTCCTAATGACCATTCATCCTCAGAAGGCTTTCTCGTAAACTCATCCAGCGAATATTTACTTAACTCTTCAATATAGTATGCAACTACCTGTTCGAATCGCTTCAATACCTCTTTTGTATCCAATGGATCTCCCACTTTCTTTATAATTTTTCTTTCTCCTCAATGTTATTAACTTCGACTCACTTACAAATAATCCCTTCTCTCCCATTCAAGAAAGTAGTGATTTCGGTTTATCATGTTTATAAACGGTTTAACTTTTCTGATTGGCTGTGTCAGGCAAGGATATATTCTACTATTCCTGTTCTGATTCTTAAAATGTTTTCAAGATATTCATTTGTACTCTATAGTAAAAAAGGGATAATTTTAAAAAAAAGAAAACCTTCATATAAGTACTATCGTCTATATATCTAGGGAAGGAAGTGTGAACTGTTTTGGAGGAGTTTGTGTTGAAATGGTCTCAAATGAAAGATGACGAATCCTTACTTGATGAAATGATGTCCCTTTATGGACAGGATATTCTGCAATTGGTCTATTCCTATGTAAAAGATGCAGTTGTTGCAGAGGACCTGACACAGGAGATTTTCATCAAATGCTTTAAGGCTCTGCCCACGTATAACCAACAATCAAATATAAGGACGTGGCTTTGGAGAATTGCTATTAACCATTGTAAGGATTATAGGAAAAGCTGGTACTTCCGAAAAGTTTCAACTGCGGAAGAAGAGCAGGAATGGACTTCTTCCTATAATGTGGAAGAAGAGGTCATTCAGCAGGATGAAGACAGGCAGCTTGCTGTTGCAGTTATGGAGCTGCCCATCCAGTATCGCGAGCTTATTTATCTCCATTATTTTCAGGAAATGAAGCTCAAGGAAATTTCTGAAATTACCGGAGTCAAACTTGGAACGGTTAAGACCAGGATGCGCCAGGCGAAAAGAAGGTTAAAAACCTATTGGGAGGAATCCACCGATGGAAGATAAATTAGCGCGCTTGAAATCGGCTATGAAAAAGCATACATTTCGTGATTTAAAATTCACGGAAAACCATAGACACTCCATCCATACTGCTATAGAAAAGCAGGATGTGAGTAGGGAAGACATTTTGATGGGTATTTTCAGATCATTGGATGAGGAGAAAAGTGGTTATCAGATTAACGAATCTCTTTACCAGAAAGGCATCCGGAAATTTGAAAATAACGAAGGCTCCTTATATGCTGTCTTGCATGAGCTTGAGAAGGAAGGCTGGATCCAGTCTTTTTGGGAAACGGAAGAAAGAAAGCTCTATTCCTTGGATGAACGTGCGAAAAAGTGGCTAAAGAAAAAGGAGTCTAAAAGAGGTTCCGAATCTGCTCGTTGGCGGACAGCGTTTGAAGGAGGAGGAACCGATTGAGAAGCAATCATTTTTTAGATGAGGTTTCATCATATATTCGATCAAAAGAAGCAAAAAAATATATAGAAGCTGAATTAAAAGCCCATTTGCATCAAGCTAAAACTGAACTGGTCAAAAAAGGGTATACAGAAGATGAAGCAGAGGAACTGGCTGTCCGGGGTATGGGTAGCCCCTCTGATATCGGGCTGAGGATGGACAAGCTGCACAGGCCGAAGATTGATTGGAAGCTAATAAGCGTGTTTCTATTCATGTCAGCTACTGGTCTGTTTTTGTTTTGGTTCTTATTTAAGAATGGTAATTCCTTTTCCGTACTGAAACAGGTATATTCTGTCACAGGAAGTTTCATTTTGGCCTGTGTCCTTCTTTTTTTCGACTATCGCAAACTTCAAAGATGGGGCTGGGGTTTCTTTTCGATAGGATGTCTAATTCTTGTTAAGTTCCAATTTTCCAATATATTCGTGCATGGCAGTCCTCGAATTAATATTATGGGTCTTTTATCGGTCGATTCTATTGTGGTTCTGCCACTTTTTCTCCTAGCCTGGGCCGGAATGCTGCAATCAAAAAAGATGAATGTTTATTTGGCTGCCATTTTATACATTTGTTCTGCCTTTTTGTTTATGGTTACAGTCAACTTGCAGGCGGTGGCGCTTTATTCATTGATGGTCGCTGTCATGGTCTGGAAGAGCGGACTAAATAAAAGGAAAATCATTATCACTGCAGCCGTCCTGCTTAGTGCATGTGTTTCACTTCTGCTTATATCCTTGAAAGATATAAGGGCCTATCAATTTGAAAGGCTTTATGCGTTCGTTACGCCTGAAAGATTCGTTGAGACATCGGGGTATATGTATTTGAAACTAGAAAAGCTAATTGCGGATGCTGGTTGGATTGGCCATTTAAGTTCCCACAGGGAGATTGATTTTTCTAATGAAATGATGACGGATTTTATCTTTGTAACCATTACCTATACGCTTGGCTGGGCCGGGGCATTGCTCATTGGTATGCTGTTTTTATGGATAATCTGGCGAATTTCCCATATATTCCAAACAGTGAAAGACCCATTTGGGAAAATGCTTGTTTCCGGCATTTTTGCTATATTCACTGCACAGGTAACTGTCAGTATCGGAATGTCTCTCGGCTTATTACCAATAATAAGCATATCCCTGCCATTTATGAGTTATGGTGCTTTATCAGCAATGATCAACGCCTTCTTGTTTGGTCTGGTTTTAAGTGTGTATCACAAAAAAGATATTATACTGATGAAGAAAATATGAGAATATGGTTCTGTAGCTCATACTCTCTTTTCTAAAGAACCCAGGAAAGGACAAAGACATGAAGTTTTGAAAGATACGATGAATCATGAGGATAATTATCACGTGAAAAATATCCCCTAATAGTTGAATATATAGGAACTGATAAATGATCAGTAAGTCCATTTATAAAAAAAATAGAACTAATTAAGATCTAGAATCAAGACTAATCAAAATTCTCTCCAGAACCCCATATTAGCGTAAATAAAAAGAATCCATTTTGAAAAAAGTTTGATTGAAATGGATTCTTTTCTTGTGATTAAAACCATTCTTGAAGTAAATCATCCGTAAATTCAAAAAAACCACCTTACACCCAATCCTTTCCATGTTCCCGAATGAAGTTAATATCGCTTTGATAATGTTCAAGATGCCCTTCCTCTATCATCTTTTGAAAAGCAATGTCCCCTTCACTGGCTTTTCTTGTAATTGTTTTACATAACCCTTCTAACCGCAGCAATACCATTTCCAAATAATTTGTTTCTATTTCCCCACCGTAAGATTCAAAAAACAATCTGACTCTTTGTTTTATACGGCTACCATGCTGTAATGAATGGTAATAAACTTTCTCACCTGTTTCAGAAAGATGAAATCTGCTTAAGGGGACGCAAGTATAAAGAGTGTAAGCTATGTCCCAAAGTCTTGGACCAGGTCCAGCAACATCAAAATCAATAATACCCATTGGTTTTTTATGATTAAAAATAATGTTGTACATCGCAAAATCATTATGGCACAGCACCTCAGGTTGTTTTGGGGTGTTATCTATCGGTTGCCAGCTGTCATCAAATGAAAAATCACTGATAGAATCATGATAAAGACGGAGTATCTTCGCTATTTCCATTAAGACATCATCTGACCACATGTATTCCTTTAAAGGATAATTACCAGCTTCTCCTTCAATAAATGATAATATTTCTCTTCTATTATCATCAATACCTAAAAACTTTGGTGCATAATTGAAACCTTTATTCTCCAAATGCTTTAATAGCTTATGAATCTTGGGACTATCAGGCTTTAATTCCCGTCGCACAGTAGCTCCTGAACGATAAACATCGGAAACATTCCCTCCTGTTAGCATTTCTTCATTATCAAAGTTTGACATCCATGGATCCCTCCCTAATATGACTTTCTATAACACATAAAACAATTCCTGTTTGTAACTGCCTTATAGACAGTTACGATTCACGAAACATTACGTAGAAATATTCAAGGACGGATACGATAAAGGCAGGGAATTTAGTAAATTTGTACAAGCATGTTTTGTTTTATCTCATATATATAGTAGAAAAAGGAGTGATATTTATGAATTTAAGTAATGATATATTATGCCGTCATAATCCATTCTGCGGTCATAATTCATCCAGCCATGATAAATCATCCTGCTGTGATAAGTCATCCTGCTGCGATAAGTCATCCTGCTGTGATAAAGCAAAGCACAAGGGGCATAAACAAAGAATATTACCGTCATTCGGACAAGCATGTCAGACCCGACAACAAATAAGTGAGTTTTTAAGGAATTCTACCATAGGTTCAATCATTGGATTCACTACAACCGCTGAACCTTTTAAACCTATATTTGTAGAGTTACGAAGTTTTGATCCTGTTACCGGACAAGTGATAGTTACTGACAGAGCACTGGGTAATTTCACGATTAGCCTTTCATCTATTTGTTCCGTTAAAACGATTTGCCCTGTTACAACACAACCAATGTTTAATGCCTAAGACTTTATAAAGGATTGGGAAAAAAATTAAAAGCTCCCCTAAGGGAGACGGGGGGTCAGGAAGTTCTGAATGACTCCTTCATACTCTTCTCCATTCCAAGCAGAATAAAAAAGGCAATTAATTGAATAATTAATTGTCTACAGTTTTTTTGGTTTGTATACTTTGAATGTTGCCTCCAGGCACTCGCTTTCCCGGGCTGTCCGGGTGTGTGCGCCTGCGGGGTCTCTCCCCTGGACACACTTTCCCCGCAGGAGTCCCGCCCACCTGCTACCCATTTAACGACCAGCAGTATCAAACTCAATTAAGCCTTTGTCACCAAGTTCGCAACCGCGGAGCCTCAATGGCAAAACCTTTCAGGAATCAGGCCTATGGATCCCCACTTTATAGCTCATTCGGATTCCTTGAATAAAAGGATTCCTCTAGGATTTTCCTTGATACCAAAGCCAGTCCACAAGAAAAGGTTACATATAAAACAAATTGTCCTTGCAACAGAATGGATTCCCTGTTATATTACAATCAATTAAATATTTTCTTACTTCGAAATTTTTTGAAGTGAGGATAGAGGAGCAAAGACCATCAGTACACATTTTGAGGAGAATGAGATCCTATGACTATTGTGGAAAGGGGAATTTGCCGAAGCGGAAAGAATCTCATGTTCTTGAAGCTGGTTCTGCTATTGAATAAATACAGGACTGTCATATAGGAAACTATATGGAGGGCTATCTTATGCGCGGAAACATTTTTTTGGTAAATATTGTTTCTACTGCAGCAGCGAATCCTCGTTGTTGCTTTTTTGCGTTTACTCCTGAATGGCCCTAACCACCTCTGAATATTTTTAAAAATTATACTAAAGGGTGTGAAGTTATGAATTTTGGCCAAGTTTTAACCGCAATGGTTACCCCGTTCAATCATAATGATGAGGTTGATTTTAATGCTACAAGAACTCTAGTAAATTATTTGATTGCTAATGGTTCCGATGGATTAGTAATAGCTGGTACAACTGGAGAGTCCCCTACATTAACTCAAGAAGAGAAAGTGGAATTATTCAAATTTGTTGTTGAAGTTGTTGATGGAAGAGTTCCAGTCATAGCAGGAACCGGCTCAAATAACACGAGGGCTTCCATCAGCTTGACAAGGCAAGCGGAGGCAGCAGGAGTCGACGGAATCATGCTCGTCACCCCCTACTATAACAAACCTTCTCAAGAAGGATTATTTCAGCACTTTAGCGCTATTGCCCATTCAACCTCATTACCGGTAATGCTTTATAATATTCCAGGGCGAAGTGTTGTAAACATGTCAGTGGAGACGATTGTCAGCCTCTCAAAAATCAACAATATCGTGGCAGTAAAAGAAGCAAGCGGTGACTTGGATGCCATGGCACAAATCATAAGCAAAACAACTAGTGATTTTACTTTGTACAGCGGCGATGATGGGTTGACATTACCGGTTTTAGCCATCGGTGGAACAGGCGTTGTTTCGGTTTCTTCACACATAATTGGTAATGAAATGCAAGAAATGATCAATAGCTTTAAAAATGGTGATGTCCTTGGCGCTGCCGCTGCACATCGTACACTTCTTCCAATCATGAAAGCACTATTTGCTGCACCAAGCCCGGGACCAGTAAAATCAGCATTAAATATGCGGGGGTTACATGTTGGAGGTGTCCGCTTACCAATGGTCCCTTTAAACGAAGAAGAAAAAAGAGAACTGCAAATCGCTCTGCATCCTAGTGACGCAGAAGCCATTTTGTTAAATAAATAAAACTAATGATTCTGGAGAAATTTTAAAAAGCAGTGCATACTGAAAGAAATGCACTGCTTTTTTATCCATGTACGACTCAGGAGAAAGAATTTATACTATAAATAAAGAATAAATAAGGAGAGAGCCAATGGGGGGTACACACAAACCAAACATTCTTGTATTCAGTCCTATTCAGTCAGAGGTCGATGCTTATGCTGACCATATCCGCAATAGTGGGTTTATATCAGTAAAGACAGCGAAAACTTTGGAGGAAGCAGAAAAATATTTACCAGGCACTGAAGTTATTTTGGGATGGAAATTCCCGACACAATTACTATGTAAACCAATTGCCTCATCCGTTAGCTGGTTTCAATCAATGGGAGCCGGAGTCAATGATTTGATTGCAGACAAATCGATACCTCAAAACATTACCTTAACTCGAATTATTGACCAATTTGGTGCTTACATCTCTGAATATGTATTTTCGTTTCTCTTGGACATAGTGAAAGACGGTCCTCGGATGAGACAATCACAATTGGAGCGGAGATGGGATCCTTTTATTTCTGAAACTCTAAAGGGGAAAACAATCGGGGTGGCTGGACTTGGATCGATTGGCGCTGAACTTGTACGTAAAGCCCGGGCATTTGATATGAATGTGCATGGGTTAAGCTTTAGTGGAAAACAAGCAGCACTCGTGGATCTCCACTTTACTCCAGATCAATGGGGTGAATTTGTAAAAGATCTGGATTATTTGGTCCTGACCCTTCCTTTAACGGATTCCACTTACCATATCATTAACCAGGAACTTCTTTTAGCGATGAAACCCAACGCTTACCTTATCAACGTTGGCCGTGGAGCATTGATAGATGAAAGGGATTTACTATCTGTCATGCGGGAAGGACATCTTCAGGGAGCAGTCCTCGATGTATTTGAGACAGAACCGTTGCCAAAAGAACATGCCTTCTGGTCCATGCCCAATGTGTTTGTCACTTCCCACCTGTCAGGGCCAAGTACGATTAACGAAGTGAGCAACTTTTTCATAGAAAATTTAAAGCGATTTTCAAGTGAACAACCATTAAGTGGAATGGTAGATCGGAACCGAGGGTATTAAACCCGATTAGAATTGTTGTTATTTGCTTGCAATTATTTATTGAAAAGGCCGCATTTTTCAACGGAGGAATTCGGCCTGCAAACTAAAAGTGAATAATTTGATTTTTTTCAAGGATTATTGAAAGTGGATTTTCATTTGTTTAGTTTTATCTCCCTCTTACAAATCAAGAACCCTCACAAGAGATAGGCTTTTTTTGATGGAGTTACCGTGTGGCAATGTACCACCATCCATTTGTCATCTCCTCATGTATCGTAAGAAAAAGCTGCCCTAATGACAGCTCCGTTTCTTCAGCTGGTGCATCCTTTGTCAACAAGAGCTGATGTAGTTCTCATTATATGTAATCGATGTCGAAATGAGGGGATAGTAATTCCATGCTTTGTAAATCCCATTCAAAGGTAAGTATGGCTGATTGTTTTGATTTATGAGTCAGGAGGGGTGCACCATTTTTTATGATCATGCTTTCTGCATCCCAAAAACGGACCGTTTCGTCTTCGCCAGTACGATTACAGACTATTACGGGCAGCCCTGTTTCTAGTGACCTTTGTTCCCATTCTCCCTCCGGACCATGTAATCCGGGACCCCAAGAAGACGGTGCAAGTAATATTTCTGCTCCTTTTTCAGATAAGGTGCAAGCAATATCTTTGTTATATGCGTCTGCACAAATCATAATACCAACCTCAACATTGTCTGTTTTTATTGGCTCCAATACTTCCCCTGAAGTTGACCAATCATCAATAACACTGATTTTTCTCTGTTTACCTATTAAATGACCTTTTTTATCAATGACAAACACAGAATTATACAACTCTCCGTCACTGCCTTTTTCAGGGCAGCCCAAAAATACAGTGCTTTTCAAATTCTTTAGTTTACTGCCCAAATTATTCATCCAATCATCAGGTTGCTTGTTAATCCACCCAGTCCCAACCTTATGATTGAATTGAAGTCCGCTGACACATAGTTCGGGTGTTATAATCCATTCGGCATTTTTATTTGATGCAATATGAATGGCTTGTTCAATTAGTTTTTGATTATGCTCCACATCACCAGCGATAGGCAATAGGTGCAGTAAAGCTATTTTTATTTTTCCCATAGTGTTCTCCCAAACATCAACTTATATTAATGGCTATGCTTGTAATGATTGTAGCATGGACATGGATTGGCTTGTTCAAGTAATCTGTTCCGAAAAAGAAAAAGCTGTTTCCTCCCCCATCTCTAAACAAGCCCTTGCTCTAGTGAGCAAAGGCCGTTTTTACGAGTTTCTTCTATATATACACCAAATTTGCCAAAGGTGCCTTCATTCGTAACGTGTACTTTTACGAACGAATAATTTGTTCTTTGGATATCTGCTTTGAAGCATCGGGAATCTTTCGTATTTTATAATTAATCATATCTGAAGAGTAAACCATGATACTCACCATTCCTCCTTGGATTGTAGCCCGGATCAGGATCGGTTGATTGTACTTGTTTTTAAAACTAAAATCAGGCCCATACCAGCTTACTGTAGCATCGCGGCCAGATGGAACATAAGGAACGCTCCTTGTATGGGAATAGCGTTGAACCGTTTGCAACCCTGCATTGTCGATAGCATTAAACAAGGTGGATGAAACCTGGCAAATTCCTCCGCCAATCCCTTCAGAAAACTCCCCTTTAACGATAACCCGAGCGAGTAAATATCCTTTTTCCACCGACCTCTTGCCAACAACTTGGTTAAAAGAAAAGACCTCTCCTGGAAATACGACATAATTATTAATGGCTTCTGCAGCAAGTATGATATTATTTGAACGATTTTTATTGTTCACATTAAAATAGGTTCTATATTCACCGATCTTTTTTTCACGAATTTCCGCAAGTATTTCGCTGTCAACCTTTGGATGAATAGCAAGCAAAGGTGCTTCTAGTTTGTATGATCTACTATTGTACAAAAAGGAATGAAATTGTTCTATAAAGGCTTGATGATATAGCTTGTAACCTAC
Organism: Bacillus sp. ISL-78; assembly: GCF_018613455.1. Lineage (NCBI taxonomy): Bacteria > Bacillati > Bacillota > Bacilli > Caryophanales > Bacillaceae > Bacillus > Bacillus sp. ISL-78. Next base: position 25,829 of record NZ_JAGGQC010000010.1, read on the forward strand.
CCGCCCAGGTAAAATATTACCTTGTTTGTCAATTGTGGCATTTACAGGTTTTTGGTAAACTTGCCGGTCTATTTTTTCTACAAATTGATTGTATTTATCCACGTCCAACATAGGAACATCCAGGTAGGGCATCGTAATATCAGCATGGTTGACACTGGCAATCGTTTGTCCTTGGTGGGTTACCATTAAGCTTTCTGAAATATTCACTGGTTGAACGAATAACAAAAGTCCGGCAATCCATGTTAATCTCATTGACTGCACCTCCTGGGTTGGTTTCCTTGAACATTCACAATTTTCACCTCAAGTCTTCATAAATTGCATCTTGATCAATAAACCAACGGTCAGGCAAACTCTCCTTACGGATCATAAAATGCATAACCTTTATTTCTTTGCCTTCTTTCTTCTTATAAATAGCTACTTGAACGGGTACATCCACGAGAAATAGACCATTTAGCTGTTCAGGCGGTTGTCTTAAAGGGGCAACCACTCCAAAGTATGTAATATCGTTAACAAGTTTAGTGACATCGTTGGCTTGACTCGGATTAGATAAGGTCATTGCTAATAATTCCTGATTTCCTTGATTAATGGCAATCGTAAAAATACGTATAAGTTCATAAGGATTTACCGTTTGTATATAATCATCAAGCTTACCAGCCGCTTTCAATACCATTAATTTATGAGAAAGATCTTCGTTTTTCAAACGATGCGTAATACTTCCAGAGAAATGAACACAAAAATGACCTGAAAAACCATTTGGGAGAGCACCAGCACCATGTGGCATTCCGTGCATGGATGCAGCAATCATTTGATTATTGATTAATACAATAATGGCTCTTCTATTCCAACTCCATTTATTATTATAAATTTTCTTCATGATTTGAGTATCTTCTTTGGTTAATGGCTGTACATCGGCATGATGGCTGCCTGCCCTTCGTTGTACCTTAAATGATAAACCAGTTTCAATATCGATTATGGTGAAATTTGTTTTATCAGGAATAATGTTATTTACAATCTCCCAAGGTAACATCTCAATTTTAAAACTTATAGGTCCTTCTTCATCTTCCCATTCCATTGCATAGACCGACTGATCGACCATTAAGACAAATATAAAAATAGCGATAATTACTTGATATAATTTATTGTTTTTCATTTGGCCTCTCCTGCATTTTTTCTTATTATTTCAGGACATAATAAATTCAATACCTTTGAAAATTTGGAAATTCTTCGAATTAAGCTAAAAAGGCTCAGGCATGATAGTCATGATGTTATAATATGTACTTTTGATATCCCTAATCCGGTAACTTAGAAACTACACAAGATGCCATGCGGCCTGCTCCAAGGAAAAATAAAAGACATGATATACAAAAAAGAAAACATCAGTGGGATTGATAATCTCACTGATGTAAGGCTTGCCTCTTATAGTCTGACTACACTTTTAATACTCTAAATGCATCTCTAACTTTTTTAGCAAAATCCAGTGGTGGTTCAATCGATTCAAAGTGCATATACATTGCCCGAGGTTCTTCAAATAACCAGTGATTATGAATAGAAGTAACTAAAAGGTCCCTTTTTCTAAGTTCAGTTAATAATGGGTTAACTTCTTCTTGTAAAAGAACTGTTTCCCCTAAATTTAACGCATTCCCCCTACTATCAATATTCTCAAACGTAAAAAATTGCGGATTGACTAGTGGAGATTGCGTTCTGCGATCAAGTATTGTAAATCTAATATTACGAAACTTTTGCACCAAGCATACTCCTTCTGGAGTAATCATTCCGTCTCCGCCTAAAATTCTTGCATATTCCTGACATAATCTTCTTCTTTTTTCCGAACTCATGAAGTATCCCCTTTCAAAAAAAAATTTTCCACATGTTAAAATTCACGATTATTATATTCATCTGTTGATGAGGATATTAGTTTAAAATCCTCAACTTCTAATAATCTAGGTTATATGAACATGAAAATCCCTTCAGATTTTGTTGAAGGGATTTTTGTAGAGTATCATGATACACGTACTAAAAATGATTACATTGATAAATTAATATGGGAACAAGGAAAGGCTCTCACCTTCAACAAGAAATAAAAGAAGGCAAGGGCTTTTTAACTGATCATTCTTACGTGGGAATGGATATGACCAGAAGAGTTGTTTTAAAAAGGAAATAGTACCCTCGATAGATTTTGCCATTTGCTGATGTAGAAAATATCATTGCAGGGGCTGTTTGTTGTATCATCAAGAAATTGGAGCAGAGATGACGGATTTCAGGAGTTTACCCGGATACTTATTTCTATTTCCAATGTTTCTAGCATTGTTATGTTAATTAGTAAGTTAAAACATAAAAAAGGCACTCCCTCGGATAAGGAAGCGCTTCCATATTATATAAAGCTATTGGGCTTTCATTATAGCATGACTGCGGTTCAAATAAAAGGTATTTATGTTTAATTTTAGCATTTATATTTTGACATTAGAAAGAGATCTGGATAAGTCACTGGAAAACTACTAATTTAATTCAGTATCAACAAAAGACAAGACCGTCCAGCTTTTTGTAAATCGGACGGTCTTGCAGAAAATAGAGTGTACTTTTACTATCCTTGGTGAGGGAAAATGTTTATGTAGCTGCACCAGCTTTATTTATCACTTCCTTCGCTACCTGCAATGCGGATTCATAATCTGCGTGATCCGTGACTTCCGGTACATATTCCACATACTTAATGGTTCCTTCTTGATTTATTACAAATACTGCCCTGCATTCCAATCGTTGTTCTTTCATATACGTTCCATATGCTGTGCCAAAAGACAAATCAAAGTGATCGGAGAGAATGGTTATAGCCTCCACATTACTTTCTTTACACCATCTTGCTTGAGCAAAGGGAAGGTCTGCGCTGATAGCCAATACCGCTACATCATCACCCATTTTGCTTGCTTCTTCATTTAAGAGCCTTGTTTGTAAATCACATACACCGGTATCAAGCGAAGGAACAGTCGTGATGATGCATGTCTTATTTTTATAGTCTGTTAAATGTGCTTTACGGCGGTCATTTGTTAATAGTTCGAAGTCAGGGGCCTTATCCCCTACTCTTAGTTCAGGACCAATCAAGGTCACTGGATTCCCGCCTAAAGTCACTGCACCAGTACGCTCATGTGCCAAATTGAACCCTCCAACTCTCTTACTGATTTACTAGCTTCCTCGGTAGGTGCTATATCCACCCGGAGCAACTAGCAGAGGAACATGATAATGTTCTTCATTACTTCTTATTCCAAAACGAAGTGGGACCTTATTTAAAAATGGCCTTATATTTGGATCATTCGCTCCATCATTGAAATATTCCCCAACATAAAAGACAAGCTCATACTCACCTGGTTTGAGATCATCCCCTTGAAGAAGCGGATCATCCACTCTTCCATCTTTGTTTGTACAGACCTCTTTAATGAAAGAATGGTCTCCCTGTTCTGCTATGGCCCAAAGTTCTATCCTCATCCCTTTTGCCGGCAGACCTTTAGACAGGTCCAATACATGTGTGGTCAGCTTACCGTCCATTATCGGGAAGCCCCTACAGTTGAATCAGCTGCCTTTTTTTGTTTAACGTCTTCTTGTGTAACGACAAAGCCTTGGAAGCCGTACGGAGGACGTGGTTCCTGATAAACACTTCCTTCTGAATTCGGAATGGTTTCCACAACGGTTTCCCAGGTACGATTATTGGTTTTAAATTGAACATTCGCCAGCTGAGGGAAACGTTCCAGAATCCTAATTCCAATATGATAAATGAGCTGCTGAATCGAACGGTTATTCAGTTCATGGAATACTGTGTTTGCAATATCACAAATTTGTTCCGCTGCTACATATTTTTCTGGATCCGCACCAGTGCCATCCTCCCAGCGGCTATATTCCCAATCGAAATCCAAGTAGATAAATAGTGGACGATCCTGAGCTTCTGGCAGTGTGGTGTATTCATCTTGAATAAATCCATAAAAAGAGCTTCCTTTAACCTTGATTAAATGGACATCAACTATTCCACTTGAATGCTTAACGATTTTGCTTCCGGTAGGTGTCCTTTTGACTTCGATTGTAGTGGTAGCCCTTTCATTTCTGGAACATCGATAGACAACATCACTATTTTCATGTCCTTCCCCTTTTGGAACGAGTACATGATCGAAGGGAACTTCAGTTGCAGTCAGTTCCACTGCATCTATGTGGCTATACTTATCAAGGAAAACTTCACATATGAACTTTAAAAATCCTTCCGCCGTATTTCCTTGATAATTGGCCGCCTGGCGATGAATGATATTTTTCATGGAATCCGTTGCAACCACCAAGCTATTATCCCCTTCCGTAAAAGAAGATAAAAAAGCTTCCCCTTTCAGAGAAATCTGGCAATTGAATCCGAAAATAGTATTATCTCTTTCTGTGAAACTTGATTCCGGTATTTTCCGCAAACCTGTAAGCGGCTGCACAAAAGTCCTGTATACAAATACATCCCCTTTACCGTAAAACATCGTTCTGTTTTCATTTTGAACTGTCATATTATTCCTCCTCCTGCTTTATAAAATCAGATAACCTGTGGCTGGCAATTAAGTGGATTTGCTTGATCGCTTCCTTACGTTCATTTGCCTGATCCAGACCAATCCTTCTTTTCATCTCTGCCTTGATCACCGTTTTATCGCTGCCACGGACAGCAAATATGAACGGAAATCCAAACTTTTCTTTATACTGATTATTTAACGCATGAAATTCTTCATATTCATCCGGAGAAAGCGAATTCAAACCGGCTGCGGATTGTTCTTTAACTGATGCTTCAGCCATATCAATCCGGGCTGCTAGGTCCGGGTGAGACTTGATTAATTGGAGCTGTTCCGATAATGAGGCATTCTGCACAACTACTTCCATTTTCTGTTTTAGGTCCTCTAAGGAAATGAATGGCTTGTACTCCCATGAACGCTCTGCTATCCATGGAGAATGTTCATATACCCAACCTAACTTTTCGATGAATTCCACCTTGTTCAACTCATTAATGCTATTAAGGTCAGATATCAATACGGGCCCTCCCTTCTTCCGACTATTTTTATAATTCTAAACATTCTTAACTTAATTGAATTATATACGTGCGTTCATTTATAGGTCATTAGCTGAAAAAGCTAATATTTTTCCAACCCCTTTGTGCTTACCGCACTCACCTTTTAAAGAACAGGCTATCCTAATGGCTTAGTTTTATTTGCCAATATTCAAAAAATTAGTTAAATTAGAGAAAAAAGGCACAGCGAAGGGGACCTATCATGCATTTAACGATGACTGATGCATTAAAATTACCACAAATCAAACAATGCCAAGTGGCAGCTGGCATGCAGGGACTTAATAGAGAAATAGAATCCATCAATAGCTTTGATGCTCCTGATGTGCTTTCCTGGTTGAAGCCAAATGAATTGATTCTAACAACCGGATACTTATTTCAAGATAATCCGCAACAATTAGACCAATTCGTAATCGAATTGGCAAAAATGAATTGTTCAGGATTGTTCATCAAACTGGATGAAATTCCGCAAACTACCATCAGCATTGCCAATATGGCCAATTTGCCTATTCTCAAAATCCCCCCTGAGTTTTCGCTATCAGATATCATGTCTCCCCTGCTTCGTGAAATAGTTACGAGACAGAATGAACAAAAAGAGCAAAGTTATAGCAAGGATGATATTTCCCAAGTTGGTGCCGAAAGTTACGGGATTTTAAGTATGACGGAAGACAAATCCAGCTTCCAACAAATTACTGGGGGCTTCATATGTACGGTTTTACCTTTAACGTTGCAATGGAATCAGAGGAATGATTCCATTACTTATAAACAGCTTATCAAGACAATTGAAACATTAACCGAGCAATATAAAATCGATAAGCTCATAAGGAATATCAAGGGCAGTCTAGTTATCATTTATCTGGATACCATCCCCTTAGGGAACACCCGCTTTTATTCACAAGTCACCCAGATAAGCCAACAAATTATCTCTACTTTATCTAAACACCTGCCAATGGAACTTACGCTGGGAGTCGGTAACTATCATACAGGTATTAATAACCTCGCCAATAGCCTACAGGAAGCTTTACAATCGATTGATTTGGGAAAACGATCGAACCCAGGAAAGGAAGTTTACAGCTACAAAGAATTAATAACATTTAAAATTTTGCAGTATGCTCCAAAAAATGTGCTCATGGATATTGTTACAGATAATTTAGCACCGCTGAAGGAGCATGACGATGAAACCCAGTCTGATCTGATCAAAACCTTGGAGGCCTATTTGCAATGCAATCTTCGACCTGCTGAAACGGCCAGAATAATGGGCGTACACCGAAACACTATCCATTTTCGAATTAAAAGCATAAAAAAACTACTAGGAATGGAACTAAGCAATGATGATCTGTTCACTTTAAAACTTGCCCTATATGCCAAGCGTCTGCTGGATAACCGATAAGAAAATGGCCCATACAAATAAAAAAACTGCCAGGGACCCTTCATTCCCTGGCAGTTTTTCATGTGCAGTAACACTGATTCCCTATTCCTTCAAATCATGCTTCCTTTACCTAGTCAGGTAATAATAACTTCGCAGCTTTTATACTAAACTGCAATTTAAAAGCAATATCCCTCGATTTTAAATCAACTCCTAATAAGTCTTCAATTCTAGACAAACGGAACTTTACAGTATTTCGATGAACAAACAAAGCCCGTGCCGCGTCTTCTATTCTCCCTCTTGAAAATAGATAGGTTTCCAGCGTTTTTAATAACTCCCCCTCATTTTCCCTATCATATGCAATAATCGGCTGAATCATGGATTGCACGTATTGAGTTATGGCATCCTTAGGGATTTGATTTATTAGATCTTCAACTTCAACGCTTGCGTAATCATTGATATTAGTCGGGTTGACCCTCGAGCCCAGTTGAATGGCCTTTTTAGCTTCAATAAACCCTTCTTTCATATTGTAGAATTCTTTTTTCACCTTGCTTAACCCCATCGATAGTGAAATGCCAGGATTATCTTTGGATATAAGACCTTCCAAAAGGATGGCAATTCTTTGAGCCTGGATAAGCAGGTGTTCATCAGTCACCATCCCTTTCCCTTGCAGGATAATCAATTGACCATCGAAGTCGATATTCCAATACTTAAAATCTTCCCTTTCCGTTTGGTTTAATTTCTCCAACATTCTGCCAATTGGAAAGAATGAATCCCCGTCTTCTTTCGTTCCGTTTATTAAGAGCAGAATATATGGCCTATCGGGATTAAAGCCAAATTCCTGTAATTGGGGGATAAAAGATGAACTCCTATTTTCCCCATTCAAAAGAGAATGAAAAACTTCAACACTTCCTTTACCATTGTTTTTCACTTTCTCCTTATTAACAAGTTCATATGTAAAGCTGAATAATAAGTCGGATAAAGGCATTTCATAAGGAATCTCCAGCAATGGGAAATTGTACTTGTTCGCTTCTTCCACCATTCCAGGAGGAATCGTAGAAAGAAACCGCTTAATCTTGATAGCTAATCCAGCACTTCCTCTTTTCGACAATTCCCTAACAAGATTGATTTGAGCATTCAGGTCATCCTTAAACACATAACCGGTTGTCAGCAGGAGTTCCCCTCGTTTAATCCATGATATATCCGGATGATCCATTATACTTACTGAATTAATTACCCGAGTTAACCCTTGACTTCCTCCAATAACTTCCACTTGGTTTAGGGCAGGAAGTTTCAAAGCTTTTTCAATCGTTAAGTACATATTTCTCCCCCTATTCTTCTTAATTATATACAGAATGAACTTGAATGAATATTCATATTTTTCCAAAAAATAGTCTTGATTTAGCATTATGGCGGTGATAATATAAAAATACACCGATTTTGTAAATGGCGTTTCTTAATAAGCAACATAAAAACCATCCATAAGGATGTTTTTACAAAATCACAAGGAGGCGATTTCGTTACATTCATATAATTGGAAAGTCGTGACTAATTAAAAGGGGGCAAACATGGAAAAATTAAGCAAACTAAACACGTTATTGTTAGGTTTACAGCATGTTTGTGTAATGTATGGAGGAGCGGTAGCTGTTCCACTAATCGTCGGTCCTGCAATCGGCTTGACACAAGAACAGGTCATATACCTGATCTCGTTTGATTTACTCGCCTGCGGGATAGTCACCTTGCTTCAAGTTATTGGCGGTAAAGGGTTTGGTATAAGATTACCTGCTTTAATGGCTGTTTCTTTCATAGTCGTCGAGCCAGTAATAGCCATAGGATCGGTCCATAGTATAACCGGGGTTTTAGGCGCAGTTATGGTATCCGGAATAATTGTTGCCATTTTATCAGGAGTAATCGGTAAATTAATACCCTATTTCCCACCAATTGTTGCAGGGTCCGTCATATTAATCATAGGCGTGTCATTAATGCCAGTTGCCATGAAAAATGCAGCGGGCGGAGTCGGTTCCCCCACCTTTGGAGATCCTATGAATCTAATGCTAGCCTGTTTTACACTAGTGAGTTTCCTTTTATTGAATACACTTACTAAAGGTTTCTTGAAAGCGGTTTCAGTTCTTTTCGCCATGATTCTAGGCACTATATTGGCTGGTTTTTTAGGTATGGTCGATACGTCTGGCTTTATAGAGGCCAGCTGGTTTACAATGGTGACTCCTTTTTATTTTGGGGTACCTACCTTTGACCTTTCATCTATTATCACTATGACAATCATATCTTTAATCATAGCTGTGGAAAGTATAGGCGTCTTTTTGACACTCGGGGAAGTATGCGGGAAGGAAATAACCGAAAAAGATGTGGAAAAGGGCCTCCGTGCAGAAGGAATAGGGAGCTTCATAAGCGGTATCTTCAACTCTTTCAACCATTCTACCTTCTCACAAAATGTTGGCTTGGTCTTGCTGACAAAGGTAACTCAGCGCTCGGTAGTAGTCACGGCAGGCTGTATCCTAATCTTTCTAGCTTTTGTGCCTAAGGTTGCCGGTCTTACGACCATGATCCCTTTACCCGTTCTCGGCGGAGCCATGATACCAATGTTCGGCATGCTTCTATCTGCAGCTTTGGGGATGATAGCCAAAGCTGATCTAAGCAAACCTTCCAATCAATTGACGATTGCACTTGGAATAGGAGTCGGTCTGGCAGTCAAGGGGGTCCCGGAAGCATTTGATAAATTCCCGGAAACAGTCCAATTAATATGTGGAAATGGAGTAGTGATGGGTACAATAACGCTGGTTGTTTTAAATGCCATCCTGAATGGAAAAACAAATCCATCCATTACACACCATCATTCCATACCTGAAATTCAACCAAGCATGAGCCAGAATATTAATATCCACCCTTAGAAAGTAGCGGACAAGGCAATTCTCTAAGGGTGTCTAGTTGGCTAGGATCTCCAACACTTTTAATTATAACCTTATTCAGGGAATTTTCAATCAAATAATACAAGCACCTTGCAACAGCCTATTTAATAGGTAAGCAAGGTGCTTTTTTTTACTCCATTATGGCTCTTCAACTTGTTTCATTAGAAAAGAGAGCGATATAACCCTCCAAAAATTTGGAGTCACTCCCGAAATTCCCTACCTTTTTCGAGTCTATATTCAAGGGGTCCCTAATTCAGGTTCATATACTACTTCTTTAACATTAAAATTCATTTGGTGCAGATAAGTCGATCATTAAGATATCATATAGTTGAGATGAAATTGGATTTGCCTCGTGATAGGACTTGATCATTTCCCTTACCCAAGTTGCATCCCATCTATATAAATCTGCCATTGTGCCAGTAATCAGTTTTCTCAAATCACGAATAGGAAGGTCGTAAGCGACACCGTTAAGGTCAATAATCCACATTCCATTAGATCCCATTTGACCAGCCATAATCTTGATGCACTAATCCCCAATATTCATTTCCTTGTTGCGCTAGCTCTAGATAGCTTGATTCATTTAATCTTTCTAAATTCTTTTTGCTTGTTCTTCAAATTCATTTAGAACATTCAGCAAATAAGAGCTTGCAGGCATTTCTTCATATGCATTAGCAATGTTTCGAAACCAATCCATCTTATTGATGACTTTTTCATAAGTCGCTGGCCATTTATATAACCAGGATGAAACTTCAGCTTGTTTTAGGCGGAACATACCCTTTGCTTAAAAGGTGGAATTCGCCGAGAGCATTACAAAGATGTTTGGCTCCTTTCAAACCTTTTGATACAGGTGCCAATAACTAAATATTCTTGAGCTCCTAAGCTAAACATGCTTCTTGTAGGTCTTCTGTGTAAAAGTTTTAAACTCTTTGGCCCTGAACTTGTTTCCATTTTCCATATAGAGCCGCCTTTATCTGGTTTTGTTGTAGCAACTTGAATGTCCTGAACGGAGAAACCGTAATGTTCAAGAACTTCAAGTGCCATTTTTTCAATATATTCAGGAACAAAAAACTCATGAGTGAGCTCATCCTCTTCCCAAGGCACAATTATTTCTTTCTCCATGAAAACCCCTCCTTTGATATATATAAAAGTATTTTCCGCCAAAATAAGGGCAAGGTTACGACAGATTCATTATGTTCTAATATCAGGTTGTATCCATATACAAGCATAATTTTCTAATGTTGAATAATGTTCCTTTATTAAATACGCATCAGCCTCAGAGAATCCGATTCTTGTAGAATAATTCCATTGATAATATTAAGATCGCTTTTTAACCATGGCTTTGTTAAAGATTAATGTTGATTTTTGAAACAAATAAAAAGAGACCACCTATAAGTGGTCTTCTTGTGCATCCTAGTGAAGTAAAGCACCCGTTAGTTCATTAAACCATTAATATATATAATAGCCCATATTATAATTAAGACCCAAATCATTACTATTAGTGAGCCGACTATCCAATTCTTCGGCTTACCATTTTTCATCATTTCTTCTGCCTTAACTTCACAATCGGTTAATACAATCTTTGGTATCATCTTTAATGCGATCATTATCCCTATTGGAACGAGAATTACATCGTCTAAGTAGCCAAGAATGGGTATAAAATCAGGTATTATGTCTATCGGACTGAATGCATAAGCCACCACACAAGCCGTAAATACCTTTGCATGCCAAGGCACCCGTTCATCTTTACAGGCAAAGTAAAGGATAAAAATTTGCCGTTTTAGACTCCTCGCCCAATTCTTAATTTTATCAAACATTTTTATCTCCTATAATAATTAAGGTTTTATTTCCATTATAACAATATAAGATTTACAAAGGATTGTATCTTCACTAACCTCCCCGTTCCATAAGAAATAGCTGCCTTCGATCCTAAGCTAAAGCAACCGTTAGTTTAAGTACTATTATTTCACAATCTTCAATTACTGCGTTAAGTATTAGTTTTGGAACTCTTCAATTCTATCCAACCATTCATTTAATAGAGTGCTAAAAAGTTGCGGTTGTTCAATTTGTAAATTGTGACCTGCCATATCCAATACAGCAAATGTTCCTCGCGGATACTTGTTTGCTATGTCAAGAGCATCTTTATATCCAACCGAAGAGTCTTGTCTTCCTAACAGGAATACACTGGGTTTAATAAAATCAGACTGGTCAATCTTAAAAGAAAACCCATATTTATTCTTAACCTTATTTAGAAACTTTTCATCTGCAATTTTACAACCACTTAGAATTTCTTTGTTGTACCTTAACCATGTGTACTCATCAAGTACAATGTTGTTATTTCTAAAATCCTCTAATTCACCCTTTGATAAATTTTCAATGAACTTCTCATCCGTTCTCATTATTTCATGTATCTCAACTGTTCTATTTTCTGGAAGAGGAATAATAAGAGGACATATAAATGCTGCACCAAGTATTTGTTCTTGATGCTTTTCAATAATGCCCCTAGCTATATAGCCACCGTAAGATTCCCCAGCAATTACGTACTCTTGGTCAGGAATTACAGCTTGAATAAACTCTAAAACAGCATCCAGCATTTCATCAGAACTACTTATTTCGTTATATTCTTTTGTTAATCCCATCCCAGGCAGGTCGATATAAATACGTCGCCACCCTTCCCTCTTAGTAAATATTGGTTCCATACAACCACTCATTAATCGATGGTCCGGAGAATAACCGTGTATCATTAAAATTGGTTTCCCTTCCCCTAAATCTTCATAATAAATTTCTGCTTTGCGAACTTTGCAATATGCCATATTAATCCTTCTTTCTATAAAAATCATTTTAACTAACAGTACCTATTCTCTTTTTGTTTCTTTAATTCCTTCTTCAACTATCCTCCCTCTATAAACATTGATGTATCAACGATTTGCACCACTCGGTATATTAGGGAATTTATTTTTTTAATCATATTCCATAGTTGTTTGGGCCTTGTTTTACATATTCGTCACAAGATGATAATGAAAATCATTTTCAATTATGTTATTATATTTCTTAGTACTTTTTATTTTAACTATTGGGGGAAAAACATGATGATTGATGCTCTAAGACAAAACAAAAACATTTCTATACTCTTAGCTGTATTACGTGTATATATCGGATATACGTGGATTATGGCTGGTTGGGGGAAAATAGCAAGTGGACAGTTTGATGCTTCTGGCTTTTTACAGGGTGCGTTGGCCAACGCAACAGGAGAACATCCGGCAGTTCAAGAATGGTGGGTGGTATTACTAAAAAATATAGCGATTCCTAATATAGATGTATTTAACCTCTTAGTACCTTGGGGAGAACTATTTGTAGGTCTAGGTCTATTAATCGGTTGTTTTACAAAAACAGCAGTGTTTTTTGGAATGGCGATGAACTTTTCTTATATGTTTAGTGGTACTACAAGTACAAACCCACAACTTGTTTTATTGTCAATGTTTATCTTAGTTTCTGCTATGAATGCAGGAAGATATGGGGTAGATGGTATGATTATGCCAACTCTTAAAGAAAAACTATTTGCTAACAAAACAAGAGAGATAAAAGATGCTGCTTAGTTTTTTAATACATAGATTCGAAAGATCGCCAGTATAGGCGGTCTTTTTTGCAATCTTCTTGTTGAATTATCCTGCCCCGTTAGTTCCGTAAGAAAAGGCTGCCTTAAAGACAGCCTTTTTCAGCTAACGCACCCGTTACTTTAAATACAATTCTTCACAAACTGATTTTGCTTAACAAAACTGACCTGCAGCAGAACATCGAAAAGGCGATTTCTAATTGAAGGATTACACATATATATAGAAACCGACTAAATTAATATCTATTTGAATTATTTATTGGAAAGAGAGGAAAGGCCCCGACCTATAAGATTTGCAGAAACAGGCTTTTTCCCTAATTCCCTTGCCCAAATTGATAATTGCCCTATATGGTGAATTTCGTGAGCAATAGTATGCCGCATTATTTCACCCCAAGTATCCGTCACAATTCTTCCATCTTGCAAGGTATCATAAAATAATTGTTTTTCCATACTAGCATCCCAGTTGTTCACAAATTTTTCCACTTCTAAATGAAATTCAGCGTCCAATTTTCGAACTTTGTTTAAGCTTTTATAACTATCGAAACTATCCTGAAAGTCCGTTTTACCTTGTAAGAGACGTATCCAGCTCCATTCGACATCTACAATATGGAAAAGTGTATGCAATATACTTCCCATTCCACCCGTTCGGTTCCGCAGAAGTTCTTCTTCACTTAACTCTTCACACCAACGATACCAGTCTTCTCTTACCATCCAGTTATATCTAAAAAAAGTTTGCAAAAATTCCCCTCCCCAGTTAGAAAATAAAATACCATTAGAGCAATGCCAACATTGTTAATATTACTATTTATACAAACATAGGTTGAATTCCTTTTTCAACAATCCCTGCCCCGTTAGTCCCATAAGAAAAAGCTGCCTTAAAGACAGCTCCGATCTTCAGCTAACGCACCCGTTAGTTCATTAAGAAAAGATTGTAGTTAGGATTCAATAGTTGCCATTGATGTAATTCGTATATAATATCCATCTGGATCAATTAATCTAAAATCCTCTAATCCCCACGATTTTTTTGTTAACTTAGTCTGTATAGAGTACCCTTTTTCAACGTTTCAAACGTTCCAAAATGACCTTCAAAAGCCGTTTCCTGTACGATAGGAAACGGCTTTTTTTACTTATTATATGGCTTCTTTTTATTTTTTACTTCCCCGAGACCAGATGACCACTGGAATCAATAATAAAGATAATAACCCTCCGATGAATGATAATGCTGTATAACTTGAGCCGGCCACAATCATTCCAGATAAGGCTCCGCCAGAGGCTCCTGATAATGCAATTAAAACATCCACCGTACCTTGGGTTTTAGCCCGATTTGAAGTGTCGGTTGAATCAACAATAAGAGCCGTCCCACTTATTAAACCGAAATTCCATCCTAATCCAAGTAAAGAAAGGGCAATAACTAAGAGAATCATAGAATCGCCTGGTGCAATCGCCGATATTAAACCGGCCAGAAGCAGCGTAGCTCCAGAGGCAATAGCCATGGCAGTACGGCCAAACTTATCAACAAGGACACCTGTGACCAGTGAAGGAAGATACATGGCAGCTATATGAAATCCTATAACGAGACCTATTTCTCCCAGATCATGTCCATGATGTCTCATATGAACTGGCGTCATGGTCATAATGGCCACCATTACAATTTGAGTAAGAACCATAATTGCCGCACCAACAATGATTCCTCTTTTGTTTACGATTTGTTCAGTATCAGCCGAATATCCTAATCGATTACTTTCTTGTTTGGACGCTTCTATTGTTCTTGCTATAACTAATGGGTCTGGGCGAAGCAAAACGAAAAGGACAAGACCTGCCAAGATAAATGCTGCCGCTGATAAAATGAAAGGGCCAGCGAGTGAAGGAACGCCAATAGAAAGAGCAAAATCCCCCATTACATTCACTAAATTCGGACCGGCAACTGCACCAAATGTTGTAAACACCATGGTAATACTGATGGCAGTGGCTCGCTGTTTATTGTTTGCCAAGTCCGTACCAGCGTATCGAGCTTGTAAATTTGTCGCTGTTCCTGCACCATAGATCAGCAGGGAAGCAAATAAAAGGAAAACGCTATTTATGATGGCTGCCATTATGACACCTATCGCTCCAAGCCCACCTATCAAAAACCCAGCTGTTAGACCTGTACGGCGACCGTAACGTTGAGAAAGTCTCCCTACGATTAAAGCAGCCCCGGCTGATCCTAAAGTAAATAAACCCGATGGCACTCCAGCAAATGCATCTGTGCCAAGCATTTGTTGCGCAAGAAGTGCCCCCACCGTAACTCCAGCCGCTAACCCGGCACCGCCAAAAATTTGTGAAATGCTTATAATAATTAATGTACGTTTGTATAACATCTTTTGTTTTTCCTGAGAGTCTACATAACTCTGGTTCATTTGATATGTTTTACTGGACATTTGTTAAGACCTCATTCATCATTCTGTAATTTCCCCCCACCATGTACACCTTCCTCTAGTTGATTTTATAATATTTTTATAACCTTTACTTTTTTAGTTTAAAAACTATAAAATCAGCACATCTGAAATCTTCTTCAAATGAAGGATATTTTTCTAACATCTCTTTTGATGGCTTAGGTTCTATTATGCTTTCTAAAATAAAACCTGTTTTGATTAAAGTGTTTATATAACTTGTTAATGTTCTATGATAGAATAGCATTTTTTCTTTATCACCTAAACCTTGTTCATACACCCCTTCATAAAAATACTTATCTACGTTCCAATGCAGTTTTTTACCGCCCTTTGTTTTTTCCCAACCACTTTCTGGAGTAACAAAACAAGGATGTAAAATCGAAAATATAAAACAGCCTCCATCCACTAAAAGACGATACATTTCCTGAAATGCTTTTTCGTAATCTGCTAGATCTTGAATGACCATATTGGATACTATTAAATCAAAACTTTTGTCCTCTAAAGAATTCAAGTCCTCACAATTAGCCTGCCTATAATCAACCAACAAATCATTCGGGGTTTTTTCTTTAGCAATTTCTATCATCCGTGATGAATAATCCACAGCCGTTACAGTCGCTTCGGACCTCGCTAACATTCGACTTAAATACCCTTCGCCACATCCGGCATCTAAAACGTTTTTATTCCTTACCGTTTCCATAAGTGATAATAAAGTTGGATTTAAAAAAACTTCTTTATGAAGATCTCCTTGCTCAGTATGATTTGCAGAATATGTATCCGCGAAACGATCCCACCTTTTAATCGCTTCTTCTGTACCAATATTCTGATTCATGTTGACTCCTCCCTGTTCTTTTGCTTTGAATTCATTCCCCTGCCCTGATAGTTGCATTAATAAAAAGCTGCCTTAAAGACAGCTCCGACCTTTTGTTAATGCATGACTACCACATCTGTTCGTCCTTGTTACTTAGCTTATATATAAAAGGCATCAAAATAATCACTAAAGCATACGCAGCTATTTCAAAAGCTAAGACATAACCTTTAGGTACTCCATATGATATGAACGGTACAATTAATAAAGATATAAATATAAAAAGGCTTAATAGCATTCTTGTTTTCATGGAAACGTATTGGGATGAATCACAGGATGAACATCTTAACTTCTTTTTAAAGGTAAACATTTTAAAAAAGGCCTCTATCCAACCCCATTTATAGCCATATTGCTGACAGGTTGGCATATGCAACAAACTCCTTTCAATTAAATCAATATTACAAATTATATCATTTATTCCTAAACTATCCTGACTAGTTTGTTGTATAAAGAAAAAACCACCTTAAAGACAGCTCCGATCTTTTGCTAACACACCCGTTAGTTTAAATACAATCCTTCACAAAATAACTTTGGAATAGGAAAAAGAGGTGCCGCAGTTACCTGCATTGTTCAACTCAGCTCCATATCTTTCAATAGTAGTTTTATTACGTTTTTCTTGCTAATATATCCGCAAATACCCCGATTACAGCCGATTATGCTTGATTAAATGACCTGACTGGCATGTAAGCCCCAAATGATAACGCTTCCCTTCACTATCTCGGCCTTTTCCTTGTGAATGTCCTCTCTTCCCTTGAATCTAAATCTGAGCATGTTACGATAACAAGGTTAAAAAATACGAACGGAATTACGAACAATGAACTTTTAGGAGGGCATAATGTTGAGAGATAAAACTGTTGCATTTTTAGGGTCCGGTTCGATGGCAGAGTCAATGATTTCAGGAATTGTGCAGATTGGGAGCATACCGGCAGAGAGAATTTATGTGACAAATCGCAGCAATCAATTACGACTCGAGGAAATGAATCATGTGTATGGAGTTCATGCGGTCCATCAGGATGCATTGCCATATGAAGAAGTCGATTTCTTCATTTTGGCAATGAAGCCCCAGGGAGCTGCAGCTGCTCTTGATGCACTCAAAGATAAAATAAGAGTGGATCAAGTTGTGATTTCTGTTTTAGCGGGCATTTCCACTGAATTCATGGAAAATCACCTACAGCTTGGACAGCAGGTTGTGCGGTTGATGCCGAATACGTCGAGCATGATCCGGGAGTCGGCAACTGCCTTATGTCCGGGAAGACATGCAGCGATGGACAATGTGCTAGCAGTGAAAGAACTGTTAGGCTGTATGGGAAAAGTGTTCTTAATTGAAGAAGAGCATATGGATATTTTTACAGGAATCGCAGGAAGCGGACCTGCTTACTTCTATTATTTAATGGAGCATATGGAACACGCTGGCGTTAAAAAGGGTATGGATGAAGCGATGGTCCGTGAGATTGTCGCCCAAACGATTTTAGGTGCAGCCAAGATGATTATGGTGAACGACGAGACACCGGCAAGTCTCAGAGAGAAAGTCACTTCACCAAATGGAACGACGGCATCCGGACTTGATGCGTTACGGAAAAATAATGGCGGCAGAGCCATTTCACAGGCGATTCATCATGCAGCGAAACGTTCGAAAGAACTGAATGATGAGATGGCAGTAGCGTACGGGAAATCGACTAATCCCCCGAGAGTAATGGGGAACTTCAGTACCATAAAAGGACGGTGTCTAAGTTAATCATCTTCCGAAAAGATGTGGTTATCAAATAACAATCCTATCAAATAGTTAAGAAAAAAATATAAACGTAAGAAAAACGGAGGACAACATGAAGAGAATCCTTAAGATCGCTAGCGCTTTTATCGGAATTCTGATCGGAGCAGGGTTCGCCTCAGGACAAGAAACCATG
This sequence comes from Bacillus sp. ISL-78, assembly GCF_018613455.1. Taxonomy (NCBI): domain Bacteria; kingdom Bacillati; phylum Bacillota; class Bacilli; order Caryophanales; family Bacillaceae; genus Bacillus; species Bacillus sp. ISL-78. The sequence continues at coordinate 43,992 of NZ_JAGGQC010000010.1, forward strand.
CTTTATTTTGTAAGCTTCGGGAACTTGGGCACAATTGGAGCTATCATTTCAGTCGCTATTTTTGCATACCTTGGAATGATTCTGATGAAGCTTGGCAGTCGTACACAAACAGATTCGCATCAGGAAGTAATTTATAAGATTTGTGGTCGCTTTCTCGGCTGTATCATTGATTATGTTCTGAACGCCATCCTATTTGGTATAGGAATTGTCATGATTGCGGGGTCAGGCTCGATCTTTGATCAGCAATTCGGATTACCTTCCTTTATAGGAACCATTCTCATGACTGTTCTTGTTATGATAACAGTTATGCTGAAAGTTGACCGTGTGATTAAGGTAATTGCATCCGTCACACCATTTCTGATTCTTGTCGTACTTATTCTATTCATTTATAGTATGTTTACAATGAATTCATCGTTTACGTCACTTGAACCACATGCGCTGGAACAAAATTCGGCTGCGGGACATTGGCTTATATCTGCAATAAACTATATTTCAATAACTATTGCAATGGGGACTTCCATGACACTTGTTATGGGTGGAAATGAACCTGATGAAAGGATATCATCCATTGGAGGGCTTACAGGAGGGATCGCTTTAGGTCTACTCCTTATAATTAGTCACCTCACTATTTTCTCAAATATTAATACTGTATCGGGCTTGGATATGCCAATGCTGGGAATCGCCAACAGTGTTTCACCTCTCTTAGGTATTCTGTACTCTCTCGTTCTGTTCGCCATGATTTTCAATACGGCAGTCAGCATGTTCTACTCATTTGGAACACGCTTTTCAGATCCGCAGACCACAAAATTTAAAGTAATCGTCATTTCATCACTGTTGATAGGATTTATAGCAAGCTTCTTTGGCTTCACTAAACTTGTTTCCTCGCTCTATCCAATCTTTGGCTATATGGGAATGGTCCTTATTACCGTTCTCATCATTACTCCATTCCGAATGAGTCGATTAACGAAAGAAAATTAAATGGAGGATTGTTTAACGAACCTTTCTACTATTGTGTAGAAAGGTTTTTTTGAGGAAATTCTGGTATTACCTCTCCACCTATTTGTCATATTATTTTTGTACTTGAATCACTTAATTTCTAAAAAATCATTGCTAGAACGACTGCATAATTCGTGCGATTTCTTTTTCTAAAACAACGGGCTCGTTTGCGTAATTGTAAATCCCTAAAAACTTCTCAATAGCCTCTGGATGGGAACTGATTAGCTTGTTGACAGCATCCTGTTGTTCAGATATGCGTTCATTCTTCGAAATTTGGCATCCCATGTGAAACCGAACCATAAACTCATCTTCTATTGCCTTTTGATATTCTTCAGACATTTGATTTGATTGATTGGATTGTCCCTTATACTTTAATAGAATATTGGATAATAAACGTGCTCCACATATAGCATCATGGATACCCTGTGCCATGCCAGGATCTTTAAAACAAACTGCATCCCCAACCAACGCCCATCCTTTTCCCATTCCTTTATACCAGTAATTATCATATCCTAGAATGCCTTTGACCGGTTCTACTAGGTCTGCATTTTTCAAGCGTGCCCCAATTGTTGTATTCGGAAAGTTATCTGTTAAGAAATTGCGTAGACAGCTTTCCGGATTTAATTTCAACCGTTTTATCAATTCCTTATTTTCTAATGGGAAAATGCCGACAATAACATATAAATCATCATTCGTCGGAAAGAGAATGGCTGTGTTATCTTTTATCTTATATACTTCAAATTTAGGGATACTATCGTGGCGAAATCCAGAGAAATACCCGAAATAGATTCCGACTGTTGCCGGAATACTTATTTTGAGTTCACTTTTTACCAGCTTGCGAATAATAGAAGAACGGCCGTCTGCTCCGACTACCAGGCGAGCTAAAAATTCTTGTTTCTCGTTGTTGCCGCCTAAACCTTTCACGCCTATTACTGTTTCGTCATCACGAATGACATCCGTCACACGAAATCCTTCTAAAACGGTTACATTCATTTGAGATTTTGCTTTTTCAAGTAGGATATGATCGAGATAAGTTCTTCTAATACAATAACAACTGTCCTCTCCGTAAACCTCGGGGATGAGACCTTCTATCACGGTATCCTCAAATTGAAATTTAATATCCCGTACCGGTGGTGCTTTTGTTTCCAATAACTTGTCCAGGACACCTATTTCTCGAAGAAGAGCGACAGTATTATTGAAAAAGGTATGGGTTGATAATGTGTCCCTTGGAAAAGTCGATCGGTCCACTAACAACACATGGAAACCTGACTTAGCAAGATAGATTGCCAGGGTAGAGCCGGCACATCTAGCACCGGTAATGATGACATCATACTTCTTATTCATCGTATCACTCCATTTTTAAGTACAATTATTAACTTGCTTATTCTTTAGCAGACTTCTAAAGTTAATGCTCCTATGAATTAAAGTAATGAGGGAAATTGATAAGAATATACTACATACATAAATTATGGAAGTTAAAACCAAATAAGTAAAGAGAATTCCAACTTGAAAAGTCGATCTCCTCTACGTTAAGGAATCGACTTTTTTTACTTCTTCTTATAGAACTCCCTCAGTTAATTAAATATTTCTTACGATTGCTCGCTTATTCTTTTTTCTTCTTATCCCTCTCACTAGAGAATCAAAAGGAAAGTAGTGAAATTATTGCATGTCTTATTCAACCTGCCCCGTTAGTTCTATTAGGAACCTCGATAAGTTAAAAAAATAAACCTTTCTACCTAAGGAAAGGTTTGTTAGATAAGACTGGTTATTTTAATTTAAGTATTATTTTTCCTTTTGCTCTTCCCGTCTCTGCATACTCCAATGCTTTTTGGGCATCTTCGAAAAGAAAAATTTTATCAAGTGTAGGCTTAATTACTTCTGACTCTAACATTTCTGTTAAAATTTTTAACTGCTCTCCACTATGCTTAATAAAAAGAAACGTGTATTGGACATTATGTTTTTTTTCTAGCTTCGTAAGCTTATAACTTGCAATGGAAAATAAGGTTTTTTTTAATGAACTAAATCCGTTTTCTTTAGCAAAGCGACCATTCGGGATTCCAGATATAGAAACAATCTTTCCTCCTTTTTTTAATGTTACAAATGATTTCTCTAATGTCGCCCCCCCAATGGTATCAAGAACTGCGTTGTAGTCACGAATCGAATGTTCGAACTTTTCTTTCTTGTAATTAATAACTTCGTCAGCGCCAAGAGATTTCACTAAATCAGTACCATCACTAGCTGTAGTTGCGACAAAAGCACCCATATGTTTTGCAAGTTGGATAGCAAATGTTCCTACTCCCCCTGAACCTGCATGTATTAATATTTTATGTCCTTTTTCAATTTCCAGAATATCATGTAAAGCTTGGTAGGATGTCAATCCGACTAGAGGGATGGAGGCGGCTTCTTCAAAACTTAAATTTTTAGGTTTTAATGCAATATCTTCTTGGTTAACAGAGAGATATTCAGTAAAAGTTCCCATTTTATTTGCTCTAGGCCGACCATATACCTCATCACCGATTTTAAACTTCGTGACACTAGTACCTACTTCAACAATTTTTCCAGAAAAATCGTTTCCTAAAATTAAAGGCATCTTGTATTTCAATAATAATTTTAATTCACCCTTACGAACTTTTGTATCAAGAGGATTTATACTTGCCGCATATATCTCAACTAAGACCTCGTCATTATTTATTTTGGGCATAGGGAAGTCTAAAAAGTTTGGATTTTTACCGTAGTTTTCAATTGCTAAAGCTTTCATTACAATCCTCCACTTTTTTATTTAACGCACTTGTATCTTTTCATAACGAACCCTAAGAAAAAAGATTATGAATATCCCTGGATGGGATATTCATATTAAATAAATTATTTTAAGAAAGGATAATCTGAATAACCTTCTTTTCCCCCTGCATAGAGCGTGTTTTTATCAGGTTCGTTTAGGGGAGCACCTGATTGAATCCGTTCTGCAAAGTCTGGATTAGCTAGTACCCAAGTTCCAACTGTGACAACATCAGCAAAATTATTATCTACATCAGACGAAAGTTGATCTAGAGGACGGCCTGGACGGTTAACAAGAAGCGATTGATCCCAAAGTTGACGCATATCTTTTAGGAATTGCTCGTTTCCGAAGTGCATTAAATGCAGATATGCAAGGTTAAGCTTATTTAATTCACTTATTAAATAGCTATACATCTCAAGGCTATTTTCCCCCTCATCAATGCCTTGCAGTGTTCCTTGAGGAGAAAAACGGATGCCTGTTCTTTCTGCTCCTATTTCATCAACAACAGCTTTAGCTACTTCAATAGCGAATCTAGAACGCCCCTCAATCGTACCACCGTATGCATCTTGACGATGATTGGAGTTTTCACTAAGGAATTGTTGGATCAGATAACCATTCGCTCCGTGAATTTCAACTCCGTCTGCACCAGCTTCAATTGCCGAACGTGCTGCTATACGAAACTCATTGATAACACCTTTTATCTCAAGCTCACTCAATTCTCTTGGTGCTGGAATTTCTTTCATTCCTTCTGCCGTGAATATTTCTACACCAGGTGCAATAGCTGACGGTGCAACTGCTTGGCGGTGGTGAGGTGTGTTATCAGGGTGTGATACACGTCCCACATGCATAAGCTGAACAAAAATATGACCGCCTTCACCATGAACTTTAGAAGTTACTTTTTTCCACCCTTTAATATGATTTTCTGTATAAATTCCAGGTGTATTAGTGTAACCTTGCCCATCATCTGAAGGTTGGGTTCCTTCACTTATAATTAAACCGACTGAAGCACGCTGACCATAGTACTCTGCTATTAAATCGCTCGGTGTACCATCTGGTAAAGCTCTGTTTCTAGTCATCGGAGCCATTCCTATACGATTTTTCAAGTCAATGTTTCCGATACGAACTGCTTCAAATAATCTGCTCATATGAATACTCCTTTTTAATAAGAATTAGAATCAAGGAATGAATTTACGTGTTCTGCAAATAGTTCTGGAAATTGAAACAGGTGCCCGTGACCAGAATCAGGATATATGATCAGCTGTGCTTTGGGTAATTTCTCTGTTAAGATATAACTGTTTTTAGTCGGTACCATCACATCATTAACACCATTAGTAACAAGTACAGGGTGTTTGATGTTTTGTAACCATTCATAATCATGATTGGATTTTTGTTTAGCCCATTTTGCAATGGCTTGTAATTGTGCCTCTTTTACTTGTTCTGAACTGTTTACTAATTTCTGATTAAAAATTCTTTGTAGTGAAGCCATTCCTGCAGATTTACTTGTTTCGGTTTGTCCGTAGAAAAAGAACATAAAATCCTTTATTCCATCTTCTTCCGTTCCTCCGTGACGATTCATTCTTTCCAAAATTTCTGGATTTGGATTAATACCAGATTCAGGCGAAGTACCTGCCAAAATAATTTTTCTTACTAAATCTCCCTCTTGTAAAGCTAGCTCTTGTGCAACCATGCCACCAATGGAAAAACCAAGAATGTCAACTTGTTCTAATCCAAGAGTTTTTATAAATGTTGCTGTATCTTTTGCCATATCAGCAATTGTAGTAGGCGTTAGTCCATCGGTCTCACCAACCCCTTTATTGTCAAACAAGATTACTGGGCGTGTATTTGCAATAGGTTCAAGCATGTTTGGATCCCAGTTTTCCATCGTTCCTCTAAAGTGAACAAGAAATACTACTGGTATACCTTCTTGTGTACCAAATTTTCTATATGCGTAACGAGTTCCATCTGCTTCAATAAATTCTGATTCTGTTGGTATTTTAAAGTTAGTCATTATTGTGTTCCTCCTTAGAAATTAAAAAACGGTTTTATAAGCATTCATTATGATGGTTTGTTTCATGTTCGTTTTTAGAATGAACGTTCTAAAAAGGGTAAAAAAAAGAAAGCTAGTCCAACACTGAAAGTGCTAGAGTGATGATGCCTTCTAATTCTTTTTTATTGTAATTAGTTTTTATTAGTACTCTTATACCTACCAAATTGTTGTGTAAGAAACGAGATGTGTTATCAGAATCGATTTCTTTTGATAGCTCTCCACTAGTCTGGCCCCGTTTTATAAGGTTATTAAACATATCTTCAGTACGGTTAAACATTTTTGTGACTATGCGTCCAATTTCTTTGTCCAGCAAAGATAATTCTATGGCTGCATTTACTGATAGACAACCTTTTGGGTATTGTTCAATGGAATTCAGTACGAAAATAAAAACATCACGTATTGTCTGTTTAATGGATGAAGTGCTACTAATTATCCTTTCCATCTCATTGACGATGAGCTCTTCATAGTGATTAAGGGAAGCTAAAAACAATGAACGCTTGTCACCAAATGTATCATATATACTCCTGCGGTGTATTCCCATATGATCCACCAAATCTTGCATGGATGTTTTTTCATAACCCTGTTCCCAGAAAAGCTCCATTGCTTTTCTTAATACTGCTTTTTCGTCAAACTCTTTACTTCTAGCCATTTTATTTCTCCTTTAAAAAATCCATGAACCAATACTAACAAAAACAAACGTCATAATCCATTATAGAATGAACGTTCTAAAATAAACACAAGAATTTCAAACCATGATTAAATAATACCCTTTTTAGAACGATTAGTAAAGAATTATAACTATCCAATAATCCCCAACACATTTGCTGCATACCACAATGTTATCCTTTAACTTTCACCTAGGGGTACCGCCAAGCATTTCTTTATCCGTTTAGTTTCTTCAGGATTGTTTTCTTCCACTGTACAATTAATGGATCAAACTCTTTCACATGCACTCATACCAAATAAACAAGAAACAGCAATTAGAAAAAACATCTGAGCCCTTACTCAACCAAACTGCCCCGATAGTTGCCATAAGAAAAAGCTGCCTTAAAGACAGCTCCGATCTTCAGCTAACGTACCCGTTGTTTATCTGTTTAGATTTGAAAGGATTGAACGAGACATTCTTCATTATCGACAATTTTCTTTTTTTCTTCAAAATCTATACTTAGCTCACTGAAAATCCTTCTCCAAAATTTAACAGCAGGGATATTACTGGCTAATTGAACAACAAAGTAACTACCTTTTTTTTGTTTAAACATTTCCTTTAATAATGCAATAGCAGTACCTTTTCTTCTATATTTTTTCAAAATGAAAATATCATTAATGCTGTAATCATAGTCCTTATTTAAAAATGGCCTTTCTAACAGTAATACAAACCCTGCAATTTTCTTATCTTTTTTCAAAAAGTATGGGGTTACTCCTTCCTCCTTCCAAATTAATTCAAATGAATCAAATTCAAATGAACCATCTGTTGATATGTCTAAACCCTCGGTAAACTCCGAGAGGTCATGTAAATAAAGGGAATATAAATTCTGAAGAATATGCTTATCATCTTTGGAAACGGGGTTGAATGAAACAGTCATTGTTATCCCTCTTTTACCATTAATTTACTCTTAATTCATTAATTTCTACATAAAGTTCCATTTGTCCTTCATGAACTCCCCATCCCTGATAGTTGCATTAAGAAAAAGCTGCCTTAATTTGCATACATTCTTGACATTGTCGAAGGTAAAAATTTAATTCTATATTTCCCTTCAAGTTCTTTCTTAATTTTTCCCGTTAAATTTAATCCTTGTTTATTGTGTTCTTCTTCGAGTTCAATCCCATTAGGAAGCAATTTATCATCATCCCAATCAATCCATTCACCATACCTTTTTGCCCATTCAACCAATTCATTTGTTAACGTATTTGAAATCGGGATGTCCTCTATATCCAAGTTACAACCACATTGATTGCACCATATAGGGTCCGCCCCAACATCCCCTTCAACTTTCAACTCATATGTTTCTTTTTGTTCACAAAAACATTCCATATTATTTTCTGGCTCCTCTTCTATACGCCTTTTTATTATAGTTACATGACTTTTTGTTAAAGTAACCTGTCCTGTTCAATAAAAAAAAGCGATTGTTAGAATCGCTGAGCTTGTAGACAAATATCATCCGAGAAATTGAGGGAAGCTCATGACTTTCCCCTTATCCCTTTTCGTTCATGTAAAATTTCTTGAATGATTTCAATATGAACAAACGACCATGATCTTTCATGAAAGTGAAGAAACACACTTATGGAAAGAATGGAAATATATATTATACTGAAGACGACCCAAAGCAAACTCCCATCTTTAAAAAGGAAATCTTGCAATTGATTTGAAAACAAAAGAAAAAGCCAAGGCCCAGAAGATATTATAATAGGAATGATCCCCGATCCGTTTTTCTCTTTTATCATACAATAATAAACTTTTTTTAACGTATCACTATCAAGCGAACTATAAAAATTTTGTATTTCTTCCACTTCAATCAGTTTCTTCATCCCATTGAAAGATCGGTCTTTGTATGAGGCTTTTTTTAATTGAAGATAAATTTTATGAGCATCTCCCCGTAATGAAAACATATATCTGATCTTTTCCCCCTTCCAAAAAACTCCTTTCTAAAAGGTTTTGTAATAAGCCGTATTTTTATGTAGTCTTTGTCTTTTACAGTATGTACTTAAGGGGATCACAAAGCATGTATATAAAAAGACCATAATCATCGATGATTATGGCCTTCCAGGTAACGGAAAGAGAACCGTTTTACTTAGGTTTAGATTCATTTTTTCCTGTATCTTCAGCTAATTGTTCAAATGAATGCACCTTACCATGTGGATTCTGAGATTGTTTACGATCTTTCCATTGGCGTTCTTGTTGTCGCTTAGATTGAGTCATCTAAATAAGCTCCTTTACATAAAGTTAAGTAAAAAGTTTGAAGCACGATAAGCGTACTCGAGCCGGCATCAATGCATGCCTTTCCACTCACCTTGATTTTTAGATGCTTTTTCTTTTTTTGCTTTATTTTTATGTGCTTGATTGGCATTTGCACTGCCGAATTCTTTAGAGAATTCAGAATCAGTTTTGCTTGAATCAAACCCTTGTTTGTTTTTTTGATCTGCATCATTTTTCTTTGTTCGTTTTGCCATGTATACCCCTCCTTCTTATCTTTAGTATGAGATCTGAAAGAAGAAATATACTCCGAATAAAACCGGCTGTAGCATGAATCCGTCATGTAATTCGGGTAAATAATAAAGTGAATAATGAGTTCCAATTCGTATTTAACCGTTCGTGCAGTACCATCCCAAATTATTGAATCTGAAGGTTAATAAAAGTGGGCTTTAATCTCTTTTCCATCAGTTCTGCCATTTGTTTGAATTTGGATTCACTTCATTATTTATTCCTTTCAAAATAAGTTATATGAGTGTTTTGGTCATTATAAAGTCCGTTTGTTCTTCATCACCCATATAAAAAGAATGGGCTCCAGTTTGAACAAACCCAATTTTCTTATAAAAACCAATGGCATTTTCATTTTTTTCCCATACGCCCAGCCAGATTTTCCTTTTATTACGTTCCATCGCCATGTCCATTGCTTTATTTAGCAGATATTTACCTAGCCCATGTTTTTGAAATTTGTTCTTTATATAAATCCGCTCGACTTCAAGTGAATCAGCACCCATTTCTTCAGTCTGAGCATCATTGGTATTGACCTTTAAATATCCAGCGACTTCATTATTAAAATAAACAAAAAAGAATTGCGAAGAAATATTGGATAATTCTTTTTCTATTTGGTTTAAGTTAAATGCCCTTTCCAAATAGGCACTCATATTTTCGGGCGAATTCTGATGCTTAAATGTCTCATCAAATGTTTCATAACTAATCTCTTGAAGAATGCGTGAATCGTCTAGGGTACACTTTTTAATATACATTAATTTATGCCGCTCCTTTATATAATCAATAATTTCTCTTGTTTCCCTTTTTTACAAATTCCCAGTCTTTCTCTACATTTTTTCTTACTCTTTGAAGAAGATCGGAAATGGTTTCTACTTCTCTTTCCGAAAGTCCCTCTAATGCAACGGTATTGGAATAATCATTTTCTCTTTTTATAAAAGGATAAATACTTTTTCCTTTCTCCGTTGGAAGGAGCTTTTTAATTTTTTTGTTGTGTTTATCTTCTTTCTTTTCAATAAAGCCATGGATTTCAAGTTTTTTTATAGCACGAGCTGCTGTTGTTCGATCTACTTTTATCATCTCAGCTAACTTTTCCTGAATGATTCCTGGATTTTCACATATTCGCACAAGGTACAAATACTGCCCTTTTGTAAGGTCATGTTCTTTAAATTCGATATTGCTTATGGAATCCAATGCCCTTGCTATCATTCCAATTTCACGAAGAATTTCCTTCATAATGAACTCCTTAACACATATTTTTGTTGCAAATGCAATAAAAATGACCTATATTAAATTTAACGTAATTTTGTTACGTTTGCAACAAAAAAAAGGAGGCGGTATAGTGAAATATGTTTTTTATGTATTAGGAATTTTAATATTAACCCTTGGTATTTCTTTCACTATACAATCAGATCTTGGGACTTCACCTTTTGATGCACTTTTGGTGGGACTATCCATAAATGCGGGGCTTACTGTGGGAAGTTGGGAAATCATAATAGCTTTGATCTTGATATGTTTTAATTCATTTTTAAAAAGGCAAAGGCCAGAAGTTTTGGGTTTGTTAACAGCATTTATAACGGGTATCGCGATTGATATGTGGCTTTTTTTATTGCACAATTTGATAACACCTGAACTATGGTACAGCAAAGTCATTTGTTTTGGAATCGGCTTGGTTGTTATAGGATTAGGAACGGCAACATATTTACACACAAATTTTGCACCGATTCCAGTTGACCGATTAACATTAATCATACAAGAATTAACGAAAACGAATATCTTTTTTTCGAGAACAGCCATTTACCTCGCATTCTTGATAATGGCACTGATATCAAATGGACCGATCGGGGTTGGAACTTTATTAACCGTTTGTTTAGGGGGGCTGATACTCAATTACTTTATGCCATTGACTGAAAAAGTATTAGACAGCATATTAACAGACTCTGGTACATCGCCGAATTATGAAAAAGATAAAAAACATTCAAAAATTTAAATTTAGGTAATGCACTTCAAAGACAATAAAATCAAAGGCACAAACATATTATACATGTACAATATGTTTGTGCCTTTTTATTATAATTTGTTAAAATAATCGGTAAGCTTTTCGCTTTCTTTTTCGCGCAATCGTTTATTTTCGTTTTCCAACTGTTTATTCTTTTGCTCTAACTTTTCAATCCTTCTTTTGAGAGAAGCGATTACTGCGTTTTGATTGTTTTCGTCTCGTTTAATTCTAGAGTCTACAAACCCTTTTTCTTGTTGATTTCGTAAGAAATTAATGCGTGCTTTAAGCTCTGTATGATTGTATAGGGTGGCTTTACTTATTCCAGCCTCTTCTGCTACACTATTAAAATTAATTGCCTTAGAACTCTTCGTAAGGCGTTTAATGGCTGCTTCCACTTTTTCTATTGTTTTACGCTTACGCTCGGCATGTAACTGCCTTATTTGCTCTTCGCGGTCAAAATTAGCCACGGCTACCACCTTTCCTTTTCTTACCTTCTAATTGTCTCTTCATACGGTCAAAACGCCCAAAAATGACATTTCCATTCTTGATTGTCTCGTATATATTTTGGTATCTCTCTAAATTCTTTTCATTTGCTTTTACCATATCTTCTCGACCATATTCTTTTGATGCTTTAATCCATTTGGTCGTTGTATCAATAAGGAGTTCGTACTTCTTTGCATCAAAGCTAGTCATACCAACGGCTAGGTCAAAACAAGGTTTCCCATCATTAGCTGTAAGACAAGGAGGTTCTGCTGCTAATGGGCAATTGCCATTCACTCTTGCACGACAAGTCCCGTAAGGGTTGTCCAGTGCATTTAATTTCTCATCTTTCCACATCATCTCTAAAATGTCTTCAGGAATATCTTCAGATTCTGCTACTTGATGCATTTCTCCATTTAGGTCAAAAGAGAATACACCTTGTTTAACAACCTTCTCAAACTCCTTGCGTTTCGTATCATCTAATAAACGGGCATATCTCATCGTCATTTCAGGGGATGCATGAGCTAATAATTCCTGTACGGTTAAAATATCGGCTCCGCCATTTAGCATCTTGACCGCATAGGTGTGTCTAAATTGATGTGCTTTGAAGTGAAAGACATTGCCGATTTCGTCTTTAATGTTCTTTTTAATTGCCAAATCGTTAAGTTGTTTTTGCACCCAATGCTGTGAAAAAGGTTTCCCCTTACGGGAACCACTGTATCGGACGAAAATATATTTTTCAGGGTTGTTATCATCATTGCTGGATTCCTTGGATTTATGGATTAAAACGGCTAGAATATCAGCTAGTTGGTCATCAATCGGTATTTTATGCCCTTTTACATATGTTTTTTCAATATCTGTTTGGATGGAGTATTTACCATTTAATCGAATCAAAGAATCGTGTGTCAATCCCAATGTATCACTTATACGCATCCCGCATTTGAAAGAAACCCATACGATTGGCTGTATATCAGGATGAAGGTCATTAAGGTTCTCAAATAATTGTTCCAACACATAATCAGGGATATAATCAATGTCATCATCTGATTTCTTATCAACCGTTGGGTAATCCTCAGAATATAGGAGTTTGGAACTTGATTTCTCAGGTGCTATGATGTATTCAAAACGTTGAGTATCTTGTAAAAAAGTGTAAACACGAGTTACATTATCCAAAACATGTTGTTTTGGATTACTACCTTTTCTTACTATGTTTTTTGCATGTCGATGAAGATGTTCCAAATATTTTTCAATATGATTTCTAGTAAGACCCTTTAAATCATTCCAATCGGGTTCAAATTTTGAAATGAAATTTAGAAACAGTGGGACTACCTTAAGATAATTTAACGCTGTTGACCAAGAGAAATTCTTCCCACCTAGTAATCTAGTTTTTATATATTTCTTAAAATAGTTTCTAAATACAACATTTTCTATCTTTGTAAAATTAAGATGATAGTCTGTTCTCGAAAGATTATAAATTAATCCATACTTTTCATTCAAAACTCTTACATCCCATCTATCTTTTTCCCATTCTATGCGAGTGTCTGTTAGATTGAATAACTTTTCATAAACTTGACGAAAGAAGTTTGCTGTATTTGTTTTGTTTTCGTACTCACCGTACTTGAGATTTATAAATTTAGTGATAGTTTTGACACCTGTATCATTTAACCACCAAATCCAATCCTTTTCAGCTCGCTCAATATCCAAATCAAGGAGAGAGTGGAGGCGAGGGTGCTTTTTATCTAAAAATTGAATTAGTTTATTTGATTTTGGTGCATATGCAGTAAACAGTGAAGCCAAACTCACTTCATCGCTGAACAATTTATGATAGAACACAAATTTCAATTCTAAGGCAAGTGAATGATTCTCCGTTTGGAACTTTATATTTTGATTTGTTCCTTTGTATTTCATGTATTGTTCTTGAAAGTTTGGGATTTGACCAATATTATCTATATTCCAAACATCATTGACGAAAAAGTAATCATCATTCACAAGCCGCTTTGTTACTGTCCCGTCATCGGCTATATCTTTAACCTCGTAAGAGGAGAGAGTGGAAGTAATCAAATCCCAATATTCACTTTGCTGTGGCAACTTATTTTTTATGTTTTCTTCCAAGGAATTTCCTCCTAAAATTACTATTCGTTTGAATTAAAAAGGGACCACTTTATCAGGGACACCTGATTCAAAGTTTTCCTTTTCATTTGTTTTGCTTTTTCCAATTTCAAAAGCAGAAGTTGCTTTTTCCCAATCCTTTCGGATATCATCTTCTGAAGGGTGGACATACAGGTTAATCGTCGTTTGTATTTGGGAATGTCCTAAACGCTCTTGAACCATCTTAATGTTTTTGGTTTCAAGATAATACATGGTTCCATGAGTGTGTCTGAACATGTGTGGAGTAATATGTATTCCAGTCTTCTTCTCTAACTCTTTGAAAGTGGCATACACATCAGAGTAAGTCAGTGGTGCTCCAGGATTCTCCCCCCAAATCTTCACAAATACGAAGTTATGGTCTGGATTGTAATCATCAAGAACTTCATATAAATAATCATCATACAAGTCCATTGAACCTTGTGACACATCCAACTTCCGTTCACCTGTCTTCAATTTTCCACCGTTAGGTAATTCACCCCTATCGGTTAATTGGATTTTGTGCTTCCTTTGTTTGGCATCGAAATGAAAGTCTTCAAGAAATAAAGAGAGAACCTCTCCAATACGCAAGCCGCTTTCGAAAAGTAATCGTACAAGAAATTTATCTCGGATGTTTGTAGTAGCGTGATAGATTGTATCAACCTGTTCTTTGGTAAAAATCTTCACTTTTTGCTTGGGCTCGTCTAATTTAAGAACATTCTTGGAGTATGGCTTGTCCCCGTTCACATGATGCAAAAAGCCCTTATATCCATTGCCACCAGCACCAACGAACATTTTTTTCATCAGCCTATCAACAATATCTGAATCTATTAAATCGCTTCGATACAGATAGTCGTAGAAGTTCGTAACTGCACTAATATAGCTATTTACCGTTCTCTCCGTTCGTTTAGCTTTTGTTTTTTTATGAGGAACGACTCTATTACTCTCATATGGATTTCTAAGCCAAGCAACAAAATTGGAAAGCAATTCAAAGTTTACTTGTTCAAATGACTTATTTATTTGTTCTAAATAAGTAAAGTAATATTTTAGTGCCGTGCAATAGGTCTGCAAGGTGTTACTGCTCTTCTCTGTGTTATAGAGGTGTTTCATGTATTTAGCAACTGCTTCAACAGGCACTCCTTCTGAATCCAAGAGAAGGTATGCAGTTTTATTGCCAATAGGTATTTTTTCAACTCTCATTCGTCCATCTCCTAGTCATTTTATTCTTAATAGCATCTCTACTTATCGTGTTTACCGTTATCATTATTTCTCTAAGGTCCTCGAACTATCGTTCTGCGGAGTGCTGTCCTCGCACCGAGGCTATGTCCTCCAACAACAAAATTAAAGCTCTTGATTATAATTCCATATTAAACTATTTATACCTTTTTTTTAACCATCGTTTATTTAATTAATTATGGAAATAAAAAAGGATAATTAGTCAACAGAATGGACTAACTATCCTATAATTCATTACCTTAATTTAACATATAGAATGATTTTTACCTTTATTGTTCATAACCTCCCCCGTAATTTCCAGTTCCATAAGAAAGAAAAAAGCTGTCTTAAAGACAGCTATCTTCAGATAACTAACAGTCAAAGCAATACGGGCAGATACTATTCCTTTACATCATCACCGCGTTTATCAATATATTGGCTCAACTGTTTTCTCCCCAATAAACGAGTTAAAATTAATAAAACAATAATAGAAGCAGTAGCACGTAGAATCATTTAAAAAAAGTCAATTTCAGGCACCTGCATTCCCTCACCTTCCATAAAATTTTCGGCTTTTAGTTTTTAAGTTTTAATATGAATGTCCTATCTCACATTAATTCATTAAGGCTTATGTAGAGTTGACACGATCTGTGAAGGACAACAACCCGAATCCAATGAGGATTACGGGCAGAATCATTAAGAACAGAACTATCTATTTTTTATGATTCATTGCCGTCACCTTTTTTCATGTTAAAAGTCTTGATTCCACGTGATGTAGGAGGCAGCGGCCTTTGATTATTGCCTTCCCTTTTTATATTATGAGTGGAGCTTATAAATTTGGGTCTGTCTTTAAACGCCCATATTGGTCTCCTGAAGAATGTATCTCCTAGTCCTTCCGGGTTAAGTGGAGCAAGTGGTGACATATAAGGAACTCCGAATGAACGTAGGCTACATAAATGAACTATGACGACAAAAAGGATTAGAATCACACCATATAAACCCATTATGCCTGCGCAAATGATAAATACGAAACGCAGCAAGCGAGCCGATATTGTAATGGCATAGGAAGGGGTCGCAAAACTTGCAATGGCGGTGATCGATACGATGATGACCATTGCCGGCGATACAATGCCAGCCTCAACGGCAGTCTGCCCAATTACAAGAGCACCAACAATGGACATAGTTGAACCAATCGCTTTGGGCATCCGTATGCTTGCCTCTCGTAAGAGTTCGAATATAACTTCCATGATGAATGTTTCGATAACTGCCGGAAAAGGGACCGTTTCCCGTTGTGCTGCAATAATGACGAGCAACTTTGTCGGAATTATTTCCTGATGAAACGTTGTAGCTGCCACATAAAGAGACGGGGTAATTAGCGCTATTAAAAAAATTAAAATACGTAAAACACGTATAGATGAGGCTATATCAAAGCGGGCAAAGTAGTCCTCGATAGATTGAAAGAACTGAATAAATAACGCAGGCACAAGCAAAACAAAAGGTGTTCCGTTTACAAAAATGGCTACTCTTCCCTCAAGGAGATTGCCAGCGACCTTATCAGGTCTTTCTGTATAATCAATAGTGGGGAATGGGGTCATGACCTGGTCTTCTATCAATTGTTCTATATATCCGGATTCAAGAATGCTATCAATATTTATTCCTTTTAAGCGCTTTTTAACCTCCTCGACGATTCCTTCTTTGACAATTCCATTTATATACATGATGGAAACATCCGTCTTTGTCACCGTCCCAATTTTCATCGACTCTATCCATAAATCCGGACTTTTAATGATGCGGCGTACCAAGGCTATATTTATTGCATTCGACCCCGTAAATGCTTCTCTTGATCCGCGGACCACTGAATTTGTGCTAGGTTCCTGAACGGAACGCCTTTCTCCCCCTTTTGTACTTGCAACCAATGCCATGTTTATTCCGTCAACAAAAATGATGCTATCACCTGATAATAATGACAAAAATAACTTTTCCCATTCTGTGATGGTTTCTACACCGCCAAGTGAAACCACATCCTCAGAGATCACCTCCAGCACTTCATGTGGAAGCAGCTTTTCTTTTAATTGAGGATTTTCCATGATGGATTCAATCAAAAAGTCTGTAACGCTTTGACTGTCTATCAGACCCTGCACATACAAAATAATCACTTTAATCTCAGGATTTTGACTCGTCTTCAACGTTCGGAAAATGATATCTGGGCTATTTCCCGTTTTTTCTTTCACGATATCCAGATTGGCCTTTATATAGCTGTCAATATATTGGGGTATTTTACTTTTAGAATGACCTTTTTCGTCCGTTTCTTGCTTATCAGGTTTTTCCCTTTGTCCTTTTTGTTTGAAAAAAGAAACCATAGCACCAACCCTCGTTCTTTCCTTTTTCGTTAATCTGTCCAAAAATTGTTCTTTAGTCTAATTTAAAGAAAGTATAACCACACGTGGTAAATGAAATTTCATCCATACGATAGCTCCATAAAAAGCATTTAGTATTCTTAATTTATTTTTTGATTTTTTGTAGGGGCAGCTCTCTACGTTATATTTTTTAATAATATGCTCCTACAATTGTTGGTTATACAAGAATCAAACTTATAATAAACTGCGCTTGTTGTACTAAGCTGCAAAAAACTACAGATGGCAGCCGGATCTCCATAAGAAAAAGCTGCCTTTTAGACAGCTCCACCTTCAGCTAACGGCCCCGTTAGTTTAGTACTATTCTTCACAAACTACCAGCTGGTTCATTAAGCTGAAATAACAACTGTTGACGAATTTGTTGTATGGTCAATGCTTTTGGTTCTCTTTATTAGATAGGTATTCCGCTACATCTTTTGGAACTTTAAAATACAAATCCAGTATCTTGGTTCTAAGTTCGATATAAGGGCTATCTTTATATGTAATAATTGCAGCGAATTGTTTAAGTCCCTTTTCATCTGTATTTGGCTCTCCAAGTTTGACTGTATCTTCTTGGTACATCTTATAAATATACTCCTTAGTTGAAGTTGAAGGAGTATCTACAATACGCCATTTATTAATTTCAAGTGTATTAACAAATTCATTAACTTCATCTTGATTGTCTATAACGCTTAAAACCAATTCTGGATTTTCTTCTGACGATACTTCTATCTTTTGGGATTTATCAAGTCCAGGGTCTTCTTTCAGATCTTTTGTTTCATTGCTACACCCGAATATAAATACAGAAACAAATATAAGTAACATACAAACTTTTTTCATCATTGCCTTTCCCCCTCAAAGAATCAAAACCATACTCACTAAATCAAGAAAATTTTAACTCTCTCAATATATCTGAAATTCATTATCGGAATTGATGATTATTTTATTGTTATTTTTTAATGTAATCTCAACAGGAAATATGGCAGATGTTTTATCGGAAAATATCCACCTTCTACCAGGTTGGGCTAATATAATAAATACCCCATTCCTTCTTTCACCCATGAAATTAAGGGATTTTTTACTTATGGTATGATTATCACGCTCGTACACACCAATTTCCTTTAATTTTTCGCTCACACTTATAGTGTCTTCAACAATTAAACCTATTTCACTTATGTTTAAAATGCTTTTAACCGAAAAAGACTCCATACTATCTTCAGCAATTCCATATCTTGAAATAAATTCTACTATATTACCAGAAGGATCATAGAAATAAAGAGCATGGGCAGGTAAATGTGCAAAATCAGCTTCATCTTCCCCATCTTCTACAAGTAAACTCACTCTTTCTTTTGCCCATGATTTTGCCTCATTAAATTTGTTAGCCGGTATGTTAAAAGCAAAGTGATAATAGGGGTCACCTTTTACTTCTTTTGTTGTAAACTCCATTTCACCTGTACCAATACCCATTCGGAAGCTATTCTTATCTTCATTAATTAAAGAAAAACCTAACGTTCCAATATAGAAATTTTTCATTTGCATTAAATCTTTAGTCTGTAAAACAATCGAGTTAATTTCCATTGATAATAACACCTTCCCTGTATATCTAATTATTGAGTAAGTCATTTATAAAACGTACTGACATTCTGATTAAATCATAATTATCATTCCGAGTAAATTTATTCTATTATTGCCTATATATACCAACTTAACTGATTGTTGCTTTTGTAATCTCACTTATTGATTGTTTGCAGGCACTGCCCATTTAACTGAATACGAAAAGCATTTCTTATTAAGGAATTGCTGAGACTGTAAACAAATTTGAAGAAATCGAGTTTGCCTCACGTTATTTTATGGACTTTACAATTTGCAGCGGATTTCCGCTACAGACTCGCTTTTCCCGCAGGAGTTTCGCACCTTTCTCTCCAATCAACTTTGTTATAGCATTTATATAGAATTCCATACCCGATGAGTTGAAGGTGTTAGTTTGGGGACTTCATTTAAAATCAATTAGTACTCTTGAACCTTTTTGTAAATAATAAGAGTGTTAAACATAAATTGAGGAGGAATTGTATGCAGCAGAATCAACCAGCTAAAGGGAACTCGGGTTCCATCATGAAACCGGAATTTGCCGGAACTGATGCACAAAAAGTAAAACAACAAATTCAAAAAGATGTAAGCGAAGGACAGGGTGCAATGACTTCCCGAGAGGCAGGAGCAATGCGCGATTAAAAAAGCGCCCGTCAACAATCGGGCGCAACAACATATTTTTAACCCCGTCCTATAGAACGGGGTTATGCTTGTTTAAGCTTTTAAAATTAAATAACTTTGTGAGAAATTAGGATTTTCCTTCAAAATGCCAGTCATGGTCGGTGTATTCTATAATAAATTATAGTCTAACCTTAACCTCGGTACCGTCCTTAGCTCTGACATCAACTAGCACGATTCCTTTATAATTTTTCAGTTCCTTGACGATAGGCTTTAGCATATTTTTGTCTATTAACGGAAAGGTGAAGTCCAGTTTTTTTCTTTCAAAGTGCTCTTTTGTCCATTTGTTCACATTTTGCTGAAGAAATTTTGAAGATAAAATGGAAATAACAATATTTAAAATGGCATATGGAACTGGGATGGTAAACCGTACGTCTTTTGCTTTCACTTTTACATGCATCATAAACAATTCACTAATCAATGATGACTGAAACGGTATCCCCGTTTGCCGATTTAATATCAACAATTTGGCCATCTAATTCGTTTTCGATTGCCTCCATGATAAGGCTCATGTCTACATCTTTAACGTATTTTTCCGATTGAGGAATACTCGCTGCGATGCTGTGTCCAGCCATTAATACTACCTTGACCAGTTTTATAGGCAAGTTGACCGTGACGTTATCATTTTCGGCTGATACAACACGAATTTTTAATGTTTTATCTAAATATTTTGTCGGTTTTTCCAAAGGCTTATTACCTGTTTCTTCTTTTTCTTTTAAGACTTGAATCAACTCTGATCCCTTATCTGCATCAATCTTTCCTTCTTGAACCATTGTTAACACTCTTGTAATTTCCTCTTTCATGATAAATTCCTCCCTATTCCTCTTTTAAGAGCTTAATGGCCTCTTCTGGTGTGATTTCGCCATTTTCCAACATGGTGACAACCTTCTTCTCGTCTACTTCATTTTTCTTCTTCTGCACATACCCAAGGGATGAAATGATGTCTGTTAGCTTGCCTCGAACCGTGGGATATGAAATCCCCAGCTCCTTTTCAACTTCTTTGATATTGCCTCTGCATGTTAAAAATACTTCCACAAAATGAAGCTGATCCTTTGATAAGGATGCCAGCTTAGATAATTCAAACTCATTTTCAATCGTAGTGTGGCAATGAGAGCACTGCAACTTTGTAATTTTCAATGTTTTACTGCAGACAGGACACTCTGTGATTACTTTATAAGCCATAATGGAATGCAATTCCTCCCTTTTAGTTGATTCGATTATATAACAATAAATTAAAAATATAAATACAAAAATTAAATTATTAAACTAAAAAAATCAATAATATTAATTCGTTATTTAACATTATTGATTTTATATATTCAACCCAAGTATTTATATTTACCATAATGGTTAAATTTAAACAAGCGTAACCCCGCTCAAATTTTGAACGGGGTTACGCTTGTTTTCAAATGATGGCCTTTTTTAAGGTACTAACACAGGTGTTGCAATAAATGGGCAGCACCTCAATATTCTATTCCACCCACTTTTTGTAGAGGGCATCAAATTTACCCTGGAGCTTCATTTCATCCATCCACATTTCCAAGTAGCTTGCATAAATGAAATCACCTCTTGGGATCATATAACCTTTTTCACTGTTTGTGAAAGGCTTGTCGGTTTGAGCCGCATGCAGTCTTGAATCAGCTTTTGCATACAGCATTGCTTCTACTGTGTCAGTGATCATAACATCATACGTACCTTCTGCTACAAGATGTGGGATATCAAGGTTGTTTTCTACAACCGTTATGTTAGCATCACTTAGATACTGACGGACAAATTCTTCGTTTGTTCCGCCTGGATTTACCCCAATGCGCACAGAAGGCTTGTTGATATCTTCAATGGTCAGATACTTGTCTTTATCTTCCTTGCGAATCAAAGGCACCTTACCGAATGAAAGGTAACCTTGGGATACATAAGCGCTTTTTTGTCTGGCAGTGTTGCGGGTCACACCGCCCACAGCGATATCAAATTTGTCCGCTTGCAGGTCTTTCATCATCGTAGGCCATGTGGTAGCGACAAATTTCACCTCTACACCAAGATCTTTGCCAAGCTCCTTGGCAGCGTCCGCGTCAAAGCCTTCATACTCATTCGTTTCCGGGTTCAAATAGGTAAATGGTTTGTAGTCCCCCGTCATTCCTACACGGATGTATCCACGTTTGATAATTTCATCAAGCTGGGAAGACTCCGCTTTTTTCAAATGCCCTGGTGCATTATTAGCTGCCGGTTCAGCCGAGACGTTTTGCGAGGAGATCAGGTCATGACTGACATACCCAGTACCTAGCAAGGATAAGCTGATCACTCCAGCCATCAGTGTTTTTTTCCATTTGTTAAACATGTGATTTCCCTCCGTTTTTTGCTGTATTTTTAATTAATCCATCAATTAGTAAAAATACAACAAAATAAGAGAATCACCTTCAAAAAACAAACATTTTTCCACAATTGATAGAAAAAGGACTGCACATATTAGTCATATCTAAAATGTGCAGTCCTCATTTAATGGTATCTAGTTATGGACCATAAAAAATCATAAATAACATGAGAAATAAGTTTAATGCTAACAATATCTTACCAAATAGATTTTTTATAGCTAAAACAGAAAATACACAAGAAATCAAGAATGAGAAAATGGCTATTTGGGGTGTAAAATACACAAAGTCTAAAATGCCTGACATAGAAAAAAACAAAAGAAAAATGCTAATAAATAGAAAGATCATTGAAAATATTAATGCTATCGCGATATAAGTAAAAGTCCTGAGTTTTTTCAGATGTTGTTTCTCATAACTATTATCAACCATTTTTGCCCCCTGATATTAAGTTCGTTTATTCCTTAAAATCAACCTTTACCGAATACTATTCTTTAGCTGATCAATAAATACCTTCTTCCACCGATGGTTGCATAAGAAAAAGCTGTCTTAAAGACAGCCCCAGCCTGCAGCTAACGCACCCTTCGTTCAACAAAACTCGTTTTTTACCGTGTTTATGCCAGCTCCAGATTACCAATTTGGGGATATCCGTTAGTTCCGTAGCGCTTTTCTGACTTTCCTTGCAAAAACTAATGGATCATCAACAGCTTCGATATTAACGTAAACCAAATTCGGTTTATCGAAAAGCCACTCATTGTGTATGGATGAAACTATTATTCCTTGTTTAAGAATGGAAGCAACAAAACTCTCGACTTCTTTTTGCAAGAGTGCTACCCTGCCTAGGCACAATGCCCGTCCAGTATGATTATCTCTGGATTCAAATGAGAAAGAAGAAGTTACTCTAAAACGTTTCCCTAAAATTTTCACTTTGAGTTCATTTCGATTTATGGTTGCCACACATTTGCCACCCGCAAATCCCTCTTGGCCGCCGATAATCCTAGCAAACTTTTGACAAATCAATTCATCATTAGATGCCAATCTATTCATCTCCTCCCTAGTCTTAATAGGATATGAATTAATGAATAGATCCGAAACGGATATATATCTATTTTGAAATAAGAATTATGCTGATTACTCATATCTTATTCAAACTATCCTGTAAGAAAAGGGCCGATCGTCACAGTTCACTAATTAACGCACACACCCGTTAGTTCTATAAGACTTATCGTAGATTTGACACAGACTGTGAATAGGTAATCAACTGCCTTTTTTGAATATATCTTTGAACTAAAATAAGTAGGGAGACGGTGCAATGAGTGATATAGACAAACGAAATAGATTAAATGAAGAACCATTTACTTATCGAATAACGAAAAAAGGAACAGTAGTAATCTATTACAAAGGTAAACAAATTAAATCTTTAAAGGATAGGGAGGCTCTGCGTCTAATAGAAAGAATCAATGAAGTTGAAAATAATATAACAGAACTACAGGTATTGTTAGCTAAAATTACGGGTAACTTTAAACGGGGTAACGAGAAGTTGGGTAAAAATAAATAAACTAAGCCTTCGTATTTCGAGTACACAACGCTTATGGATCTAGCCTGCCCCGTTAGTTTAAGTGTACCACTTCACAAAGTTACATCGATTTTAATATATACATTAAAACATTTCTTACTCACATTTCATTTTAAATCATAAACAGTACTTCCAAGAACAGAAGGTACTCTTTACACACGAATCATCTCATTTAACGCTGTATTGAACTCCTTGTTATTCTTTTCCACTAAACTCTAAAATATTTAAACCTTCGGATGCTTCTGGTGCTTCAAAAAATTGATTAACGTGAATAAACACCGCTTCCGTGTCAAAAGCTGCTCTTTCAGGTTGTTCGTTACGCCTTTGTGCAATTTGACGTAAGCATTGCTCGTTATTTAGATTAAGGAAAATCAGTTGATGGTTTGCATTGGCCTCTGACGCCATATCCAAAAACCACTTTCGCAGTTTTTGAGTGTTAGCTGGGAAATCCATCACCACATCTGTACCGACACTTAATATGTTTTGGACATGTTTTTTCACCAACGGCTTGAGCTGCGCTGAGAATTTTAGATAATCCTCAAATGATGAGATCTGATTGGGATAAAGAGATGAAAGCCATTCATCCTCAGACAACAGTACCGCATGTTTATCCATCGCCAATTGTTTTGATTTAGTTGATTTTCCTGCGCCCATTTTTCCACAGAAAAAGTATAGCGTCCCCAATTGTTTCATATTTTTTAACCCCCCGGGCTTATTTTAGTGGTTGTTGTCCACCTTGAAAAACAAGAGAAATTTGGTTTAGATTCTTCATTAAAAACTTCCTCCCCCTCGAAAATACTACCATAAAAATCCAAACCCTTGTTTATCTAAACTGCGCCGCATAAGAAAAGACTGCCTTAAAGACAGCTCCGATCTTCAGCTAAACGTACCCGTTATTTATTTATTTATTTATTTATTTATTTATTTTTTTGAGATTCTAAATTTCTTTTGAGAAATAAAATAAGCTAATGCAGCAGTTAGCAATGTTACCAGTAATGGAATTGAAGTCTTACCAAACACTACTTCTTGACTTAAATTACTCTCTACCGAAGAAAAATCGGGAGTATAAGAAGCAGTAAGAATCAAACCTGATCCTATTTGGAATACCATATATATCATTACGAAACTGATTAAAAACACAAGATGCTTTTTCAATATCGTCACCGCCTATTACATTATTTTACCATATGCACCATTCCAGTTGTTCTGCCCTGAAAGTTCTATAAAACTTTTCGCGGAGTTGACACAAATTGTTCAACGATTTTAAAAGCTAAAAACCATCCCTTAAAAGGATGGCCTGAAAATGGACATTTATTTAAGTTTAAGACATTTTATTCAAACAGCTTATAGTGGGAAAGTAGTCTTATTCTTTATTTCTATAAGCTATTATGGTCGTTTTTAGGGCAGCATAATTTCCAATCGCAGCATAACCATAAAACCAACCCATAAAGATACCTGCTACTAAGCTGTGCCTATGACTAATGAAAATGGAAATCATCAGGCCAAGTGCCAGTGCTATGGAAGGTACAATTTTTTTTGAAACATTAAAGTAAACTTTAATTATTTGAGTTAGGAGCATTATAACAGGTATTGCTATCACGGCGTCCCAAAAGTTTGTATGTATTTCAGGGAAATTCATTTAAAAAAATTCACCTCTTATAGATAGTATGGTTTGATTTTTTAGGATTTGAAATACTTCTATAAATTGAAAACGGGTCACCAGAATTGTTGCTAAGGGGCCCTAACAACACGTTATGAATAGAATTTGCTACATTTTAAAAATTATTCCAGAAACAAGGCGGATTTGAGGGTAGACACAAACCCGAGAAATACATAACGATTGTGTCACAGTACGAATAAACGGTGGACACAACTGGGTAGTTTTTCACTTTAATGCGAATGTATGATAATGCTAAGAACCATATTTTCAAAAGGCCGCCAATTGGCAGCCTTTTGAAGTTTAAACTAACTCTAAGATTTCTTTGAAATTATTCACTACAAAATCAGCTTGTTTTAATTCATCTTCTTGAGCAAAGTCAAAGTTCACACCAACAGCAATAAGTTCATTATTCTTAGATTCTATTAAAAAAAGGTCAACCAGTAAAACTGGCTACCCTTAACGTACTCGTTAGGTGTAATTAGATTATTTCACAATCATAGTAAGTTCGGCATAAATCCTTCCTACTGAATAAAAGCCATCACTTTTTAAAATTTACTTTACTATTATTTTTTTTAGTTAACATATAGCTTTGTTTTATCATTTCGTAAATATCTTCCTTTGGAACAGTACCGTCAAGAATTACCGAATTCCAATGGTCCTTATTAAGATGAAATGCCGGAACTACCGAATGGTACATCTGACGCCAATAATCCAACAAACCGGGTTCACATTTCACATTAATCCAAATATGGCCATCTTTTTCAAATATCCACGCAAACACTTTCTTGTTATCTATATGTCGCATTAACGTCCAATTCTTATCACGAAATGGATAATCTTCATATGTATTACCCATTCCCAAACAGTAACCGATAGCTCCCTCTCTATTTTTCATTGTTATCCTCTTCTCTAACATAATAACTTGTCAGTTCTTTAATAAAGCTGCATCCTTAATTATAACCCCTGGACGCTTTATAGCACTAACCTGCCCCTTTAGTTCCATAAGAATGATAGCATGGATGCAGGAAGGGGAATTTGAGCATTAAATTTCAAAATATTACCTTATTTAATTATAATAATTAATAAAGTTTTTTGTAAATAAGGGGGAAAGTTTTTTGGTTAATTATATTTGTGAAACATGTGGAGTCCAATATGAAGGTTCTAAAGAAGTACCCAATCAATGTTTGATTTGCGGGGAAGAAAGACAATATATTAGTCCTAAAGGGCAGACATGGACAACATTGGAACTAATGAAAAAAGATGGAATATTTAAAAATTCTTTTAATCTTGACGAAGAGGGGTTATATAGCATAAATACTAGTCCGAATTTTGGAATCGGACAAACTGCTTATCTAATACAAGATAAGAATTTTAATTTATTATGGGACTGTATTACATATATTGATCAAGATACGATTACCCAAATTGAAGATTTAGGTGGAATCGATGCTATTGCGTTATCTCACCCTCATTATTTCTCTAGTCAAGTGGAATGGGCCGAAGCTTTTGACACTCCGATTTATATTCATGAAGATGAAAGAGACTGGGTAACGAGGCAAAGCGAAAAAATCATTTTCTGGTCTGGAGAATCGCTTGAATTACAGGAAGGTGTCATACTTCAGCGAATTGGCGGACATTTTAAAGGCGGCACCGTTTTAGAATGGAAAAATGGAAACAGCCAGAACGGAATTTTACTGACTGGGGATATCATTCGGATCGTTGCTGATCGTCAATGGGTAAGTTTTATGTACAGTTATCCAAACTTCATCCCAATGCCAAGTGTAACAGTCGAAAGAATCGCAAATCGGGTTAATGAATTGAACTTTGGCCGTTTATATGACGCATTTCACCGAGTAATTAAAGAAGATGCCCATAACCAAGTTCAAAAATCTGCAGCTAGGTATGTTAAAGCACTAAATGGAACATTGTTTACTACATAAATACAAGTACAAATTAATAATAAATCAAAAATAGTTTTCAATTCTTCTACCTTTTTTACAAACAGAAATGCTAATAAATCATAAAATTTTTTTCTCGAACTTTTTTCAAACCAACAAAAGCCACCAAATTGGTGGCTTTCTTATGCTACTAACGAACCCGTTAGTTTAAGTGCAAAATTCCACATACTCTTTGCAGTTAAATTACCCCATTTCTTATAAACAATATTAAGCCCTTGGTTCCAAAAGAAAAAGCGATTACCTGGTATAGGAGCCGCCTTCAACTATCTTTGCAAAGTCATCAAGAGTAGTTGAATACTTGATATAAATTCGTGGTAAAAGATAAAGTTCGTCTTTAATGCCCTTCTCAGAAAATAGTTCAGGAGTTGTCGTAAGTCCAAACAAATAATATTTCTTCGTTTCTTCTACGACTTTGTCATTGAAATTTCCGTATGGATACGCAAGAACATTAACTGGTTTGCCTGTTATTTTTTGAATTTTATCTTTGGACTCTTTCAGTTCATATTCATAATTTTTTATTTCCGTCAAATCAGGATGTGTAGCAGTATGAGACTGGATTGAGATTATACTCGAATCAGCCATCATTTTTAAATCCGATTTCGATAATCGGTTTGGTCGACCGATAAAGTCAGAAATAACAAAAATGGTACCACTTGGTTTAAAACGTTCGTTTTCAAGTTTCTGAAAGATAGCAAATGCATTCAGATTGTTTTTGTATCCGTCATCAAAGGTAATGAAAATGGGTTTTTTTTCTTTATAAATTTCTTGCCAACGATCAAAAGTTAATAATGTGTAGCCATGGTCTTTTAAATAAATCATTTGTTTCTGGAAATTATCAGGAGTTACGTATAGCTCCTTAGAACCCTGCCCAGTAAACTCGTCAATCGAATGATAAATTAAAATAGGTACTTTTCGTTGAGCAAAAACTTGTGATGGAAGAATTAAGATAAGAAGACATAGGAAAAACATTACAACCTTTTTCATAAAATTCCTCGCTTTGCATCCTTTTTTTATCTTTTCAATTTATTGTGCCTCAAAAGCATAGTTCTATTATGAATTCTCCCATATTTGATTCTATCTCCCATTAATCAATGGTGACTTTGATAATCCCAAATGAAAAACTAATTTCTTAAAACACTAAGGATTCGGACTAACTGCCACATTAGCTCTATAAGAAAAAGAGTTGCCAAAGCAACTCCCTTAATGAAGTAAAGCACCGTTTAGTTGAAGAAAATTTGTACTATTTAATCCTTAATAGATCACGCCTGCGGCGTTACCTCTTCCTTGCGACCATGAGTCTGGTGACGAATAACCCTGATCTTCAGCTAACGCACCCGTTAGTTCTATAAGGAATAGCAGTTTAATGGTATTGAAACCAAACAAACCATCCTTTTTCCTTACTTTTAGCTAAAAATATTTGACCTTGGCCTAAGTTAGCTCCAGTTGCTTTGGGGAAATCTAAACGTATAAGCCAAGACTTTTCAGCAATTTCTTTGCTACAAAAGGTCTTTGCCATTCCAAAATAGTCTTCTTCATCTTTATTGCCAACTGTTTCGGGAAAAGGTTTGGCTGTTACTACATCCCACTTGGCTTTTTTACTATTGTGTTTTCATACAAAAAAGCTGCCTTAAAGACAGCCCCTATTTAAGCAAATGCACTCGCTAGTTAATTAAGAAACCCTGTATGGAAACAAAGAAAAGAAATAAAGAGACAACAATGCTCATATACCCCCAAAATCTTTTTCTATCCTTTTGAAGTTCGACTAAACCCTGTCACTAACATAGTTGCCCCCAAGAACAACATAGAATACGGCATCAACTCAAAATTTTCAGTAATTAGCTGATAGGCTGATAAAGCAATAACAATTATCGCTAAGGTAACTCTAACTATTTTCAAGAATATATTACCCCCTAAGAATTAAGTCGGTACAATTTAAAATTTAATCATACCATTTACACATTTTCATTTGTGTAGAAAATGGAAATTCCTTCTTTAACAAACCTGCCTCTTAGTGCCATAAGAAAAATGCAGCCTCGCCTTAATTTATTTTAAAATCTATGTATATAACTCTTAACAATATCAAAGCCCTAGACTAGCAACACATTACATTCATAGGAGCTAACAACATGGCTAGAAATAATAACAGTAATGGTTAGTCAGCTAAATCTGCTAAATTTCCATTTTCAGTTCGATCAATTCCATCTCTTAATGCAACGTTTGGGTTCTTTCTTAACCTCTCTCTTTTTTCTTCTGGAGTTTCTTGTCGAGTATTCAAGTAAAACACCCCCTATGATTACCGTATTCTCTAATTTCTTGGTAATACCTTCTCTAAACCTGCTCCGTTAGTTCTATAAAAAGCAATCAATTGAAAGTTTGTTTATATAAATAACCATTTTGGAAATGTAAAACCAACTCTCCATATAAAGGAAAATTGGTTTTTTTCTTATTCAACTACGTATTATCTAAGCTATAGTGGTTAGTAATTATTTGTAACTGCTCCCAACACACCAGTTCTCACTTGTGGAATGTGTTTAACTTTCATTAAGTTTTCAGGTGTACCACTTATAACTGCACCTAAAATTTTTATTTGCTCAGTCTTTATTTCCTTGTTTTTACCTTTAATATACTCATACACCTGTTTAGTTTCTTTGTCATAGTAATTTTCACTTTCGTGTGATGCACTCGCTTTTAACCATTTAATAAAGAGCTCCTCACTAGGAACATCATTTCTATGTTCAAAACCGTAAAAATTGAAGCCATTAGCCTGTATCGGCATGGTTTCATCATCCAAATTATCGTAGATATCAACCCAATACCATTGGAGTGAAACACCTTTTGGTATCAAATCCCTCACTTGTTGCGGCGACAATTTCTCAGTGAATGAAATTGCTAACTCAGCTGCAAGGTTATCAGGCATCTTTTTTAAACGAGGAAAATCATTTATCATCGAATCATACTTTACCTCCGGATGATAATATTCCATGATTAGTTGCTTCGTATATCTATCATAACTACGACCATTTTTAACCTGCTCTAAATGTATCGGTGAATGGTCTCCTCCAAAGGAATGTGCCCCACCAAACAGACTGTATTCTATTTTCTTCTCTCCCCAGTCTATCGGTTTTCCATTGATAATTTTATATTGCTCAAAGGTTATGATTCCATTAAATAAACCATTGGATATGGTTTGAGAACCTGTAATATGTACATTCGGATTGGTAAAATTATAATAATCATGAAGCCCTGAATCACTAATAGCCTTATCCTCTTGGTATTGCTTAATTACGGGCAATAGAACAAAAAAACCGAGCATAAATATGCTTGAAACAATAATTGAAATAATTACATTACGTAAAATTGTTTTTCGTTGTGCTTTTTTGATTGTCTTTGCAAACATTCCAGTTTGTTCAATATTTCCATCAAACAAGTCTTCTATATGATCGTCAAACATATTTTCTTTTCTATCATTCTTTTCTTTCAATGTTCTTTCACTCCTTTTTCATAAGTCTTCTTAAATTGAGTCCTGGCTCTAAATATGTACGTTTTTAATGTTCCGAGCTTCATATCTAACATTTCGCAAATTTCCTCATAACTTAATTCCAATTCGTACTTTAAAACGAGTAAATGTTTATATAGAGGTTTCAATTGATTAAGCGTATCATTGATTTCTTCCCGGTTTTCGATATGGTCAATATGTTCCTCAGGCAATGGCTGATTATCAATGAATACTTGATTTTCCATGGTTAAAGTTACATTCCGGTTCTGTTTACGACAAAGATCATAATAGTTATTTAAAGCTACTCGGAACAGCCAACTTGAAACTTTTTCTGGCTCAACAGAATCAATATAGAGTATCAATTTGTATAAAGATTCTTGAACAATATCCTCTGCATCTAAAGGGTTGGAACCAATTTTAATTAGATATCTTTTTATTATTTGTATTTTTTCACCCATCAATTGTTGTAACAATTCATTATCCACTGGTACCCCCCTTCCATTTCACCTATTAAACGATTTAGTGAAGGAAATGTTTACAAAGAAGAAAAAAATATTTGCTAACTATAGTAGAGCATTTATAAAATAATAAGCTATGTGGCCACAAAAAATTAATCAACCTTACCGTAAGCTACTAAAATAGCAAAACGCTGCATACGGCCTAAATTGGTCAAATGCAGCGTTTTTGTTTTTGGGAAAAAGAGCCCGTATTCCTCTAAATTACTATCTTCTTTAAAATTTGAAATCAGCTACACGCACCAACTTGGCGGCCTTCTTGTCGAACTAACCCACCCGTTAGTTTAAGTGTAATATTTCACAACAGAAGAATCATTATTTATTTTCTTTCTTTTCTAACACCATACTGTAGAACGTAAGAAGAACTCCTCCTGCAACCATTACTGCGGCCATCCAAGGCGTATGTTGTAATCCTATGATATCTGTAGTAAGTCCACCTACATATGCGCCTAATGCAATTCCCCCATTGAATGAAGCGATATTAAGAGATGAAGCAACATCAACAGCACTTGGTACATAACGTTGTGCTAAGGTCAACACGTATGATTGTAATATAGGAACACTCATAAATGCCAACAACCCCATAGCTACAACCGTAATAAGACCGACTACTTTAAACGGTGCTGTAAATGTAAATATCAATAAAATAACAGCTTGTACGATGAACATATAAAGTAAAGCATTAAGTGGTTTCCGATCTCCCAAACGTCCTCCAATGGCATTTCCAATTGCAATGGCTACCCCATATACAAACAAAATGATACTAACATTCTTAGCATTAATATCCATGATGTCCTGAAGGATAGGTGAAAGGTACGTAAAGGTTACAAATGTACCCCCGTATCCTAGAATGGTTACCGCTAAAATCAGTAATATTCTCCCGTTTCTTACTAACTTTAATTGATCTTTGTAAGATGGAGGGGTTTCTATTTTTAATTGTTGACTTGGAATCGCAATAGCATTAAGGATAAGCGCAATCAAACCAATAAACGCAATTCCGTAAAACGGAATTCTCCAACCAAACATATCACTAATATAAGTACCGAAAGGAGCTCCAATGGCAGTAGCAACCGTAAATCCTCCAAATACAAACGCTATGGCACTTGCTTGACGGTTTTTAGGGACAAGACTAACGGCGACTGTTGAACCTATGGCGAAAAATACACCATGTGCGAATGCTGAGATTATGCGCCCCGTTAATACGATACTAAAAACAGGAGCAGCAGCCGTTATGATATGCCCAATAATAAACAAAACGATAACGGATAATAATACTTTTCTCCGCGGAACCTTAGCTGTTAAAGAAGTTAAAATAGGTCCCCCTACTGCAACTCCTAGTGCATACATAGATACAATTAATCCCGCAGTTGATACCGATATACCGAATTCATTCGCAACAGCAGGAAGAACACCTATGCTGATAAATTCTGTTATTCCTACCCCAAAGAACGTTGCGGCTAAAGCTATTAACGCAAACCGGTTCGCGTGTCGTGCTTTAGGCGATGTCTGTGCTAAGTGTTGTTCGTTCATTTGAAATCCACCTCACATTTCATCTTATTTGTATATACTGTATCTTCTATATGATTACTTTTAACCATCAAAGTGTTTTTCAGCACTATCATTCCCTCCTAATAATGATTTATTTGTTACAACCGTTATTCTACTCTGCGAAAATACATAAAACAAATTATGATTTCACGCATTAACGATAAATATATTTATAGGTATTTCAATACAGAATACAACAGAAAAAAATCATCCAAAGTAGATGGATGATTGACTAAAAATAAGAAGCAAATTACTGTTTTTTCCGGATTGTCTGGGTAAAATCATTTATTTCAGGAAGATGCTTGTTTTTTGTTTGATAGGCTATAAACAATTTATTATTAACTTTCAAATCTTCGAATATGATTTTGGATTTTGCCTCATCCATTGAATTTTCCAACAAATAGGTTGGTAGCAAACTTATTCCAGAACCGTTTTCAATTGCTTTAAGAATCAAATGTAAATTAGGAATGACGTGAATAGGTTTCATAATTGGACGTTTTTTAAAATGCTCTCTCCAAAATCTTCTTATAATCGGTAAGTCTAGCCCATAACTAATCCAATTTTGTGACGAAAGCCATTTTTCTTTTAGCTCATAGTTAGTACCCTCTTCTATTTCCAATTCTTTTGGGGCAACAATAACAAATTCCTCTTCAAATAACGTAATATATTCAATGCCTGGAACTGGATTTTTTTTTGAAGTGACAATTATATCTACTGTACCTTCTTTCAACAATTCCAATAGCTCATCGGCAGTTCCAAAGTAAGAAACCGTACATGTTTGAATTTCTTGAAGCTGATTTAGAATAATTTCATAAAAGTTTTCAATTGCTGAACCAATTCTGATTATAGAAAGAGTTGGCAATGAAGCACTTCTAAAACTTAATGTAGCTGCCTCTAAGGATTCAACAAGAGGAGCCAACTGTGAATATAATTCTTTTCCCCTTTCAGTAGGGACCATTTTCCTTGCGGTTCTTATAAATAGAAGCTCCCCAACCTCAGCTTCTAAAGCAGCTAAATGCTGACTCATAGCAGGTTGTGTCATGATACGTGTTTTTGCAGCTTCCGACACCGAATTATATTTATATATATAAATAAAGCTTCTATACCATTCAAAATCAATCATATTAAGAATCACTCCAATCATTATTCAGTTCCTTGAACTTATATTAACAAACCTATTATAATCGACTCCGTTTTGTATTTCTCAATTAAAAGTTGTTTATCCTTATACTTTTTCGATTCTTTACTGCTGTTCACCTTATTACCATACTGCCCCTTTGAGCATTATCTATAAAACCGAGGGAGTTCATTAAGAAAAAGCTGCCTTAAAGACAGCTCTGATCTTCAGGTAGCACCCGTTAGCTGAAGTACAATAATTCACAATCTTACTTTTTTAGATAAAACCATTACTAAAAGTTTTATTTGGGATAACTATTTTAAATATGTAAAAAAGCTTACTCAAAGAGTAAGCTTAACCTCTATAAACACTATCACATGTTCCAGGTTTTGGTTCATAAAAACAATGGTCTTTAAATTGACCAGTATGTGGTTGATCATACCATGTTGGAGGACATGGAGCATGTGGATTAAAGTACCAAAGAGCATATCTAGCCGGATGCTGTCTCCAGTGCTTCAAATTCTGTTCTGCTAATCTTCTTTCAATACCTCTCGCTCTTTGATAAAATACATTCCCCTTTTGAACAGCTTCAAAAGAATAATTTCCTCCTTGTACTTGAAAAATGACTTGTGGAATTGTTCTTAAACCTTTAAAGTCTAAACAATTAGCTACAAGACGATTCACAATTACATTTCCAACATATAACATTCCTTGTTTTCCTTCACCTTCGGCTTCTGCTCTCATCATCCTTGCCATTAAGTCAACGTCTGAACTTGTGTATTTTGCTCTTGTCATTTTTCCACCCCAAAAATATTGTATGAAAAATAGCCTACAGTCATGTCATTATTTATATAAATGCTTAGTTATAATAACTTACAGCTTCTAAGTAAAATGAAAACTATTGCATTCTTTTTTCCCTTTAATTCAACTAACCTGCCCCTTTTGTGCCATAAGAAAAAGGCTGCCTTAGCAACCTTTTCTTATCGTTGAAGAATCGTTGATTAAAACTTCCTGTTCAATAATTTTCATTTCAAAAAGTAAATCAGCTTTTGATAATTACATATTTTTTGTCTTGCTCCGTTCGGTTCTTGAAACAAGACTTAAAACAACAAATGCAAATAAGCAATGACCGATTTGGTCTGCTAATTTGTATATTATTTAACCCTTTTCTAATAGTCCTTTGACTGACCTTTCTTTTGTTTGGATAGGGCAGATAGAATGGCTTGTCCGCCCACCTCTTGATTTCTCAAAAATTTCTTGGTCAGACTTAACTTATGAACAATTTTGTAAACGATCATCGCTGAAACGATACTGATGATGGCTCCGACAAGAACATCTGCTGGATAATGGACACCTACCCAAATTCGAGAAATGCCTACAAGAACAGCCAAAATTCCCCATAAAAATCCCCAACCCCTTTTGAACAACCAGAAGGTTATGCAAAATGAAAAAAATATGATCGTATGGTCGCTTGGAAATGAATTATTGACTGCTTTTTCAACTAACTTATTAACGTTGGGCAACTCAGCAAAAGGTTGATAATTCGAGTGGAATTGCCCTGCTATTTTCGCCAGTATTTCCGAGATAACTAATGCAATAAATGCACAGATTACCATGATTCTATTTTTATTACTACGAGAAAACAAAAACATCAGGACTGCCAATACTAAGAAAAAAATCATGTATTCAGCGATGAATACAAAGAAAGGATTTAAATCCGTGTATTGTTTACCTAGATTATTAATCATTCTAAATAAATTATTATTCATTTCGGACAAAGCCATTGAAAAATTCCTCCTGATTGTATTATCACTTAACCCTTCATTATGCTCCATTATGTAAATAAGATGAACTTCAATTAAACCTATATTTTACATCTTTCAGACAGAAAGTCCATCATCAACGTGGCGGTTTAACCCTCCATTTATATTAAACTATCTCACTCCCACCTTAAACTATCTTTATGGAAATATTTAGAATATGTGTTCGTGTTGAGTACAGCGAACAGATGGGTAACTGAATTTGAAATTGAAGCAACCGGATTGGCAAAGGTAATGGGATCAATTTGTGCCTATGTTTGTTATGACGGAAGTTGACGTCGTCCTTTTGATATATATAACAAGGACTGAACCTTTTGGATTATAAAAATTACCAGAGCTATATAGCTCCTTTTTTGTTTTATAAAAAAAGCCGCCAATTGGCAGCCTTTTAGAGAACGAACGCACCCGTTAGCCATCCATGAATCCCAAAAATCAGCGCTTCACCACAGAGAATGAAAATTGGTCTCTATGCCGATAATGTTTTAATGGCTGGCGAAGAAGATCGTTAAACCATGGTGCCTTTGATCCCATCCGTTAGTCTGACTCCGACGACCATGGTGTACCAAAGGACATCCTCTCCCATTATAACGGAACTTCAAATTGTCCCTTTCGCTTCTGCTCCAAACTAGCGATAAAGGAACGCATAAGCTTCATGGAAAACTGAAAGACTGGGCTTTGAATAAAGGTATATGCAAATGTCATAATAAACACTGGACCGCCAAGGATGAACCCGATAATCAAGATGAGGCTCTCGACAACGATTCTTGCCCAACTGACCGATAACCCGGTTTTTTCAGAAACGGAAAGCATGAAACCATCCCTGGGACCTGCCCCAATTCCCGCTGCCACATAAATTCCTCCGCCAATTCCGGTTATGATGATACCTGTCAACAATATGAGTATATTCAACCACCAATGCTTCGTTTCATGAGGAAGAATGTTGAGATGCAAAAAGAAATCCATGATCGGGCCGATTGACAAGGCATTTAGAAAGGTACCAATATTAATATACTTCCTATCCACGACAAAGACGATCAACACAAGTACTAAACCACACATGACACTCCACGTCCCAATTGTGAAACCGAACCACTCGAACAGGGCAACGTTTAAAACCTCCCAAGGATGCAGCCCCAAGGATTGAACATTCACCGCAATCGCATTCCCTAATCCAAAGAAAGTTAATCCGAGAAAAAAAATAAAATACCGTAACAGCCGCAATGACATCTCTTCACCTCTACACCTTTTATATCCATCTACTATAGATGAAGCAGGTTAAATGAACAAGATGATCTATCCAAATCAAAAGTTGTTACCAAATGATTAACAGTGAAGTACATAAAGACGTACCTATGGATGGTAGGTACTCTAAATCCCATTTAGGTTTTTTAAGAAACTTGTTCAACTAACCTGCCCTTTAGTTGCATAAAATTTATTGAGTTGACAAAGACTGAGACATAAAAAAAGACGGTTTAACCGTCTAATAAATAGCTTTCTTAATAAAAACTCACCTAGAATTAATCCTGGGAATACTTAGCCATCTTAACCAAACATAAATGTTTTTTTTCGATAGCTTATTGAAAAGACTAACCCCATCGCTAACATATTACCAATTAATGAGCTTCCTCCATAACTTATAAAAGGTAATGGTATTCCTGTTATAGGTACTAGGCCTATATTCATCCCGACATTCTCAAAAACATGGAAAAAAATCATGGAAGTAACACCGGTGCAAATGTAAGATTCAAAACTATTTTTTACGTCTAGAGCTAACTTCACTATACTCGAAATAAGGAGAAAATAAATTGTTACCAAAATACTAGCTCCAAAGAAACCATATTTAGAAGAAATAACGCTAAATATAAAATCCGTATGTGCTTCAGGAACATATATACCCTTTTCCAGATAACCATATACCCCTCCTGAACCAATGGCTAATAATGCTTTGGTTAGATTATAGCCTTCACCTGATGCATAAGATTCTGGATCGATCCAAGCATAAATTCTTCCTAATTGATAGGTTGCGAACCCCATTGATTGAAGAATATCAGGGTTGAAAAAGACTAAGTATATTAGAATACCAGAAATTAAGGAAATGATAATAAAAATAACACTTATGATTTTCCATGATATTCCCGAAACAATAAAAATCCCTGTAAAAATACATATTAAAACTAAAGACGTACCTAAATCTGGTTGTAGCATAATTAAAAGTATAGGAAGAGCTGTAGCAGCTCCCATCTTAATTAACAGTAACAAATCTGTTTTTAAAGTTTTATCTAAATATCTTTCATGATGTTTTTGTACCAAGAAACTTAAACAAATTATCAAAGATATTTTTGTGAATTCAGCTGGTTGTAGTGATCCGATTCCCGGAAGTTGAAACCAGCTTTTGGCTCCATTTATTTTACGAGCTATTGATTCAGGTGCCAAAATTAATGCGATTAATAGAAATATGCTAAATGAGTAAATAAACCAATTCAAGCGAAAGATCTGTTCAGAATCTAAATACATAATTCCTGCGATTATTCCGATCCCCACAATATACCAGGTTATTTGTCTAAATAAAAAATTCCCTTCATATTGGCCAAAATCTTGAGCATTTAATATAGCTATACAACTTGTTATAAATAGTAAAAGTAAAAGTGTAATCAGGTTGTAATCCAACTTTGAATTTTTCATTTTTTCCCCTTGTAAATATTTTCTTATGTTTATAACATAACTTAATTATAGTAAAAATGTGTATTTTTTTATTAAAAGCACTTTTATTGAAAGCGTGAAGGATTATATGGACGGTAACCAATTAAAAAAAGGCTTAAAATGTTATCTTTTTTTGTTATACGATTTTATTTATCTTTTTGTTTGTTCTGGGATTAAATTTCCGCACTAACATTTCCACATTTACATATTATTTCACAAAAAGTAATTAAAAGTATACAAGTAATTCATTAATATCAATAATAATCCTTTAGCTTATAGAACTAACCTGCCTCTTTAGTGCCATAAGAAAAAGGCTGCCGCAGCAACCTCATTATTGAAGTAAAGCACCCGTTAATTCATTTATTTTTCTTCTACATTACACAAATCTTCTGCTATCTGCTTTATTCTCTTAAACCCCATTCCTTCCCTTTGCTCTAAGGATAATGGGTGGTTTGTTGGTTCTAATTCTATAGAAGGACGTAAACCTATCGGACGAGTGTGGAACAATGTTTTTAAGTTCAATGTTTCAGGATAACAAGGAATAGAAGTTTGCAGCCAACCAAACATTGGTTTCAAATCCTTTTCTCTATGGAAAATTATAGTGGTTTCATTCTAGTTCCAACTCATATAAACTACCCCTTTTATCAACTGTAATTACTTACTTTCCTCATCACCTTTAACATTTTCTTATACAACTAAACTGCCTCGTTAGCCATTCATGAAGCGCAAAAATCAGCGCTTCACCACAGAGAATGAAAATTGGTCTCTATGTCGATAATGTTTTAATGGCTGGCGAAGAAGGTCGTTGAACTATG
>NZ_JAGGQC010000011.1:0-131346 GCF_018613455.1 Bacillus sp. ISL-78
GTAATGGAGTTTGAAATGATCGATATACGGTTTGGATAAACCAATGTGGAGCTTTTTGCGGTATAGTAGCCTAAATGATTTCCTTTTCTCTTTCTTTGAAAAACTCCATTGCAGGATCAGTTTTTTGTTTAATTTTAAAGGCTCTTTTCGTAAAGGTTGTTGTTTTTAAAACGAAACGATCTAAGGTTGATTGGAGCGGAAGTGCGAGACTCCTGCGGGAGCGGCGGGACAGGTGAGACACCATAGGCGTTTACGCCGAGGAGGCTCACCGCCCGTTCCGCGGAAAGCGAGCATCTGGAGGGGAAATCAACCAATCCACATTACTTGGTAAATAGCAACAAAGTATGAAAAAAACAGCCAAACAAAAAAATGCTACTGACCGCAATTATAACCAAAACAACTGGATATAAAATCTTTGCCAGCATGGATCATGAATTTCACCAATGGTTGAAAAAGGAGGACAAGATGAATGGACAGGGACTCTTCATTGTTAAAAGAGCATTTGTATCAGCTGGAGGAGAAATTGTTAAAATCCGAAGTTCGGACATCTCCAGAAGAGCTTTCATCCTTATTGAAAGATGATTTCTTTGAGTTCGGCAGTTCGGGTAACATATGGTCAAAAAGCGATTTTATGGGGCAAGAGGGTGCTGGAGCGGCGAACATGACACTAAGTCAATTTGATATGCATCCATTGTCTGATGATACCGTGTTAACTACATACCGAATTTTTGATGAAGATAAGCTGGAACATACCTTAAGAAGTTCAATCTGGAAATGTACGAATGGAAGATGGCAAATATTTTTTCATCAAGGCACAAAAACAAAAGGGCCCCTCTAAGCCTTTTATCTATGAAAAAGGAAGTTTCCCCTGCTTGAAAACTATTTCACTAAAATGATAGGAGTGGATGAAGTTGATCTTTCGTACCATTGATATAAACAAAGATAAAGATACTATCATTAAATTCCGGAAAGATTCCTTTGTTGTAAGTTTTGGAACTGATGCTGGTTTTGGGGATGAATATGCATATCTGCAACGAATGGAAGAAAGGGTCCGCAAATTTCCGGATGGACAGGTGATCATTGAAAAGGACCAAGAACCGATTGGACAAATGGAACTTCAAATTCGGGAGTATGAAGGAACGGAAATTGGCTATGTGAATCTATTTTATCTTATTCCCGAATACCGCAGTAAAGGCCTTGGCAAGGAATTGGTTCGCTACGCAGAAAACTTTTTCAGGAAATTTAATGTATCCGAATATCATTTAAGGGTTTCTCCGGATAATCAAAGGGCGATATCTTTATATACGAATTCAGGCATGTTCAAGATAAAGGAAGAAAATGAAAAATACCCTGTATGGAGAATGAGCAAATCGATATATTGATATAATTAAAAGATATCGATTCACTATACTATGAAAATATTTATAGCGATGAAAAATATGGTTGACTTTAGAGAAATTAGAATATATAGTGAAGGACATAATTAAATATAACGTTAATTCTTATCAAGAGATGTGGAGGGACTTGGCCCTATGATACCTCGGCAGCGGGTTTTTACTTTTGTAAAAATACTGTGCTAATTCCAACGGACGAAAGTTTGAAAGATAAGAAGGAGCTTTTCTTAGATAATTAATTTAAGAGTTTACTCTTTTTTATGTCTAAAAGAGGCCTCTTCTGTCTGATGACGGAAGAGGCCTCTTTTGTATATGGTTATTTGGAGAATTGGTGCACTTACTCGTGAGTTTCGCAGGTTTACTCGTGAGTTTGGCAGATTTACTCGTGAGTTTCGCCGGTTTACTCGTGAATTTCGCAGTTTTACTCGTGAATTTCGCGCAATTACTCGTGAGTTTGGCAGAATTTAACCCTATCATTATGAAGCGTTGCAAAGCTCTTCTCTCTGGATAAGGAATTCGTACAAAAAACAACATGGGGGGAGATTGGATGATTGAGTTTCAAGATGTTAAAAAGGTTTATCAAACAAAGAAACAGACTGTCGAGGCTTTGAAGGGCATTGATTTGACAGTGGAAAAGGGGGATATATTCGGGGTAGTCGGTTATAGCGGGGCCGGAAAGAGTACGTTAATCAGGATGGTCAATTTGCTTGAACATCCTTCAGACGGTTCGGTGATTGTTGGGGGCAAGGATTTAACCAAATTAAACCCGAAGGAATTACGGGCAGAAAAGAAAAAAATCGGGATGATCTTTCAGCATTTCAACTTACTAAACTCAAAAACTGTTTTTGATAATATTGCCATGCCGCTGGTTTTATCGGGAACTCCAGCTAAAGAAATCAAAAACCGGGTAGGCGAGCTATTGGAGTTCGTTGGCTTATCGAGCAAAGCAAAGAGTTATCCGGAACAATTATCCGGCGGGCAAAAGCAGCGGATCGGCATTGCGAGGGCATTGGCTACGAATCCATCGATCTTATTGTGTGAT
The DNA here is from genome assembly GCF_018613455.1 of Bacillus sp. ISL-78. Lineage (NCBI taxonomy): Bacteria > Bacillati > Bacillota > Bacilli > Caryophanales > Bacillaceae > Bacillus > Bacillus sp. ISL-78. The sequence goes on from NZ_JAGGQC010000011.1 coordinate 2,437, forward strand.
GAAGCTACGTCGGCTTTGGATCCACAAACAACGAGTGCAGTTCTGCAGCTCTTAAAGAAAATTAATAAAGAATACAATATTACCATTTTGCTAATCACTCACGAGATGTCTGTCATCAGGGAAATTTGCAATAAGGTAGCGGTCATGGAGGGCGGCTGCGTCGTTGAACAAGGTACGGTTTTCGAAGTTTTTGCCAAGCCGCAAACGGATATTGCAAAGAACTTCGTGAGAACGGTCATACATGACGAAATTCCACAAAGTTTCTTAAAAAGCATAGGGTCCCATATGCCGATTATTTGGAAAATTAATTTTATTGGAACTACTTCGGGTACTCCTTTACTTTCAACGATCTCGAAGAAATATGATGTTCACTTAAGTGTTTTATCAGCCAATATTTCTGAAATCCAGGAAACGCCTTTCGGGAATTTGATCATCGAAGTGACCGGGAACAAAAATGAGGTCGATAAGGCTTATCAATATATTAAAGATGAGGGGATTCTCGTCCAGGAGGTGCAGATAAATGAGTAATACGCTTTGGGGAATGGAAATAACGGCAGACCAGCTGTCGACAGCTTTCGGTGACACACTTTATATGGTAGCCATCTCATTGATATTTTCCGGATTGATCGGGCTTCCGCTCGGTATCCTGCTTGTCATCACAAGAAAGGGTCACATCATGGAGAATAATTGGATTTTTAATGTATTGAACCCGATCATCAATATCCTGCGGTCGGTTCCTTTCATCATCCTGCTTGTGGCACTCATTCCGTTTACAAGAATGATTGTCGGCAGTGCGATCGGAACGAATGCGGCCATTGTTCCGCTAATCTTTTACGCGGCTCCTTATATTGCCCGGCTTGTGGAAAACTCGCTGTTGGAAGTGGACAAAGGGATCATCGAGGCGGCTCAGGCGATGGGGGCGACAACATGGCAAATCATTTACCGCTTTTTGATTCCCGAAGGACTTAGCTCGTTGATCTTAACATTTACAACAGCGACAATCGGGCTTGTTGGTTCCACGGCGATGGCAGGTGCCGTCGGTGCAGGCGGGGTCGGGGATTTAGCCTTGGCTTACGGTTATCAAAGGTTCGATACCATGACGATGGTCGTCACAGTAGCGGCGCTCGTGATCATCGTTCAATTACTGCAATCCACCGGGAATTTTGTTTCAAGAAAAATCAGAAGAAGATAAAAATAACAGGAGGCAGGAAAAATGAAAAAAATCTTATTAACGATCATGGTATTGGCATTGGCCATCGTGGCTGCAGCATGCGGGAACGATGAGGGTGCATCAGGGAGTTCGGATGATGTCAAAACAGTGAAAGTCGGTGTCAGCAGCGGGGATACGAGAACATGGGAATACATTGTCGACTTGGCGAAAGAGGAAGGGCTTAATATTGAACTGGTCACTTTCAATGATTATATCCAACCGAACCTTGCGTTAAGCGAAGGTGAAATTGATGCCAATTCATTCCAAACGGTCGCCTATTTCGATGAATTCGTACAAGATCAAAACCTGAAATTGGAGGCCATCGGGTCGACTGTCATTGCACCTATGGGCCTTTATTCGAAAAAACATAAAAGTCTCAAAGAACTTCCGGATGGTGCTACGGTAGCCGTTCCGAATGAAGCAACAAACTTTGGCCGTGCACTGCTCCTGCTTCAGGAAGCTGGGTTGATTACATTGAAAGAAGAATTCAATGGGGCGGGATCATTGGAAATCATTAAGGAAAATCCGAAAAACTTGAAAATCCAACCTGTTGCTGCCGGCAATACACCGCGTCTATTGGATGATGCCGATGCTTCAGCCATCAATAATAACTTTGCCGTCGAGGCAGGCCTTACATTAAAAGATTCTTTATTCCATGAAAGTAAAACGGCGAAACCATATATTAATATCATTGCGGTTAAAAAGGGAAATGCCGATCGTCCTGAGCTACAAAAATTAGTGGAGCTTTATCAATCGAAAGAAGTGGAAGCGTTCATTGAAAAAACGTTTAAAGGAAACACCATTCCTGCCTATGTTTCTGTAGATGAATTAGTGAATTATCAGGACGCTTGGACAAAACCAGCTAATGAAAAGTAATGGATGTATTCAAGAAAAAGGGGAGATTAAGACATGGCGAGAGAATTAGTGCTGAAGCAGCATAAGCAAATCATTGAAGATCACATCGACCTTCATTCCGAATTATATATCGAAACGAGCCAAGCCATTCATGCCAAACCTGAAATTGGGAATCAAGAATTCTTCGCCTCGGATACATTAACCGGAATACTTCGAAATGAAGGATTTGAAGTGACCCGCAATATAGCCGGGCATGAAACAGGATTCATCGCCAAAAAAACCTCTTCAAAGAAAGGACCCACAATTGCCTTTTTAGCCGAATATGATGCATTGCCGGGTTTAGGCCATGCTTGCGGCCATAATATCATCGGCACAACGAGCGTGGCAGCAGGCATTTCCTTGGCCCAAGTGCTGGAGGAAACGGGCGGGGAGGTGATCGTTTTCGGAACACCGGCTGAAGAGGGCGGGCCGAATGGAAGTGCAAAAGGCAGCTTTGTGAAGCACGGTTTATTTGATGGGGTGGATGCGGCCATCCTTATCCATCCTGCCGGGCAAACGGGTGTAACAAGTCCATTTTTGGCTGTCGACCCGCTTGATTTTCACTTTTACGGAAAGTCAGCACATGCAGCAGCTGCACCTGAAGAAGGCGTGAATGCACTTGACGCGGTGATTCAGCTGTTCAATGGCATTAATGCTTTGCGTCAGCAGCTCCCGGCCGAGGTCAAAATTCACGGAATCATCACCAATGGCGGGGAAGCGCCTAACATCATTCCTGAATATGCTTCCGCCAGATTTTATATTAGAGCAACAACATGGAAACTTTGCCAAGAAGTATCCAATAAAATACGTGCAGTTGCTGAAGGGGCAGCACTTGCCACCGGAAGCACGGTTAAGGTTGAACGTTTCCAAAATGAAGTGCTCGATTTTGTCATCAATCCAGTTCTGGATGAACTGTTAAAAGAACAACTGACTCATTTAGGGGAAGAGGTGGCTCCCCGAAAAGAGAGTGGCTTTGGCTCGACGGATGCAGGTAATGTAAGCCATGCAGTGCCGACAGCACATCCTTATATAAAAATTGGACATGATGAGTTGATTGCCCATACGAATGAATTCCGCGACTGTGCCAAATCTCCTGCCGGAGACAAAGCCATCCTGACCGGAGCAAAAGCTCTAGCGCTTACAGGGTATAAATTGATTTCGGATAAAGACCTGTTGGATCAAGTGAAAGCGGCATTTCATGAAGCGAAGCAAAAATAAATAAGTTGCAGGAAAAAATAGTTGACTACGGAGCATGTAGTTAGTATTATAATAATACCAAGTAATTAAATAGGAATTATAGGTTAATTGACCGGAAAACCGGAGACTTTTCTTTCATGTAAAGAGGTGTCTCCGGTTTTTTTGTGAATGGGCAAGTCAATACGTATTATAAAGGAGGATTTATCATGGGGATATTATTGCGTAAAGCCATTGAGAAAAAAAGAAACTTCCTGATCAACAAGTTGATTAACAAGGGAGTTTATAAAAAGAATGACATCCATCTATTTGAATTAACCTTAACCGATTTAGAGAATGAATATATTAAAATAAGTAAAATCGAGGAGAAGGAATACGACGATCATTCCCCCTGTCTAAATATACATTTCATATAATCAGAATAAAAGGAGAGGGTGAAATGAGGAAGTGTGTGGAAGAAAGGCGCAAGGAATTAATCTATAAACTTATGATCCATACTGTAAATAAAACGGTGGAACAGCTTATGAAGTTAACCTTGAAAGAATTGGAAACAGAATATAAAAAGGTTCAAAATGACTGTCACCCCCATAGTGATGCGGGTTCGATACATTGGGTCCATACAAAGCGGCATTAGGGTGAATGTGAACCTAAATCCTCATAAAAAAGTTCATCATTTTGCTAACGGCTGCTTGTGCTGATTCTGCATGATAGTTAGAATTGTAAGGGTCACTGAATCCGTGTTCTCCCATGAATTTATGAACTTCGACATTCTTACTTTCTAAAGCTGAAATTAACTCGTCGACATTGAATGATGGCTCTTCTAGCGGGAAAAATAGCAATGCAGGGCATCGTGGCGCCAATTCGGCATAATTCCTAATACGCGAACCGTAGTAACCAACTATTCCATCGACACATTCTTCCTCGCTGCACAGCCAAGCTACAGTTGCCCCTGCACTGAATCCAAGGATGAAAATCTTTTGGTATTCATCTTTTATATCCGATAATATATCTTTTATCTTATATAAAGCACCCGTGAAACCTACGTTCTCCATAAAATGTCGATAAGCAGCATCCTCTTGGGAATAATCAAAAGGAGTCCCACGTTCTAACAAATCCGGACAGATCACATCAAAACCCTGTTTGGATAATAACTCACAATAACCCTGTATATGTTGGTTCAGGCCATATATTTCGTGAATGACAATGATGACAGTATCGGACTTTTTCTGTATGTTCAGCATTTTTTACCTCCTAATGTGAATTTCTTCTATTATAAATAAGGCCGTTCCAGAAGGAGGACAGCAACGATTTTTTAATAAACATGTGACTGAACTAGATTCTCTTTCAAATGAATGATTAGGTATAGGGAAGTTCTTTTCCTTCCAAACATGCTTTTAAGTTAGCCAAACTAAGTTCATATCCGTCCATATTAATGGATACTCTAGTGCCTTCGGATTCTGGGTATATTTCAAAAGTGAAAACGAGTTTATCCGAATCCGAAGAATAAGAAATCCTTTCGTAAGGGATTACCTCTTGGATTGTAAAGCTCATTGGTATGCTTTCATTCTCTTTAAGATTGTTATGTGCACTAGGCATTAATACGAAGATTGCCTTCTCTCCAACCTGAAGTTTAGGAATATTCCATTTTGAACCCGGGGCATACCATTTTGAAATGATTTCATCATTCGTGATCGCATTCCAAACCGTTTCCCGGTTTTCATGAATTAGAACAGAGTTCCTATCATTATTCATTTGAATAACCTCCGTATTTTTCTTGGATTATATAGAAAGTTCAGGAAATATACAAGACCCCACTAAGCTTCTTTAACCATGTGACAAAAATGTTAGATAATGGATTAAACTGTTAGGAAGAACGATGGCGATTTATTTCCTTTCTCTTTAATATGTAAGAAAAAGAGGAAGGTTGGGTATGAAATGGACTTTTTTGAGTTGAATATCAATGTATTCAGAATGATCAATGACTTAGGGAAACAGTACGATTATTTAAACCCTTCTGCCATTTTCATTGCCGAGTACATGGTATTTTTTTTAGCTTTGGCAGTCATCGTAATATGGTTCACTCGAAATGAACAGAGCAGGATGATGGTTGTTTGTGGGATGATTACGTTTGTAATAGCTGAAATGATGGGAAAAATGGCAGGGAGATTGCATTCGAATAATCAGCCATTTGCCGAATTGGCCAATGTTAATCAGTTAATTGAAAAAGCAGTGGATAATTCATTTCCTAGCGACCATACGATTTTGTTTTTCTCGTTTTGTGTATCTTTTTGGCTGTTCAAAAGAGGATGGTGGCTGTTATGGATCATGCTGGCTTTCCTTGTTGGCATTTCCCGAATTTGGGTAGGTGTCCACTTTCCGGCGGATGTGCTGGCAGGAGCAATACTGAGCACCATTTCAGGATTGGCGGTTTACCTTGTTGTTCCTAAAATAAGCTTGATTCATAAATTATTAGGGGAATATGAGAGGTATGAAGAAATGGTTCTATCCCCGTTAACTAAATCGAAGGAAAAGAAATCAAAGGATTTGTAAGCGAAAACAGGGTTGCTCAGGCAGCCTTTTTTTATAACACAAAAATATCCATATGATGCTGCTGATGGTAAAATTAAGTAAAAGAAATCCAACGCAATGGGGGGGACTTAATATTGATTGATATCCAAGAAATCAAAGATATTATCAGGCATCGCTATCCATTTCTTTTAGTTGATAGAGTTTTGGAACTGGAAGAAGGAAAGAGGGCGATGGCCATTAAAAACGTAACGGCAAATGAAGAGTTTTTTACTGGTCACTTTCCAGATTACACAGTGATGCCAAGTGTGTTGATCGTGGAGGCATTAGCACAGGTAAGTGCTGTTGTCATGCTTACAAAAGAAGAAAATAAAGGACGGATCGGGCTTTTGGCCGGGGTTGATGGATGCCGTTTTAAAAGGCAAGTAAAACCAGGGGACCAATTGCGTTTAGAAGTGGAGATTACCCGCTTGAAAGGTCCTATCGGTAAAGGAAAAGGAAGGGCTACTGTCGAAGGGGAAACTGTATGCGAGACAGAGCTCATTTTTGCTTTTGGTGATTGATGGTGATACCGATAAAAAAAGCTTACGGGTATGTGACAAGAATCAATAATGGAGAAACACAGGTATTGGTTTTTCAACATCCCATTAAGGAAGCCGGTATACAGATACCCAAGGGAACGGTAAAGCCTCAAGAAGATGCTTACCAAGCAGTGATTAGGGAAATGAAAGAAGAAACAGGTCTGGAAAATTTTCATGTGGAGAAATTAATATCAGAAGATTTTTGGGAGAACGTCGATGGTGCCATACATAATAGATATTTTTATCAAATAAGTGTATCGAATGTTCCTGATGAATGGAAGCATCAGCCGACGGGTGGAGGAGATGAAGCGGGGCTGACATTTCATTACTTCTGGATTTCATCCGAACATGAAGTGCAGCTTATCAAAGGTCATGGAGATTATTTAAACCAAATATTCACCTAACCTGCAGTTTATCACAGCCGGCCAAGATCAGTACTGATCTTGGCCGGCTGTTTTTTTATGATCAGGTTTGTTTCTCGGTAATGAAAGTTTTTACGGTTGGCGGTTCATATGTAATGAATTGATCAAGAAGTCCATTAGGTTCAACATCCACCAGCGCCATGGAACGGAACTTTTCATGAAGGAACTGTTCGTCGGCCATATGGTTGAATAGAGCGACCAGGGGATCATAATAGTGATTGATATTTAAGAGTCCGCAAGGTTTTTGATGAAGACCAAGCTGAGCCCAAGTGAAAATCTCAAAGAATTCTTCCAATGTTCCTGGCCCGCCTGGCAAAGCCATGAACCCATCTGCAAGCTCAGCCATTTTTGCTTTTCTTTCATGCATGGATTCCACGACGATCAGCTCGGTTAAGCTCTTATGTGCTATTTCCTTTTTTTCCAGGAAATCAGGCATTACGCCAATTACATTTCCGCCTGCTTCCAAGACGGAATCTGCAACTGCACCCATGATTCCTACACTTGATCCTCCATAAACTAGGGTAATCTTACGTTTTGCCAGTTCCGCACCCAGTTTTTTAGCCTCTTCTACATAGACAGCAGATGCACCTTTGCTTGATCCACAAAATACAGCTAGACTTTTCAAAATATCACATCTCCCATTTAGTAATCTTGCTTTCTTATCATACAAAATTATAGGGGATTTGTTAAACTTGAATGATAAAAAAGGAAGGGTGGATGGATATGGACGTCACTGAATTTCAACAATGGGTAAAAGATTATTATGAAGCACGGGGATGGTCAGAATTGGACATTTTCATTCGCATTGGCTTTTTGGCAGAAGAAACTGGCGAGGTTGCCCGAGCCATTCGTTCCCTTGAGATCGGCAGGGATAGACCTGATGAAGTTATTGGTTCGTTTGAAGAGAACATACAGGAGCTAACCGAAGAATTGGGAGATGTGTTAGGAAACTTGATTGTGATTGCGAACAAATACAATATCCCCTTGGAGGAAGTGTTCAATGCCCATAAAAAGAAACTATCTGAACGCTATAATCAAGCATAAGATTCTTTTCGTGTGAATAAAAAGTTTGCCTACATAATTTCAGTGAACCAGTGAAAGAGCTGTGACTATCAGCTCTTTTTCTTATGGGGCAAATGATAGTCTTTAATCCCATATAATTCCTTTAAAAGAAATGATTTCGGCCTTTTATCCCCCTCCGTTAATAAAGAATTCACAAAATATGGGTAGTATGCGCGATTGAGATTGGATTTTATTGGGTATACACTAGCATTAAAGGAATGAATGTTCATTCCGCAACTTGGAAAAAGGGGGGATCATAATGATCACGTCAGCAAATAAACGAGACAGTATAGTAAAAAGCGCTTTAGTGCTTTTCGCAGAACGGGGATATGATGCGACGACGATTCCGATGATTGCTGCATCGGCAGGAGTTGGAGCGGGTACCATTTATCGTTATTTCGAGAATAAGGAAGTGCTGGGCAACAAGATCTTTCAAGAGTACTTAAATATTTTCACTGAAACGGTCAAGAATGGATTTCCTCATGATGATTCAATTCGCACGCAGTTTCACCATATATTTAAAACGATGGTTCACTTTACAACCGAGCAGGACCAAGCTCTTTATTTTATTAAACTACATAGTGGAGCCCATTTTTTAAATGAAGATAGTCATGCTAGCTTTCAAGGGCTATTGAATATATTCAAAAACTTCTTTGATTCAGGAAAAGAGAAAAAAGAAATCAAGGAGCTTCCTTCTTCAGCTTTGATTGCCATCATTTACGGAGCTTTTCTTGAGCTTGAGCGACTTGTTCGCATCGGGGAGTTAGAACCTGACCCAAAACTTTTGGCAGATGTGGAAGGAAGCTTTTGGGATGCAGTCCGAGTGCATGTTTGAGACACTTTCAATTAAACGGAATGAACGTTCATTCCGCAATCTAACTATCGTAAAGAGGTGCTAATAAATGGAAAATACAACTCAGTTTCCACAGCCAAAGACATATGGTCCCCTAGGCAGCCTGCCTATCATTGATAAGGATAAACCGCTTCAGTCTTTCATGAAGCTGGCACGAGAACTTGGGCCGATTTTTCAGTTTCAATTTCCGGGTCGAATCACTACATTCGTATCCAGTGCTGCCCTCGCTAAAGAAATATGTGATGAAGCAAGATTTGATAAGAAAGTCGGACCAGCACTGCAGAAAGTAAGGGCGTTTGGCGGTGATGGTCTCTTCACAAGTGAAACGAAGGAACCGAATTGGAAAAAGGCCCATAACATCCTGCTGCCCAGCTTTAGCCAGCAGGCAATGAAGGGCTATCATGCTAAAATGGTGGATCTTGCTGCCCAACTCATTCAAAAATGGGCTCGCCTGAATCCGGCTGATGAAATAGATGTTCCTGAAGATATGACACGATTGACCTTGGATACGATCGGACTATGCGGGTTCAATTACCGCTTTAACAGTTTTTATCGGGAGACCACCCATCCATTTGTCAACAGTATGGTGCGTGCGTTGGATGAAGCGATGAGCCAAACGCAGCGGCTTGGAATCCAGGATAAACTGATGATCAAATCCAAAAAACAATTCAGGGAAGACATTCAATATATGTTTTCTCTAGTGGATGAATTGATTGCCGAACGAAAACAAAATGGCAATCACGGAGAAGATGACCTTCTTTCCCATATGTTAAAAGGAGTCGATCCTGAAACGGGTGCATCACTGGATGATGAAAATATTCGTTTCCAAATCATTACCTTTTTAATAGCTGGGCATGAAACGACGAGCGGTCTCCTATCGTTCGCCATCTATTTCCTCATGAATAACAGAGACAAGTTAAAAAAAGCGCAGCAGGAAGTCGATGAAGTGCTGGGTGATGATGTTCCAGATTATAAACAAGTCAAAAAACTGAAATATGTCCGGATGGTACTGAATGAAACGCTTCGTCTGTGGCCGACAGCTCCTTCGTTTTCCGTCTATGCGAAAGAAGATACCATGCTGGATGGTAAATACAATGTGAAGAAAGACGATGTTTTCTCACTGCTCATTCCCGAGCTTCACCGTGATCCATCCGTTTGGGGTGATGACGTTGAATCGTTCATTCCTGAGCGGTTCGAGGATTTGGAGTCCATCCCTTATCATGCGTATAAACCGTTTGGAAACGGGCAGCGCGCCTGTATCGGACAGCAGTTTGCCCTTCATGAAGCGACACTGGTGCTTGGCATGGTTTTACAGCACTTTGACCTGATCGACCATGAAGAATACCAATTGGAAGTTAAAGAAACATTGACTCTTAAACCGGACGGATTGACCATGCGCGTTTCACCGAGGAAGAAGGCGTTATCGTTTACCGTTGCTTCTTCAGAACAAAAGTCTCCGGAAAAAGGTGCCGCGGTATCTCCGATCGAATCAGTACATGGAACACCATTACTCGTCCTGTTTGGATCAAACATGGGAACGGCGGAAGGGATTGCTCGCGATCTTGCCGAAACAGGGAAGCGGCAAGGCTTCCATGCCGAAGTTGCCCCTTTAAATGATTACACCGATCGGCTTCCAAAAGAAGGAGCTGTTCTCATAGTCACGGCATCTTATAATGGAAATCCCCCTGATAATGCAGGTGACTTCGTTTCATGGCTGAAGGAAAGCCATGGTGGCACATTGGATGGTGTTCACTATGCGATCTTCGGCTGCGGGGACCGGAATTGGGCCAATACGTACCAACGCATTCCAATCCTCATTGATGAGCGGCTGGAACAAAAAGGAGCAGTGCGGCTGACAGAAACAGGCAATGGGGATGCAAGCGATGACTTTGAAGGGGATTACGAGAAATGGACAGAAGCCCTTTGGCCGAATCTTGCCGAAGCCCTGAACATTGAAGTGAATAAGAATGATCGGGAAGTCAGCTCGATTACGATGAATTTCGTAAGTGATGTGAGCGGCACACCGCTTGCCCGCACCCATCATGCGTTTACATCCATTGTAAAAAGGAATACTGAATTACAGCATGAAGATAGCGGAAGAAGTACACGGCATATCGAATTAACGCTGCCAGAGGGAATACATTATCAGGAAGGCGATCATCTCGGCGTGCTTCCGCAAAATTCAGCGGAACTTGTCGATCGAGTGCTCAGTCGATTTAACCTAAACGGCCAAGATTACGTGAATCTGACTGGGGATTCCGGAAAAGCTGCCCATCTTCCTACGGGAAAACCGGTAAAACTAGAAGAGTTACTATCAAACCATGTGGAGTTCCAAGAACCCGCCACCCGGTCTCAAATAAGGGCGCTTGCCACACATACGGTATGTCCTCCACATGTAAAAGAACTTGAAGATCTTCTTTTGGATAATACCTATAAACAAGAAATCCTGAACAAGCGCATAACCATGCTTGACCTAATCGAAAAGTATCTTGCATGCGAAATCCCGTTTGAACGTTTCCTGGCTTTACTGCCACCTTTAAAAGCAAGATACTACTCCATCTCAAGCTCACCACTCCACAACGAAGGAGAAGCAAGCATCACCGTAAGCGTCGTCCGTGGAGAAGCTTTGAGCGGCAACGGGGAATACAAAGGAATTGCATCGAATTATTTGGCAGAACGCTCCCAAGGAGACAAAATAGCCTGCTTTATCAATACGCCGCAATCCAACTTCCAGCTTCCAAAGCAAACAGGAAAACCAATCATCATGATCGGCCCTGGAACAGGCATTGCACCATTCAGGGGATTCATACAATCACGTCGCGCTTTGAAAGAAAAAGGTGAAACGCTAGGGACGGCCCACCTCTACTTTGGATGCCGTAATCCGGAACACGATTTCCTCTATCAAGATGAACTCGTCCAAGCCGAACAAGAGGGCCTTGTAACACTGCATACCGCATACTCCAGATGTCCCGGTCAAGAAAAAACATATGTCCAGAACCGATTGGCGGAAAACGCCCATGACATCCTTCCTTTATTAAAAGAAGAAGGAGGACACCTATACATCTGCGGAGACGGAAGCAAAATGGCGCCAGATGTTGAACGAACCATAATTGAAAGCTATATGCATATCTATCAAACACAGAGAGAAGAAGCCACAGAATGGCTGCAATCATTAGAGGAGAATGGCAGATATGCGAAAGATGTTTGGGCAGGAGCATAAATAAGAAGAGCAGCGATCCTTTAAGGAATCGCTGCTTTCTTTATGAAAATACGGACTCACGAGTAAAGTGTCAAACTCACGAGTAAATCACTCAAACTCACGAGTAAATCGCGGAAATTCACGAGTAAAACAGCGAAACTCACGAGTAAATGCTCAAATTTTCGAATATATCACTCAAACTTTCGAATATATCGCCCAAAATCTTGAATATTTCGCCCAAACTCACAAATATATCAACAAACTCACGGATATATCGCTCAAACCCTCGAGTGATGATGGAGAGCGTTTACGGATTCTATATTCATTGTTAGAATTTGAGAATGTGTTAATACTTTGGAGGCAGTGGAAGTGAGGGATGTTTGGTCACAAGATCCTTCTTACTATATATGTGTTAAGCATTTTTTGCTTCACTCCCATTAACCAGCTTAGCCATGATGTGACACGAACTAACGATAAAGGGGTTCTTTTTAAAATGTTTAAGTATACTGTTTGTTTTGTAAAGAAGAATAATGAACTTCTCATGCTTAACCGGGAGAAAGCTCCAATTATGGGTGTCTGGAATGGGGTGGGTGGCAAAATCGAGAAAGGTGAAGCACCTGATATGGGTGCGCAGCGTGAGGTATTTGAGGAAACGGGGATAGAGGTAGAGTCCTTTTTTTCTAAAGGAACCGTAACCTGGGAGACTCCAGAAGGTGAATTGGATGGAATATATGTATATTTGTATATGGCGGATGAGGAAATAATTTATGAAACACCGAAAAAAACGCGGGAAGGCATTCTTGATTGGAAATCCATTGATTGGATACTTCATCCGCTTAACCTCGGAATTGCAGAGATGGTCGCACAGTACTTGCCGGTTTTATTGAAAAAAGAAGGAAACTATACATTCACATACAAAAATGGTCAAATGCATAGATCTTGAAACCACCTTACCCAAATTCGAATAACGTACCCTTTTTGAAACTTGAATCCATAAAGGCGAACTTCATCAGAATAACAAATGAAAAGGTGTTAAGTGGTATGAAAAAATTTTATTTAAGGGGAAAAATATTCTTGAAAATACTTAAAATCATCTTAGCAATAATTGTAGTTGCTATATATGCCTATCAGCTAATGACCGGAAGTGTTGAGTTGATGCCATATTCTATGTTGTTTCTGGCGGCAATTATGCTAATAACAGGATTAGAGGAACGTCAAAAAGATAGAAAAGGAGTTTTTTTGAGGTACGCTGTTGTCTCATTTTTTCTTTGCGTTGTTTCCATACTGGGTTTCTTAATGACTAACACCCTTGCAATTAAAGGGGCAGGTTAAAATGAAAAGTTGAAGAATATATAGAAGAAACGGGAGGTGTATGGGAAGAAAATGAAGATAATGGAACTGCCAATTGAATTTGAATTTAGTGGACAAAAAAATCATATTAATCCTAGCTTGATTATTTCAAAGGATGAACTAACCTTGGTCGATACAGGGTATCCAAATTTTTTACCTTTCATTGAAAATGAAATTTTTAAAAATGGTTATGACATGAAGAAGTTAAAGAATATTATCATTACTCATTATGATATTGATCATATAGGCTCCGTATATGATTTCAAGGAAAAGTATCCCCACATTAACCTGATCGCCAGTGAAGTGGAGTCAAAATATATTTGTGGTGAAATGAAGTCAGAGAGATTGGTTCAAGCCGAAGAAATGCTGGAAAATATGCCAATTCAAGAAATCGAATTCGGGAAATGGTTTATCCAACAATTAAAGCATTTGAAGCATGTTTCAATTGATGAAAAGGTACATGATGGTGATTGGATTTTGGATAACCAATGTAGAGTAGTAGCAACACCAGGGCATACTTCCGGTCATATTTCATTATATTTTCCACGTTTAAAAAGTGTAATAGCAGGTGATGCAGCAGTTATAGAGAGTGATGAATTGGTCATTGCTAATCCGCACTTTTGTTTAAATGTCGAGAAAGCAGAACAGTCTTTAAGAAAGATTAAGGATCTAAAAGCTGAAAACTACTATTGTTATCATGGTGGGACATTCACTTTATAATTGGGTCTTTGCTTAACCACTTTTTGCCGATATACTCGATAATTGAGCCTGTTTGCATTTGATTGAAGAAATCCGCTCCCTTTCCGCCGACTGACTCCAAGCCTCCTCACCGCAAGCGGCTGTGGGGTCTCGGCTAGCCAGTTATTCGGCAGGAGTAATGCAAATTTCTCAATCTAATAAGGTTTCATACCATATCGGAAAGTGAAAATTCATGAAGGATAAACGGGTCTCCATTTGAATGGTCCGGGGTGAGACCATTCCGGGGATTTGTAGACTAACTCGATAATAATCAAGTTGTCAAAACTTGAACATTTCCACTCTAGGCATTCGCTTTCGGCGGGTGGCTCGCCCCCGGCGCTTTTGCGCCTGGGGGATCTCCCTAATACTCGATTTTTTCGCAGGAGTCTCGAACCTTCCGATCCAATCAACTAGAATGTTTTTTTTACTAGACTTATATCAGCCTAAATACTGCTTTAATATGTCTAATCCTATTTTTAACTCATCGAATGAGTTTGTGGAAGAAAGTGCAATACGCAAATACATATCGGGGGTGGTTTGCCCGCTTTGAAAACGATTGGAATGAAAAATCCGGATGCCGCGCCTTTTCAAATCGGTTTCCAGCTGTAACGCATCGTTATGCCCTTTAATTGGAAGCCAGCGATATAGACTGAGAGGATGTCCGACATCCTTTCTTAAGGGGAAATATTCCGAATAAATATCATTTGCAGTTTGTGCAAGCCGTTTCTTATGAGAAACAATTTCATGAGCCTTTCCTGATAGGATTAGCTCTGTGATAACCTCTGCATCAAAAGAAGAGGTCTTTACATTTATGTTGAAAATGGCCTGGGAAATTTTCTCGCGTAATGTTTCTCCATAAACCATATAGGCAACTCTTAATCCGGAACATATGGACTTAGAGGTGCCGCAAATATAAACGCTCTGTTCCGGAAGCAAATGGAACATCGGCTGCCGGTAGTCGGGGATAATGCCTGCCGTCAGGAATGCATGAATATCATCCTCAATCAAAATTAAACGATGCTTTCGGATGACCGCTGCCAATTCTTGCTTTCGAATATCCGACATCATGATTGTGGTCGGATTATTGCAGGAGGGCATCAGAAATATGCCGTCAATATTTGTTTGACAACATTGCTTTTCAAGTTCATCTGGCAGCATTCCAAACTGGTCTCCGTGTATGGGCACTAACTTAATATGAAACATCTTTGCCAGCTCGATAAAATTTGAATAGGTGTATAAATCGGTTGCAATTCTATTACCAGGCTCAAACAAAGCAGCGAGGGCAACAGCCAATGCATTTTGGGCACCGGAAACGATTGCTATATGCTCTTGATCCGCGTGAATGCCGAAAGATTCCATCCAGTTTAGAGCTGCTGTTTTTTGATGTGGAATACCAGTCGGATCGTTGTAATTCAGCAGCTGCTCCAAATAACTTTTGTTCACGGTTTTTTGTAAAGTTTCTGAAACGATATCATTGGTTTGCTCAAAAGATGCCACAAAACCAAGGTCAATGCTGTTTGCCGTTTTATCCGCGGAAATGGTTATGGAACGAGTGGCATTGGGAGCCACAAAGGTTCCGCTTCCCGTAACGGCATATATCAATCCCTTTACCTCGCACATTTTGTAGGAACGGGTAATCGTAGTGAAATTTAAGTCAAGAAAATCTGCCAATTCCCGTTGAGGGGGCAACTTGGTTCCAGGTGCTAAAAAGCCATTTGTTATATCTCGTTCAAGTAATGATGCGAGAGATTTATAAAAAGGCCGCTTTAATGCATTCTTATCAGGTTTCCAAGACATTGGATAATTGTCAAATGAATTTACTGGCATACTTCACCTCTCCTTGACTTATTCCATACAATCATATCATTTTTTGTATGGAATTCTAATATTGAAACGGTCGGCTTTAATAGAATTAGCCTATCAGAATCCCCCATTTTGATGAAATGGGGGAATTTTATTTTAATTGTAATCCATACAATTAACTTGTTTTTTGTACGGATTTTGTATGTTAAGTTTAAATAAATTTAGCCATCAGGATGTGATTTATATGAAAAAACGAACTCAAATGATACCAGCATTTCGTGCGGCTTTTCCGTACACAGTGCCCATTTTGGCAGGCTTTTTATTTTTAGGCATCGCTTATGGGATCTTTATGAATTCATTAGGGTTCAGCGCGATTTACCCGATATTGATGAGTCTAACGATATTTGCAGGGTCAATGGAGTTTATTGCAGCCAATTTATTGCTTGTCGCGTTCAATCCGATTAACGCCCTTTTTTTAACCTTAATGGTGAATGCACGGCATTTGTTTTATGGCATATCCATGCTTGATAAATATAGGGGGACTGGCAAGAAAAAGCTGTATCTGATTTTTGGGCTTTGCGATGAGTCTTTTTCCATCAATTGTACCGTTGATGTACCGAAGGATGTGGATAAGGGCTGGTTCATGTTTTTCGTGACACTGCTCAACCATTGCTATTGGGTGATAGGAGCAGCGATTGGCGGCATTTTTGGCTCTTTTGTCAAATTCAATACAGAAGGACTCGATTTTGTTATGACGGCTCTCTTTGTCGTGATTTTCATTGAACAATGGATGAAAGAGAAAAACCATCATAGTGCTCTCGCTGGGCTTGGCCTGTCAGCTGTCTGCCTAATTATATTTGGCGGAAGCAATTTCATTATCCCTGCCATGTTTGCCATTTTGGGAGTACTCACCTTACTTAGAAAGCCGTTAGAGAAAGTTGAGGTGAGCACCATATGACAATGACTTTAACGCAGCAAATCATTACAATCGCGATGGTTGTTTTAGGCACAATGCTAACAAGATTTCTTCCCTTCATCGTTTTCCCATCAGGTAAACCCACACCGAAGTATGTACAGTATCTCGGTAAAATGCTGCCATCCGCAGTAATTGGGCTTTTAATCATTTATTGTTTAAAGGATGTAAGCCTGCGATCAGGAAGTCATGGCATCCCTGAATTCATTGGGGTGGCGGTAGTTGCCCTGCTTCACGTTTGGAAGAAAATGATGCTCCTCTCGATAGCGGGGGGAACGATTGTCTACATGATGCTGATTCAATTGGTTTTTTAAATTGATAATAATTCCGTAAGGTCGATAAGTGGTAGTGGTTCACTGAATTTAATGAACAAGATTAATCAGTTTAATAGTTTACGAGCAGTGCTGTCTTTAAGGCAGCTTTTTCTTGAAACATTAATCATTCCTCTTTCCAGCATTCCTGAAAATGGATCGGTTATTCGAATCGCTGAAAAGGCTAGGCATGCCCGCTGCCTAGCCTTTTCATACTCAGGAAAGTTGTTGTGTAGGAGTAAACTTGTAGTTTCTTAGGAAAATCATTACCGAACTTAATAACAATGATAGTAAACCCACGAATATCACGTATTGTGTCCCCAGCTCTGATATGAATAATCCACCTGCCGCAGCACCAATTGTCGTTCCCAAGTTAACCGCTGTTAAAAATAGTCCATTAGCGAAATCAGGAGATTCGGGGGCTGAAGACATGATCCAGTATTGATTGATATTACCCCCTATACCAGCTAAAATCCCCCAAATTAATGTAAGGATGGCCATAGGAATGGTGAACTGTCCAAATAAGAATAATATGATGTAAACTGCTCCCAATGCAAAAGGGAA
This sequence comes from Bacillus sp. ISL-78, assembly GCF_018613455.1. Taxonomy (NCBI): domain Bacteria; kingdom Bacillati; phylum Bacillota; class Bacilli; order Caryophanales; family Bacillaceae; genus Bacillus; species Bacillus sp. ISL-78. Next base: position 20,117 of record NZ_JAGGQC010000011.1, read on the forward strand.
AATCACTACAGATTTGTTCGCATTTTTAGTAAGCAGCTTCCCTGCCGCGATGTTTCCAATAATATTGGCACCACCGTAAATGAGTAACATTAAACTGATTGTGTTCGAAGACATATTCGTAACAGTTTTCAGATACTCAGTAAGATAGCTATAAACTCCAAATACGGCTGAGTTCAATAAAATGACAGCCACAATGGATAGCCATGTAATCGATTTTTTTAATACGGATAATTGCGCTCCGTAAGAAAGTTTTTCCTCAACAGGCATGGATGGTACAAAAATCAATGTAGCAAGAAATACAATCGTATTAACAATCGCAAAGAATGCCATTGCCATTTCAACTGAAACTGCATTAGCAATAAAACTTACGATGGGTACACCGACTACCATTCCAGCGGATACTCCGATAAAAACTTTAGAAACAGCTTTTGGGGCTTCCTCCTTGCTAACGGAGTCGGCCGCTACGGTAAAAGCCAATGAACAGTAAATCGGATGAAAAAAGGCTGGAACTATACGGGCAACTAATGCAAGGGTAAAGTTAGTTGTAAATATGGATATGATATTCCCCAAAACGAAAACACCTAGCACAAGTAGCATGACCTTCTTCCGATTCATCCCCGAAAATAATAACGGCATAGTTGGACCGGATACAGCTACAGCAAGGGCAAAAAGACTCACAAGCAATCCTGCTTTAGAGATGTTGACATGAAAGTGGTCAGCAATGGTAGGCAAGATGCCAATTACCCCCATTTCAGTATTGATGATTCCGAAAACACCGATGGTTAAAATAAATATGAGTAAATTATTTTGTTTTTGCAAAAAAGTTCCTCCAAACCTCTTCCTTTAATCGACTTTTTCAATATGAACTGTGAAATCACCATGAACATTTTCAAAGTTTTCTTTTCCAGATTCAATTTTCCCTAGTTTAATAAGACATATCCAAAGGCCTTATAAAATAGCTGAATTCCATGCATTACGTATGGAATTCAGACAAAAAAGTGTGAGTCCCGACAAGATTTGCAGGACTTTCACAGTGGTTTCACTCAAAGCTCCCTGCGATCCATACTGCCTTATTTTTTCTTCAGATTTTCTTTGAAGAAGGACTCGAGCTTATCAAAGGGGATTAAATTCACCCGGTCGTACAGATCGACATGACCTGCGCCCGGAACAATGTAGAGTTCCTTCGGTTCGCCTGCCAGCTTGTAGGCGTCTTCGCTGAACTCTCTGGAATGAGCGTTTTCACCCGTGATGAAAAGCATCGGACGAGGGGAAATCGTCTCTATGTCTTCGAACGGGTAAAAGTTCATGAACTTGACGTTACTGGTCAGAGTAGGGTGTGTCGTCAGTTCAGGTGATGTGCCCTTGGGAGTGAATTCACCTCTTGGAGTGCGGTAGAAGTCATAAAACTCACGTTCAATCGCCGTTGAGTTTTCATTCAGTTCATGCACTGTCCCGCCGGTGTATTTGGTTTTACCGCCCGTGAACTCCACATAGCGTTGCTCCGCTGCCTCTGCAATGATCTTCTTTCTTTGTTCAAGTGTCAGGGAATGTTTAAGCCCATTACGGTTGGCAGCGCCCATGTCGTACATACTGACTGTAGCAATGGCTTTCATGCGCGGATCGATCTTGGCTGCACTTATGGCAAAGCTCCCGCTGCCGCAAATCCCGAGAACACCAATCCGATCTTTGTCAACAAACGGCCGGGTGCCTAGGAAATCCACCGCAGCACTGAAATCCTCGGCATAGATATCCGGCGAAACAGCGTTGCGGGGCTGACCCTCACTCTCTCCCCAGAAAGACAAATCCAAGGACAAAGTAACGAATCCCCGTTCAGCCATTTTAGTGGCATACAAATTAGCACTTTGTTCTTTTACTGCGCCCATAGGATGCCCGACAATAATCGCGGGATTTTTGGTGTTCTTCTTCAAACCTTTGGGAATGAAAAGGTTCCCTGCGACATCCATGTTGTATTGGTTTTTAAACTTAACCTTTTTCATGGTTACCTTGTTGCTTTTGTAAAAGTTGTCTGCCCCATTGGACATGTCTGGCGTGTATGCAGCTCCAACGCCGGTCTTGGATGCAATGATGGTCACGGATAAAAGCAAGCCCAACGCTATCATTGTGAGTACACGCCTGATAATAGACTTTTTTTTCATTTTTAAAACAACACCCTTTCTTATTTTTGTTTTGAAAAAAATTCTTTGGTGACTATCATGGTGTACATTGCCCTCGTTCAAAAAGAAAGCATCATTGATTGATTAATCAACATCTGTTAATAATTATTAAATAGAAACAGAATGCTCTCAATGGTTAAAAGAACGCAATTCGTTGATTACTCAACAAATCCATAAAAATTGTTGATTATTTTTAGGAAAGTTTGGTGACCAAACCATGCCGAAAGTAGACAGAAGAATAACCAAAAGCCAAGAAGCCATTAAAAAGGCTCTCATTGAACTGATGTCTGAAAAAAGTTTTGATGACATCACCATTCAGGATATTGCAGACAGAGCAAATGTTAATCGAGGAACCATCTATCTTCATTACCTAGATAAATTTGATCTATTAGATAAAATCATGGAAGAACATATAAACAACATGAGTAATTTTTGTGAATCGGCAACTGAAATGGATTATATAGAATCGACTGTACACTGTATGGAATACTTTAAGAGCAATTATTTATTCTTTTCGACGATGTTAGCGAGTGAAGGAGCTCCATATTTTCGCAGTCAGTTCCTTAAGTTCAATATCGAAGAGTTCAAGAAAGATGTGGACATAACAAAAGGGAAAAATGCCGATCAAAATGAAGATGTAATTGTTCAATTTGTTGCAAATGCTTACGTAGGGGTAGTGGAATGGTGGTTAAAGAATGGAATGCCTTATCCACCTCGTGTCATGGCAGAAAAAGTGGGGGATTTATTAGAGAGGATTATATAACTTCTAATGAGAAACTTACCTGGATAGTTGTCTCTTGATGCAAAGGGGTGTCTTAAGGCATCTCTTTTTTTATGGAATAAAAGGGATAGCTGGGTGTAGAAGGACTATTACAGGAATAGTGGAATTATAATAAATGGAATATATTTTCAACTGTAGTCCAAGGTTCCTTAAAAGTTACTTGATTTTAAATCAATTGCATAGTAAGGAGAATTTTAGTATGAAAATAAAATGGTTTGGACATTCTGCCTTTTTACTAACATCCGACAGAGGAACCAGGATTCTTATTGATCCATATTATCGCTTCATCCGTTACCGTATGCCAAGCGTTGATCCAGATATAGTCGCCGTTACCCACAATCATTTTGATCACAATAAAATCCAGGCTGCAACGGGGGATTACTTGCTTGTGAATGAGCCGAAGGAATACATCCGCGAAGATGTAAGAATTAGAGGATTTAAGACATTTCACGACAAGGTAAATGGCGAGAAGAGAGGCCCCAATATTTTATATCGTTTCCAAATGGACGATCTGACCATCTGTCACTGCGGAGATTTAGGGCATCTATTATCAGAAGAACAAGTAAATGAAATTGGAAAAGTGGATATTCTCATCATTCCTGTAGGAGGTACAGTCACGATTAATGCCTTAGAAGCCACTCAAGTAATGCGTCAATTGAAATCTACTATTACGATTCCCATGCATTATAGAACAAAGTCATTGTCGGTTGTTGGCTTGATGTTTTCAAAGGTAGATAAGTTTCTTCAAATTTCCGGACAGCGAACAACCGAAGTTAAGACATTGGATATTTCCAAAGAAAATTTGCCGGAATATGCTGGTGTCGTTACCATGCTCTATGAATGAATATAAGGCTGCGATGTATATCACAATGATTGCGATGTCTAAAAAATGTTGTGAATTGATAAGAGATCCTGTTAATAACGAAAGGGAAGGTTAGTTCAAGAACAAAAAGGGAAGATACTAATCAATGAAATGAATCAATTAAGCTTCCTCTTTACGTTATAAGGAGATAGAATATAAATAAAAAGGTGATGACAATAAAAAAAGTAAAAAGTATCCTATTCTTTCTTCTTGGGGCCATATCTCTTTTGATTGGTATCGCAGGGACTGTGTTACCAGTTCTGCCAGGCGGTCCGTTTTACTTATTTGCTGCCTTTTGCTTTGCTAAAAGTTCCAAGTCGATTGAAAACTGGTTCAAGAGCACCTCATTATATGAAAAATACGTTGAAGCATTCCTGCAAAAAAAAGGCATGACCCGAAGAGAGAAAATAAGAATCAACTTAATTGCAGATTTCTTCATCGTGATTTCTGTATTTTATGTAGACATCCTATTGGTGAAAATCTTATTGGTCGTGCTCGCCCTCTACAAACATTATTATTTCATTAAAAAAATTAAGACAATCGATCGAAACGGTACGGAAAAAAGAGCGTTTTGAACCTTCAAATAACGGAGTTGCTTCGGCAGCTCTTTTTCTAATGGAACGGGACAGGAAAAGGGGAAATCCCCTGATCCCAAGCAACTGTATCGGAAGGCATTGTTTCTTACCATCGTCATTAAGTGGAACCCTGCGTAACACTCAGGTGCTTAAGCGGTAGTTTGCTGACAAATGGCAGTCTGTTATAGGATAATGGGAATATATATTTGATGGGCAAAATATTAGGGGGAAACTCCCTATAGAAGGATGTGCTTAACGATGAATGTAGAAATGGTCATGCAGGAGCTTGGAGCCCTTGGCAAGGAACGAACTAAAAAAATGTACATATCCAATGGTGCGCATGAGCCGCTTTTTGGCGTGGCGACAGGCGCCATGAAACCAATTGTAAAGAAAATAAAAATAAATCAGCATTTAGCTGAAGAGCTTTATTCGACAGGCAACTATGATGCAATGTACTTTGCAGGCATCATTGCAGACCCAAAAGCCATGACTGAGTCTGATTATGATCGCTGGATGGATGCTGCATATTTTTATATGCTGTCCGATTATGTAGTGGCTGTAACTTTATCGGAGTCAGATATTGCACAAGAAGTATCCGATAAATGGATTGCAAGCGGTGAAGAGCTGAGAATGTCAGCGGGCTGGAGTTGCTACTGTTGGCTTTTAGGGAATCGAAAAGACGTTGAATTTTCAGAAAGCAAAATTTCCGATATGCTGGACCTTGTGAAACAAACGATTCACGAATCGCCAGAACGAACGAAATCCGCCATGAATAATTTTCTATACACCGTGGGGATTTCCTATTTGCCGCTCCATGAAAAGGCAGTCGAGACCGCAAAGGCAATAGGGGTCGTAGAAGTCAAACGGGACAAGAAAAAAACCAGTTTTCTAAATGCATACGAAGGTATTCAAAAAGAAGTCGGTAGAGGAAGGCTTGGTTTTAAACGCAAGCATGTAAGATGTTAATATTGTTTTTGCAAAATTGAAGTGTAATCCAGGAAAATCAATGTGTAAAGCACTATTATTTAAACATTGATTATGGTGTTGAATATAAAGAATTAGAAATTGGCTGTTCAGTATATTCTTTATCCTTAGAGGATAATAAGTATATTCTTCACGATGATTTTAATGGTTACATCAAAATATCCTTCATCAACTAACGTGTGTTTTTTTCAATAAGGGAGTTGCTTCGGGTCTGAGTTTGTAGACAAAAGGGGGGGGTTATCTAAATTTCAAAACAAAGTTGATTGGAACGGAAGGTGCGAGACTCCTGCGGGAATAGCGCGTCATGGGGAGACCCCACAGGCGCAAAAGCGCCGAGGAGGCTCCCGGACCGCCCGCGGAAAGCGAGTGCCTGGAGTGAAAATCGACGTTCTAGGTTTTATAAACCTAAATAAAAATTGAGACGACCTTGTTCTTCATCGAGTTTGTCTACAGTCTAGGAGTTGCTTAGGTAGCCTTTTTCTTTGTTGATGAACTAATACACACTAAATGTGGGGTGAATGATACTTGAACTCATTTCAACTAAACGAAAAAACAAAATCTTTTTTATGGGAATATCAATTATTTGAAGGTGATTTGATACAGCAAGTGCAGCTGCAGCACCGTTTGGAATTATTAGCTGCATTTGGGATTCAAAAAGGAATGCGTGTATTGGAAATAGGTTGTGGTCAAGGGGATACAACCGTGGCAATAGCAGACGCAGTAGGGGAAAGCGGGTCTGTTGTCGCAATAGATATTGCCAGTCCCGATTACGGAGCCCCGTTAACATTGGGTCAAGCGGCAGAACGCATAAAGAAATCTTCATTAGGAGAACGGATTGACTTCCATTATGAAATGGATTTTGATTTTTTTGAATCACCCATCCCATTTGATATGGCGGTATTATCCCATTGTTCATGGTATTTCAAGCAACCAGAGGATTTATTGAAATACTTTAAAAAAATTCGTGGATTGGCAAAACAATTATGTTTTGCAGAATGGGACCTCGACTTCACCTGCCTTTCTCAACGTTCCCACTTTTGTGCAGTTTCCATCCTGGCATTGCATTCAAACTTCGTAAAGAATGAAGGAAATATCCAAAACTTATTTCATAAAACTCAAATTCTCCAGCTGCTCCAGCAAGCAAATTTTGAAGTGGTAAAACAACTTACAGTGGATGCAACATTTTTACAAGACGGGCAATGGGAAAAAGATTATGCAAATAGTATCCGTGCAGGATTAATTAAAGTCCCTAACATGATACAAACGTTGATAACTGGTTATTATGAGCTGATGAACACTTCGAATGGTAAGGGGAATTCATTAAATAGCTTCGTTGTTTGTGCAAAGTAATTGCACCTCAACAAACGGGAACAAGGTCCGGGGCTGAAATTGGTTGCTTTTTTGCATAAGCTGTAAAAGGAGGAAAACATCAAATGCAAATTTGATGTTTTTTCTTCCTTACCTATCTTTTAAAAAACATCGACTTGAAGAACTGTATCTGACACGGCAGATCCGGCACTTGTCGTTACTTTTAATGAGAGATTATCTCCTGCTTGAAAAGAAACGGAAACATTATTATTAATAGTGGAAGTTTGTGAACCTGTCAATGAAACTGTAAGGGGGGTATCAATACCGTTTTTTCGAATTGTCCAAATATCTGTATTAGAAGTTCCTGGTCCACTAACAGCTCGTACATTCAGAGCTTTCAAGAGGCATTTTTGACTTAATCGAATAAAAATTTCCGTACTTGAAACAGAAGCTGATCCTGGTCGATAAAAACGAACGGTTCCTTTTGGCAAGCTACCTGGATCACCCCAAATAACAGTGGAAGGCTGTAAAACTGTAGAAAACCCCAAATTATTGGCATTCGAATTAAACAAATTTGTAGTGCCGATACTCAAAATCCCTGCTGTTTGGGAGACATCTGCAGTAACTCCTTGGACAGTTGATGCACGTATAACTAGCTGTGCCCCTGCCTGATTTACTTCAGCGCCTATATAGGAACCGGCTCCACCTGCATTTGTTATTAAAAGATTACTATCACGGCAATTAAATCTATGTGCATTTGTATTAACCATCAATGCCCGTTTTATACCAAGCCCGGCTGAGTTTACTGTTATTTCTGAAGCTCTAACAGCAACAACGCTGTCAGTAGTATTTCCTGTGCCAAATGAATGAATTCCATAAACATTGGAGGTACCTGTCGTCGAGGCAGTGGAATTATCCACTGTTATAGATGTGTTTCTTATTTTAGCTGTTTGTGAGGTCGTTCCAGGGAAAGCAGCTCCAACTAAATTAACATGATTTGATGAAGTTAACAGCAAAGTGATATCTTCCACTCTTGTATTCTCACCCATTGTTAACAAGGTTGTGTTTACTCCAACATTTTGTTGGCGAATTGTTACAGTTAAGGAACTAATCCCTCTTAATGAATTTCCTGAAGGCATAATGATCTTTTCATCATAAATACCTGGAAATACATAGATTGTTATTCCAGTAGCGCCCGTTGCATTAATTGCTGTTATTGCCCCATTAATTGTTTTGAAAGGGCTTCCACCAATAGTGGCTTCTGAGTCATTCCCTGTTTTCATTACAAAAGCTGTATTGGCTCTGGATACTATCACTTCTAATATTCCCATTTGCACCTACCCATTCTCTTAATTTAGGTCTTTAAAATAGTCTCGTTCTATAATATGTAGTGTAATAAATCTATGCATGGGCAGTGATTTAATTATGTGCTCCCGTCTTTAAAGTTTAAGGCCTTGCAGACTTCTAAATACATAAAGTCCCGATAAAATTTTATACTATAAAGCCAATATTCAAACGTTTATCGTAAGATAGTTTCACATTATTCTCAATTGAGCCTAAATCATAAAATTATTCGTAGGTAGAATCGATTTAACAATTATTTGCCGTTCCCTATTTCGAAGAATGAAATAAGATAAATAACAGGGGGAAGGACAACCTCTTAAGGGCTGTCTGGAAACCCCGTACATTTAAAAAAGAAAGGAGGTAAATAAATGCCAATAATTAAACCCTTTATGGCTTCCAGAAAGTTTACTGCCACAATAGGAGAAGGTACAGGTACGGGTGCGACGTTTGCAATTGCTGCAACAACCTTTACGGATGACACTGGTGCAGCTGTAACCGCATTTCCAGCTTCATTTGCTTATTATGTTTTGTATATAAATGCTCAGATTCAAACAGCTGATACCTCAACGCTTACTACTACTGCTATAACTATTCCAGATGGCGATACACTTGATGATGCAACCCCAATCGTTATTGAAGTTGTAGTCAACTAATACTCCTGATTTGCCAATGAAAAAATGCCGGTAATCAACTTGGTGATTGTCCGGCATTTTGTTCATTGGGTGGGTAAACACTCTCCACTTTTTCTTTATCCATAAATTATTACAAATTGAAGAATAATAGGAGCTCCAGATACGGGTAAATCGTTAGAGAATATAAGTCTTCCCTGTTCTATTGTGTAATTTATATTTGGCTGTAAAATTCCATTTATAAATAAGTTTATATAAGATACGCTGTTTGGATCAAGAATCCTGGAGCTTCCGTATTTTAACACTCTATCTTGATTGGTATAAATCCTTTTTATACCGTCAGAGATTGCAGTATATTGAAAAGTTTTTACCTTTAGTATGTCAGTTGGATTTGGTTTTTCCCTCACTGGATAAATATTTGGACAACCTCTTGGTGGGCTTGGTGGTAAACAAATATTTTCATTATACAGTCCTATTTTATTTTGTTGCTGGTGCATGCTATGATAACCGATTGATTTCTTAGTCATAACTTGCTATCAATCCCTCCTTCTTGGATAATGATGCTCCGAAAATCTCTTATTTGTTCTGTATCTCCCTTACTCTTATATATTCATTTCTGTCGGTTCAGGTATGGGTTTTATAGCTTCTATAATTTTCACATCATACACATTTTTTTCTCTTTCCGATTTTGCGCTTCTTTTTACTATCGCTTTCTCATTGTTCGCTGCTTTTATACATACAACCGACTCTCTACTTCATCCATCTTTACTCCTGCCAGCGACGACTGCTATGCCGTGTAAGCACAGAAGACGAAAACCAAAACCAAAACCAAAATAGATTTGAAGATCTTACAAAATATGGGGTAGACGAAATTATGAAGGATTGTACTTAAACTAAAGGAAAACGGCCACAAAAAAAAGAATCCATTTTGATTAATCTCAAAATGGATATTTTTTATTTAATATGGAGGTTAAAGAGGACATTTTGATTAATCTTTATTTCAAAGCTACAGCAGTTAAAACATTTCATTAACTTCCCATGATTCGACTATTTGATGCGCCATCCTTGGATCATATCCTTTACCCATCAGATAGGCAATAGCTGCAATTTCCATCATTGCATGAGGTACAGATGTTTTTTGAGCTTCGTTTAAACCATACTGTACCCAAGGGCCAACCTGTGACAATGTTTCTTGTTTGAGATGGTGTGGGTTAGTGTAAGAAGGATACACAATATTACATCCTTTCGAAAATATAGATAAATATCACAATCCTATTTTATGCACCTTGACTTATCCCGTGTTCGATATTCTCTAATTTTATAGATAAAAGTTATGGGTCAAGGATGTTCTTCTTCAACAAGGGGTGGAAACAAGATTTTATTAATTAAAAAATCAAGATGATGAGGGGTATTTTTATCTTTTCCCCGGCGGTGGACAAGAACATGGCGAAACCATTCATGACGCATTAATAAGAGAGTGTATCGAAGAAGTTGGAGAAGAAGTGGAGATTGGGGAGCTGCTTCATATTCGTGAGTAAATAGGAAAAAACCACGAGCATTCTTCATTCGATTTTCATGTTCACCAAGTTGAATACTATTTTGCTGGTAAAGGAAAAAACTAATAAAGCGCCTACGAATCCAGATAGTCACCAAGTAGGGGTAGAATGGATACATATTAATGATTTACTTCATTATAGGATATATCCTAAAGAACTAAGGAAATACATCATACAGCATGTTAATCATCAAAAGTCCCCAGTTTATTTAGGGGATATTAATTGAAGCCTTGTTCAACAAACGGGCGCGATGAATCAGCCAAAAGAGTGAATAAATTAAGCCATATTCTTTCGAAAAGAATATGGCTATTTAAATTGATTGGGTAGTTTAGGAAGATTGTTTTGCAGGTTTACCTTTAGCGGGACTCTTCGCCGTAAGCAAATCATACACCTATTAAATCTCGTCATAATACACTATTTTCATCTTATTCCATCTGTAGTATCTTTGTTTCACAGAATACATAAATGGGGAGAGTCCCACACAAAAGGAGGTCTTCCAAATGAAGAAAGAATCAGTACTGATCGTGGAAGACGAAGAAAAGATCTTAAGACTGCTTGAATTGGAGCTTGAAATCGAAGGCTATCAAGTCGGAAAGGCAATGGACGGCAAGGAAGCCCTTGAAGCATATCAATCAAGAAAGTGGGATTTGATCTTATTGGATGTGATGCTTCCGGGCATAAGCGGGATCGAGCTGCTTCGGAAAATTCGAACGAAGAATAATATCACTCCTGTCATCCTGTTAACGGCAAAAGGCTCGGTTGAAGATAAAGTTTCCGGTCTTGATCTCGGAGCGAATGACTATATCACCAAACCTTTCCAAATTGAGGAATTGCTTGCCCGCATTCGTGCAGTTTTAAGAATGCGGCCTGCTGCACCTTCAATGAAAGCTGAAATCGGTGGATGGCTAAATACTGCCGATTTAAAAGTGAATGTCAAAACACGTGAAGTCATTAGAGGTGATAGCCATATTGAACTAACGCCAAAGGAGTATGATTTACTTCTCTATTTACTGAAGAATAAGCGTCAGGTGCTAAGCCGTGATCAAATTCTGGGAGCGGTTTGGGGGTATGATTTCCAGGGAGAAACAAACGTGGTGGATGTGTATATCCGTTATGTTCGCAAAAAGCTCGAACATGGCTTTGAAACGCCGCTCATTCATACCGTAAGAGGCGTTGGCTATGTCATGAAGGAAGCAAAATGAGACTTCGCAAGAAAATAAACTTATATACAGCGGTGTTATTCATTTTCCTGCTGCTTTTGATGAATGTTTCCATTTATTTTGTTTTCAGTAATCTGATGATGGTGAATGAAATGAACCGTGCGAAAGCGGAGACAGGGAAAATTGCCTTTGATGTTAGTGAAAATGTTAATAATATATCTCCAAATGATTTACTTCGAGCCTATCTGCCTATAGATGGCATGATTGGTATTGTAAACGAAGGTCAACGAAAAGGAACAGCTGTTACATCCAATTCTGAAAAACAATTAAGCAATCGAAATAGCAGCTTTTACCCGGGTGAGAAGAGCGAGATCATCACTTATCACCAGAAGAAGTATGTATTCGTTTCAAACCCGATCGTTTGGGGGGATGGAAGTGTAGTTAACCTTCAAATCACCAAAAGCATGTCAGCAACCGAAGAAATGCTCGCTGTTCTGCGCATCGTATTAATCGCTGTAACCATCATTGCCATGATACCTGTTCTATTATCAAGCACAATTCTTAGTAACTTCATCGCCCGTCCGATTCGATTGATGATCGATACGATGAAGGAGATTCAAACTAGCGGCCAATTTAAGCGGCTTAGCCTAGAGGAAAAATCAAAGGACGAGCTTGTGGAAATGGGAAAAACGTTTAATCACATGATCGATTTACTGCAGGCCAACTTCGAAAAACAGGAGCAATTCGTATCGAATGCTTCACATGAATTAAAAACACCGCTAACTGTCATCGAAAGCTATGCAAGCCTTTTGAAGAGAAAAGGGTTGGAGCGTCCTGATTTGTTTGATGAATCCATAGAGGCCATTCATTCTGAAGCCATTAGAATGAGAGAGATGACAGAGCAAATGCTCCTGCTTGCAAAGCATCAGGAAAAATGGAATATAGAGAAGGAAAACGTCAATCTGACCGATATGATGGGAGAGTTAGCGAAAGTATATAAAAATGCGTACAATCGGACAGTGGAGATTTATAGTGGCGATGCAATTGAAACAGTAACGGATGTTCAAAAGTTAAAACAGCTTTTGTTTATTTTTTTGGATAATGCCCGAAAGTATAGTGACGAGCTAATCTCCGTTTACATAGGACAAACAAGTAATGAAGCATATATCCGCATCGAAGACAGAGGGGATGGAATTCCAAAGGCTGAATTGCCAAAAGTGTTCGATCGTTTTTATCGTGTGGATAAAGCTAGAAACAGAAAGCAAGGCGGATCAGGATTGGGGCTTTCCGTGGCAAAGGAAATTGCTGATGCAATAGATGTGCGGATTGAAATGGACAGTCTCGAAGGCAGGGGAACGATCGTTACTCTTTTATTTAATTAAGCCAGAATGATGTTGGATGGGGGATGATGAAGATTAGAAAAGTGCTGATAACAGCCGGATCGACTCTCGTTTTTGGTCTGCTATCATTCGTCGGATTTCAATGGTGGGCTCCATCATTATCCGCGGAAAGTTTGACGAAAGAAGAAGTGAACCAGACAGCAAAGGATAAATTTCCTGGAACCATCATGAAGACAACGAAAAGTGAAGGTGAAGAATATCAGATTGAAATGCAGCTTGAAACCGGGGTCTATCAAATTAGGATGGATGCGAAAAGCGGGGAAGTTCGTTCTATAAAAAAAGAAACCATAGGTCATACAGCTGAAGCGACTACGGAAAAAATACCTCGAAAGCAACTGACCCAAAACGAAATAAAGAAGCGAATTTCCTCACAAGGTGACCTGGAACAAATTGATTTTGTACAGGAGAAAGACAACTCCTTTTATAAAGCAGTGGTAAATAAGAATAACGAAAAAATCACCTTGATACTCGATCCATATACAGGAGCTATAATTGACTCGACAATGGTGGCAGATAGTATCATTACAGAAAGCGAAGCAATTGCGATTGCCGAAAAACATGTAAAAGGAACAGGTGACGATACAGAATTTTATCAGCCTCTAGATCAAACACCCTATTATTTGGTCGAAGTTGAATTGGAGGACGATCGAGACGCTGTCGTTCAAGTGGACGGCTACACGAAGGAAGTAAAAACAATCACATGGGAAGATGATGAAGAGAACGATAATGATGGTCCAGAATAAAGTAGTGGCTCATAAGGGTTTACTAATCTAGACGTAAATTGAATAAGGCATAAAAAAGGGTGATGCTATTAGCTGTCTAATATGCATCACCCTTTTTCGCTTTGGTGAGTAAGAAAAATGCAAAAAAAAAGAGAAGGAACTGTAATAATTCTCACCAATTTCTAATCCTTCTATCATTTAACTCTAATTAACTATCTCTAACATGGAATAAAGCACCAAATGATAAAACAGAGCCAAAGAAGTTAAGTGGGTGAAAGGCATCTGGATTATTGTACATAAAACATTCCATCATATTTACACCTTAACAAAGTTTTGCAAAGAGAAAGGAGAATCAGTAATGTCAGTTATTTCTAGCATTCTGGATTACAACAAGGCGTTTGTCGATCAAAACAAATATGAAAGGTTTCAAACGACAAAGTACCCAGATAAAAAGATCGTCATCATAACGTGCATGGATACCCGTCTGTTGGAATTGCTTCCAAAGGCGATGGGGTTAAGAAATGGAGATGCAAAAATCATTAAAAACGCCGGAGCTATTGTTTCTCATCCATTTGGCAGCATTATGCGCAGTATCCTTGTCGCCATTTATGAGCTGAAAGTGGAGGAAGTGTGTGTGATCGGACATCACGGATGCGGTATGGTGGGGCTTCAATCCTCTTCACTGCTTGATGCAGCAAAGGAGAAGAAAATCAGCCAGGAGCAAATAGATATCCTTACAAACTCTGGTATTGATTTATCAAATTGGCTGACAGGCTTTCAATGCGTTGAGGAGAGTGTAAGGAATAGTGTCCATTTGATCAAAAACCATCCATTATTACCGGATTCCATTGCCGTCCACGGTATGGTCATCCATCCCGAAACGGGTAAACTGGATCGAATCATAGATGGATATAGCAACATGGTCAGCAAGGAAGAAATGCATATTCAATAAAAGAAGGAGCGATAAAATGATGGGTTCTAGCAGGTTTGAAGGATATAACTTAGGCCATTTTCAGAAAGACCTGGTTGCCGGGGTGGTAGTTGGGATAGTAGCGATTCCTTTAGCGATGGCTTTTGCCATTGCTTCCGGAGTAAGGCCGGAATACGGACTGTACACATCGATTATTGCAGGAATCATGGTCTCCCTTTTTGGCGGATCCAAATACCAAATTGCAGGCCCGACTGGAGCCTTTGTCCCGGTCTTGTTAGGGGTGGTCATGCAGTACGGATATGAAAAACTCTTAATCGCCGGTTTCCTGGCAGGTATCATGATTTTTCTTTTAGGTGTCTTCAAACTGGGAAGATTCATCAAGTTTATTCCGCGTCCAGTTACCATCGGCTTTACAGCTGGAATTGCCGTGATCATCTTCTCGGGGCAGATTGCCAATTTCTTTGGACTCAGTAACTTAAAAAAAGAAGAGGTCTTTCTTTTAAATATGAAAGAAATCTTAGTGAACTTCAATACAGTGAATATCTATAGTGTACTTGTAGCTAGCATAAGTCTGACTCTCGTCATATTAACTCCAAAATATTTACCGAAAATCCCTGGAGCATTGCTGGGATTGATTGTATCAACTCTTGTCGCCAGCTTATTCTTTCCAGGTCAGGTAGCGACCATAGGATCGGCATATGGCGCCATTCCCAATGCATTGCCCCATTTTCAGTTCCCCCATATCACTGGCGGTCTTGTGATTGAACTCCTTCCGGCTGCATTGGTCATCGCCATGCTTGGAGGAATTGAATCACTCTTATCCGCTGTAGTGGCAGACGGCATGACCAACAGTAAACATAACAGCAATAAAGAGCTGATGGGACAAGGATTGACCAATATGATTACGCCTTTATTTGGAGGCATTCCGGCTACAGGTGCCATCGCCCGTACCGCGACGAATATTAAAAACGGTGCAGTCTCCCCCATATCAGGCGTGATTCATGGGTTGGTGGTATTGCTGGTGTTAGTCAGTCTGGCTCCTTACGCTTCGGCCATTCCTTTGGCCAGCATGGCCCCGATTCTTATGTTTGTCGCATGGAACATGAGCGAGCGCAACGAATTTTCGCATATCTTAAAAGCCAAAACCATGGACTCGGTCGTATTGCTCGTTACCTTCGTGTTAACCGTAGTGATTGACCTGACAACAGGCGTCGGGATCGGATTACTATTAGCCATTCTATCGTTCGTTAAACTGATGAGCGGTACATTGAAATTATCAAAGGTATTACCAGATCCAGCTGATAAACTAGTTAAACCAGAAATGGTGCAACAAGGTTCAAGCTGCCCGCAGATTAACATTTATACGATAGAAGGACCTTTATTCTTTGGCACAATCGAAAGGCTGCAAGAAGAAATCGAGGAAATAATGCGATCAAAACCAAAAGTCCTCCTATTAAGAATGAGCAATGTGTCATTTATCGATACATCGGGGGAAGCACTGCTAACCGACATCGTGAAGCAATTCAAGTTTCATAACCTACAAGTGCTGATTTCAGGAATTCAACAGGAACCTAAAGAAATGCTGAGAAAAACCGGATTTATTGAACTGGTTGGTGAGGAACAGTTCTTTACCAGTACGGGTGATGCCATCAATAAAGCTTTAACCAAGCTGGATGAGAACCGTTGTAAAGGGTGTAAACAGTTTTCATTTGCTGAATGTACCGCACTCTCACAGCAAGTTCAAAAGCCTGCGGTATTAAAACAGAGCAGAAAACGGGAGATAGGGTTAACTTGACTCCCGTCAAGAAGAAAAGGCATCTGCTTTTGGCGGATGCCCTTTTTCATTGATTATAAAGTCTGTGCAGCCTATAACCCACGGTTTATTAGATTTCTTTAAGACAATACAAAACGCATGCCCTAATTAAGAGCATGCGTGAACATTTATTCTTCTATGATATCCAACTCTTTCAGGGCCTCAAGCGTAATCGTTTTGGCTTTGCTTCCGCTGCCGTCGATATTCGTTGCGAAGGCCCATTTTCCTTTGTCCGTTTCGATGTACCCTACATACCAGCCCAATCCCATATCGGAAAGGCGTGTGCCGGTTTTTCCATGGAGGACATATGTGTCTGCTTCTTCATTGATCATGATTCTCTTGACGGTCCTCATATGCTGCTTATCGATAGGCAGCTTTTCCTCTACAAGCTTTTCGATGAATTGGACTTGTTCCCGGGCAGAAATCTTTATGCTGCTGTCGAGCCAGAACTGATCGATTCCGCCCGAGATATCACGATTGCCGTAATCGAGCAGGTTCACATACTGCTGCATGTCTTCCGCCCCGATATCGCGGGCCATTGCTTGATAATACCAAATCACGGAATGCCTCATGGCTGAAGCAAGCGTATGATCTCTGTTCCAATCTTCAAATTCCCTGATTACGCCATCCCAGCGCTTCACTTCATATTCATCGCTCACCGCTTTTGTCTGTAAACCGATTAATGCATTCGCCACTTTGAATGTCGATTCTGGAGTGTAGCGTACTTTACTTCTTTGTTTATTATAGATATATACCTTATCATTTTTTAAGTTTTGGAGTACCATCGTGCCTTCCGCACCATCGAAGGAATCCCCGATATCCAGTTCTTTCACCTTTTGATCGTTAGCATTTGCATGAATCGTGCCCATGGAACCAGTGACTAGCAGGACAAGAATGAAACATAACGTTTTGATTTTCATTACACACTCTCCTTTAAGGCATGGATTGATCGACCATCAAATGATTTCCATAAAATAGGTTGGTAGCTAAAGTATACCTATTCCCAATAAAAAACGAAACCCT
This sequence comes from Bacillus sp. ISL-78, assembly GCF_018613455.1. Lineage (NCBI taxonomy): Bacteria > Bacillati > Bacillota > Bacilli > Caryophanales > Bacillaceae > Bacillus > Bacillus sp. ISL-78. The sequence goes on from NZ_JAGGQC010000011.1 coordinate 37,379, forward strand.
ATTCTTGGATTCTATCTAGATCGTATCGATCAAGGAGGAATGCAGCGGGTAGCTAATGAATATAAATTATTGCTGAATTGCTTATTTGCCTGAACGTTTCATTAGTGCACTTTGGCATAGTGATTTCTGGGATGGGAGATTTGTTTTGGTGCTTGGCGAAAAGTACAGTTGTCTTTTAAGACGCTTAGTATTCCTTTTAGGACTATTGCTTCAAATACTGATTTATGGATATAGTTACTGAGCTGTTCGTATAGCTGGAGAAAAGGGCAGAGGGGGCGATAATACCTAACATGGACAGGATGCTTTCTACAGGTATCTAATATTTTTCTATACACGAGCTTTTAATGAAAAAGATTGATCATTCTGTGGGCTAATCGTTTAAACTAAGATTCTTAAAAAATATTAAAAGTCACCTATTATCGTAGGAATTTAAGGATATGTGAATTCTAGCTTAATTGTGTGTGTTGCGGTCATTCCGCTAATATGAGCCTTAGCACTACTCCAAGCTCTTGGACTAGCTTGTCCCGTGGCAAAATAATTATATCCCCATCCAGTAGTATATGTGAAACTATTTGATGATGGTTTTTTTTGAGGTAGGCTTTTACCTTGTATAGTTCCAGAATGCGCGTTAACCGTTCTAGTTGACAGAGAATACATATTAGAACTTGGGGTCCAACTACCATACACTTTATTTAATTTAATTTTTTCTTTATTTGAACTTACGTCATAGTTGACATTTAATCTAGCGGTGATACCACCTGAAGTTTTTAAACCTCCAGTGACAGTAAAAGGCGTAATACCTGAAGAATTTTCATTTTCTAATGGAACAAAAAAATTATAACCAACATCGATCGAGTTATTATTAGATTTAATTAAGTTGATTTTCATTATATTCTTTGTATATATCGGGTCTAAAAACGTAGTCTCTCCAGTTTGATCATTTGTAATGCTAATTTTAACTGGGCTTACATTTAACATTCCAGAACTTGATAACTCATCACTTGCATGACCTGTATCAGTTGACAGAAATACAAAAACAAACAAAATGAAAATGAAAGTTAGATTTTTCAGAAAACCAGTCATATTAATCATCCTCCCTTAATTTTATTCAATATTAACAAAAGGGTATTAGTTACTACAGGTTAATTGTGGAAATTAAATATGTTAGAATTATAGAAAAGGAGGGGTTTAAAATGAGTGAAGAAAAAGAAACACCTGAAAGAAGAAGAGAAAGATTAAGACAAGAAGAATTAAAAAGAAATCCAACTGGTAATATGAACAATGCATTTAATAGGGCTGAAACTGGAAACCTTGCTGATTTAGTAGGTAGTTTAGGTTGGAAAGGAACTGGAATACTTATTCTTGTAATAATAATAGGTTTTATAATCACATCTATATTCTTAAAGTAAGGAGACCACTTACGGTAATATCCCCTACAGGTAGACAGAGAAAAAAGAGAACATGATAAAATGTTTATAACGGTCTATCTGGTGTATTGATTTAAGACCATCAAAGTAGATATTTAACGAACAATATAGGTGTATAGTTTAGTTGAATAAAAGTCCCCATTAGTTTATTTCCAAATGTGCACTAAAGTTATAAATCTCATTTATGTGTCAACAGGTTTTTCCTCAAATCCTATAGACTTGATCTATTCTATTGAAACTAACTACTTTACAATTACTCGTTAACCCACGAAACACTATTTCATGTTGGCCTCAAGCTATTAACTGTTTGTCTCAATTTTGCATACATGGACCCTTTCTTCATTCCTAACACCTTAAACAGTAGATTTTTTTGGAGTTTAATAGTTTTATAGACATAACCCTCGTTTGTGGTAATAAGTGGATATATAAAAAGGAAGTGATGATATTATGAAAAATACAGGAATAGTAAAAAAAATAGACACATTAGGTCGAATTGTTATTCCAAAAGAATTACGTAAAGTGTCAGATATAGAAATACTAGACGCTCTAGAAATATTTACAGAGGATAAAGAAATTATTATTTTACAAAAATATACGCCAAAGATGGCTTGTGCTATTACTGGTGAAATTTCTTCTGAAAATAAAAAAATGGGTGAAAGTAACTTAATTTTGAGTCCTGAAGGAATTAAAATCTTAAAAAATGAAATAACTGGACTCAAAAATAAATAATCTTAGGATCTTTATAAAATGTTTGATTTGTTTTATTATCATAATTCCCCTTAACAACTTACGATTATCTATTTACTAAGTGCGATCGTATTTTTATAAAGGTTAAGAGCATTAATAACTTCAAGAACATCATCCTCATAAATAACAAATACTGCGAAAATTCCCTTTTCCACGTCTTCATCTGTACGGATGTAAATTTCATTTTGGAAGTAATATAAAATCGAGATGGTTAGATTTTGATAGAAGAAAAAGATCATCATTATATTCCAGATAAAATTCAAGCGATTGAAAATAAACCGAACATAAGCATTCATAAAATCCCGCATGCTAATCATTCCTTGGATAGTCAGCAGGTGAAGAATGTTATAATAAGAATATTGTAGTTTGGAGTTCTGAAAGGAGAAATGATGGTGGGAACCAATACATTTCATTCAATTGATGAATATATCATACAATTTCCCGAGGAAGTTCAGCGGATATTAAAAACGTTAAGAAAATTCATAAAGGATGCAGCACCGGAGGCGGAAGAGAAGATAAGCTATCAAATGCCTACCTTTGTTTTATATGGAAATCTGGTGCATTTCGCTGCCTATAAAAAACATATAGGTTTCTATCCGACTCCAAGCGCGATCTCTGCGTTTGAATCTGCCTTATCTGAATATAAATGTTCAAAAGGGGCCGTTCAGTTTCCACTAAACAAGCCAATTCCTTATGAATTAATAACCGAGATGGTTATATTTAGAGTGGAAGCGAACAAAAGGAAAAAAGCAGAAGGCAAATCTCAAAAGAAAAAATAACATCGATTATTATCAGAATTCACAAAATGCTTAATAAATGAGAGTATGGGCAGCAAGAATTCAAGACCGAAAGAGAAAGGTGGAAATAATATGTTCAAAAAATTATTCAGTAAAAAAGAAAGTGTGGAACAACTGCTTGCTCCTATAAATGGACAAGTAATAAATATTGAAGATGTTCCGGATCCGGTTTTTGCCGGGAAAATGATGGGGGACGGAATAGCGATTCTTCCTGAGGAAGGGTTGGTCGTTTCTCCAATCGATGCAGAAGTGATCCAGGTTTTTCATACTAAACATGCTCTAGGCCTCCGTACGAAGAATGGCATAGAATTGTTGATTCATATTGGATTGGAAACAGTTAACCTTAAAGGCGAGGGATTTGAAGTCCATGTCGCAGAAGGGCAAAGGGTAAAAGCAGGAGACAAGCTTGTGACATTTGATATCGATTTTCTGAAAGCCAACGCTCCAAGCATCGTAACTCCGATCGTTGTCACGAATGGCGAGCTTGTTGAAAAACTGGAAAAAACAAATAATACCCAAGCAACTATTAATGATACGGAGATCATGAGTGTTTATCTGAAGTGAAAGAAAGTTTCATGATGATTTCTCCTTTTAGGCTGCAAGCAGGAAAATCGAAAATTGCAGCGAATAGTAGGTGAGTGAACAAATAAAATCAAGCGAGGGTGAATTGGATGGGAGTTCAAGCAGAAAAGATTTTTGTAAACTTGCCTGTTAAAGATTTGGATGCCTCAGTAGAATTTTTCACAAAGGTCGGTTTTGAGTTTAACGAGCAAATGACCAATGAAAATGCGACATGCATGGTTATAAGTGAGTCCATATATGTCATGTTGTTAGTGGAAGAATACTTTAAAACGTTTACCAAGAAGGAAATCCCTGATTCTGCAGCGAGTACGGAAACCATCGTCGCCCTGTCCGTTAAAAGCAAGGAAGAAGTTGATGAGATCGTGAATAGGGCACTGGATGTTGGCGGAAAGCCTTTCAATGAGGCCATTGATCATGGTTTCATGTACGGTTGGAGTTTTCTGGATATCGACGGGCATTCTTGGGAAGTATTTTACATGGACGAAAGCGGATTTAATCAAGAATAAAAAGCAAGGCACAATCCTTTACGAAGGACTGTGCCTTTTTTAGCAATCTTAGCTGAATTTCATTCATAACAATACGGGGCTAATGTCCTTCCACTCATAAACCAATAGATTTAATTCAGCACCAGCTATTTTGATTTTTTCGGTTTTAAGCAATTCAGCACCAAATGCCTCATAGAAGTATCGAGATTTATTATCTTGAAGCACCTCTACGAAAATAGTCTTGAATCCCAGTTCTTCGAATTTAAAGAATAATTCTTTGATGAGTTCCTTACCTATCCCCATTCTTTGTGAGTTTTCGAGGATATATATCGCAGTTAAATCGCCCGAATCCTCAACTTGATTCGTTTCCCTTTTCCCTCCACATATAAATCCTACAATTTTTCCTTCATTATTTTCTGCGACATATACATGATTTCCATTACTAGTTATATTCTTTATCCATATGTCTTTTCTTTTCTCATAAGAAAGTTTATCTAAAAAATCACTGGGCATTATATCTTTATAAGTGGTCCGCCAGCAATCCACATGGACTTTCGCTATCCCTTCCGCATCTTCAAGCGTCGCCTCTCTTATTAGCATAGTGGTTCCTCCTTTTTTAAGTTGGCCATACCTCTTATTTACAAATATTATCCAATTATAAACTGATTGGCCCAGGATATTCCAATAATTAACTTTGTATGTTACTATTTCCTATAGTTTGATATGGGAGAAGGAATGAGATGAAGCAGATTTTCCGTAGTAAAATATTTTATTTAATAAGCTTCTTGATTATCTTGGGGGTTGTGCTGGTTTTTAATAATGACGAAGAACCGACTGAGAAATTAACTGATGATGAATTTTTCACAACCTTAAAGGATGGAAAAGTGACATTTATAGAGGTGGAGCAGCGAAAACGTGTGATTGAAATAAGCGGTCGGCTGGCAGGGTATGAAAAGGGTCAATACTTTGTCGCGTCTGTCCCTAATAGTGAAACTTCCCTAGATAGAATGAATAATGCTGCAGAGGAACAGGATATAGAAATAATGGAGTTTACACCATACATAGAGACAAGCGGATGGGTCTCCTTGTTTACAGCGACCACTCCGTTCATGATCATTTCCTTCCTGTTTTTAGGCTTATTACTATTTAGAGTTATAATAAAAAGATAGTTTTCGACGATATATTTCTATTTTCTCAGATAAATCTGTAATTTTCGCCGATATTTCTGGTGAGTTATGGCTTCTGCAAAAAAAGTGATAAACCTTTAAAATGATATTGAAGAATGCTGAATAGTTTGATAGAATAAAATAAATGAAAAAGACTATGTGCAACTGGCGAAACACGGATAACCGTGAGGGAACACATAGTGTCGTAGCCGTTCGCCTGGGCAGAGGTAAGGGATTTTATCCCTTGCCTCTTTCTGTATATTAACAGATAGTAAAGGTTTAAAGTCAATATTTTGAAATTTCAAAAACATCATAATCAAAAGAGGAGCTAACAAAATGAGCACAATACTTTTAGAAAAAGTCAAAACGATCAAAGCGTTAAATAATATTGCCGAAAGCGGGCTGAATGTTTTCAATAAAGGCGATTTTAAAGTCGACAATGACAGTGAAAACCCTGATGCGATCGTTCTTCGCAGCTTTAACATGCATACTATGGAATTCGGCGATCAGTTAAAAGCAATCGCAAGGGCAGGGGCAGGAGTCAATAATATTCCGGTCGACAAATGCACCGAGCAAGGAATTGTCGTTTTCAATACACCTGGGGCTAACGCAAACGCTGTAAAAGAAATGGTGCTGACGACATTGATGGCTTCATCTCGTAACCTTTTTGCCGGTGTGGCTTGGACAAAGACGCTTGAAGGCGAAGGGGAACAAATTCCGAAGCTTGTCGAAGCAGGAAAGAAACAATTCGTTGGTAAAGAAATCAAGGGAAAAACCCTTGGCGTAATCGGTTTAGGAGCAATCGGTGCACTTGTAGCGAATGACGCGCTTGATTTGGATATGGATGTCATTGGCTTTGACCCGTTCATCTCTGTTGATACAGCTTGGAACTTGTCCCGCAATGTACAGCGTGCCATGACAATTGAAGAATTGTTTGCAGAATCTGACTATATTACAGTACACGTTCCATTAACTGACGACACAAAAGGAATGTTTAATCAAGAAACATTCAGCATCATGAAGCCGGGCGTACATATCTTGAACTTCTCACGCGGCGAGCTAGTGAATGAAAATGATATGCAAGCTGCCCTTGAAAGCGGAAAAGTAGGCAAGTTCATTACTGACTTCCCGAATGAAAACGTGTTGAAAATGAATAATGTCGTTCCAATTCCGCATCTTGGTGCTTCTACGCTGGAATCAGAGGAGAACTGTGCGATCATGGCAGCTCGTCAGTTGAAGAACTTTTTAGAAACAGGAAACATCAAGAACTCTGTGAATTTCCCGAATACTTCGCTTCCTTATACAGGAAACCGTCGTGTGGCAACTTTCCACGAAAACGTTCCGAACATGGTTGGGCAAATCACGCTGGCTGTATCAAGCTTTAATTTGAACATCGCTGACATGGTTAACAGAAGCCGTGGGGGATATGCTTATACGATCATCGACATTGATGGTGAAGTAAACGGCGATATCATTCCTGCCTTGGAAGAACAAATCAAACAAATCGAAGGTATCGTTACAACTCGTATCATCTAATTGGAACCGGAAGAAAGCTGATAAATAGTGAAAGCCTCAATTCCTTTAAGGAGTTGAGGCTTTTTTAGGCTTTATTAATGATTTTGGAATAAATATTGGGGTGGTCATACTAATCTGGCTCACGTGTTAACAACCTAGGGATTACAACGGACTCAGCCTGCGGGCAGCTTCATACATTCAGTTGAAGTCAAAACGCCATAGCATTGAAATTCTCAAAATCCGTCATGCTTTCCTTCTGTGTTATCTTCATAATGTACAAAAAACATCAAGTAGATTGCGAATAGGAGATGCAAATAAAGTGGAACATCTTCATCACTTTGAATGACAACAAATATGTACATTCCATATAGCAAAATGGGAATGCTTAAAAGGATTCTGTGCTTAGTCACATGTCATCCCCCCATTTATCCTCAGACATTAATACATGAGCCACTTGAAAACCCTTTTCTTCTAGAAAATCTGCTAATTTCATAGCTTCATCCTCCTAATTAACTAAATATTCTGTCATTTCCATTAATACAATAGTATGAAGTACAGAGAAAATGCTGTCAATCTATATTCCATCTGTACTCATTTTAAGTTAACGGATTCATAAGTTATCTATCAAAATAACCATCTCGTATATAGGTAAAATGGTACCAAAACGGGGAAGCAATGCGATCAACTGAACACCAGGGAGCAACGTGCGAACCTGAACAATGGAATCACTTGTATGCCTCCTTGCCTACGTTCACTTTAGCGCATCTAAGTAAAAGAATCTCCCCTAATCCAGAGACGATTCCCTATCTTAAACACCCTTTCTACGAAAAAAGGATGAATCTATATTGTTCTTCCCAAAAAATTCTGATGCTGATGAAGGATATTCGATGTTAAAAAAGCTCCAACAGGAGGCAATTGCCCGGTATAGGCATTACCGCTAACAGGAAATTGATTCTGAGCTATATCTGTAGTGGCGATCCACGATCCAGACTCACCTGCTTGCAGAGAGGGAGGCTTCATAAGAAAACGTCCTTGAAGAATGAAATGCCGAATTCTGCTCTGTTGATCATCAATTATGGTTAAGTTGCCAGAGAACGTGGCATAAGGTGAATCAAATGCGATTTGTTTGGTGCTTTCATTCCAGAATCCATTAATCGGAATGGGTCTGCCGCGAAAATTAACCGTACCCACCACCCTATTGTCTCTAATGGAATGAATGGAAAGTGTGCCCCAAATAATCGTTCTGCCAGCTATTGAAGAGTGGATACCCCATACAGATGGGAATGGAAAGCTAACCGAAGCAGTTCCCTGTGAAGTTACCAATGCTATGCCCTCCCTTAATGGTTGTTTATGTTCCGAGGAAGATCCCTTGTTTAAAGCAGTATATGCAGCACGAGCAGAATAATTTAATAAACAAAGGTGAACTCTTACATCTCCTGCCTGAAATTGCATGATGAGTTACCAGTACTGCTGGAAAAAAGGATTGAACGGATCAGAGGAAGGAATGGAGGGAAATGAGGTAGTTGCGGCGAAAGTAGTCTATAGAAATGTGTTGAAGATAGGAAGAGCAGCAAATGTGAACGGATCAGATAAACAGCTATTGAGCATGAAGAACGGTTTTGAAAAACGAATGGATAATAGATCGTAAAAAAAAATGAAGGAGTGACGCATATGCATAAAAAAGGCTGTTCCAAATTGAAGTGTCAGTGTTTCATCGTACCTAACTATATCTTAGAGAATTTGGCACAAAATGAAGTGGAAGAAGCACGGATCAGTTTAGCGAAAAGCCGTCAAATGCGCAGGCGCAGAATATTGAGAGAATACGATATTGACGGTGTTGTCGCACTGACGGATGCAGGATCTGAACGTCAGGGTGAATCTGCCCGTCATGTTTACGATTGCAAGGGAGGAACGAAACTCAGGGAGAATGAGGCTAGGAAAGAAGGAGATCGATCAAGTGCAGATCCCATTGTTAACGCTGCATATGATTATAGCGGAGTTGTGCGTGATTATTTCAAGGATGTTTTGCACCGTAATTCAATTGATAACCAAGGTCTTGATCTCATTCTGAACGTTCATTATGGCAATAAATTCACGAATGCTTATTGGGACGGAGATGAAATGGTATTTGGAGACGGTGATGGGGTCATCTTTAGCAATTTTGCCAATTCACTCGATGTAATTGGACATGAATTGACACATGGGGTTACGCAGTTCACAAGTGGATTGGAGTATGAAGGTCAGTCCGGGGCATTGAACGAACATCTTTCAGATGTGTTTGGAGTTGCCATAAAACAATTTCACTTAAAGCAAACTGCAGGAGATGCCGATTGGCTGATCGGTGCTGATATAATGGGACCGACACTGAAAGGGCAGGCACTCCGTTCGATGAAGGCACCAGGTACGGCATTTGACAATAAGTTAATGGGTAAGGATATTCAGCCTGATCATATGAAGAACTTCTATAAGGGAGAACGCGATAATCATGGTGTCCATATCAATAGCGGCATACCAAACAAGGCCTTTTATCTAGTATCGATGGAAATTGGAACGGACAAAGCGGCCTTGATCTGGTTCAATGCGATGCAGAATTTATTTGCGACGGCGAATTTCAATCAATTCGTGCAAATCGTCATCAAGGCAGCGCAAAAACTTGTTGATAGCGGCGATGTTACGAAAACAGCCATCCAGACGATTGAAAATGCTTTTAAAGCGGTTGGACTGCCTGAGTAGAAATATTCCATGAATAGGAGGCTTCATCTACCATGCATATCAAATTTAGCTGCATAGGGGGATTTGCCAACCTCGACTTGAATTTCGGGATAGATACGGATGAATTGCCGAAAGAGAAGTATGAGGAATTGCAGAACTTAATGAAACAAGCTGACCTTCATAATGCTGCCCAAAGTAAAATGGTAAAAACGCAAGGGTTCGACTCGTTTTCATACCAGCTGGATATAGCCGATGAAAAGAAGAAGCAGTCTTTCTCATTCACAGACACAACAGCTCCAGAGGAAGTCCGGCCCTTATTGGATTATTTACGGAATTTAGCAATTGAAATAAAGATGGCAGAATAACCACGTCAAAAAAAGTCTATCATTCAGATAGACTTTTTTTGACGTGTCGTAAAACTTCACAAAAATGTCATTTCGTTTCACTTTTATCTGGATTTTGGCTGTTTGTTCTCTAAATGGACACAAAATAGCGATCTATAGTAGCAAATTTGAAACGGAAATTAGAGAGTATAGCCCTTTGATGAAATTTTGTAAAGAGTTAGCCAATCAAACAGGTAAACCAGTCATAAAAGGGAACTAATTTTGAAAGAGGTCAAACAAGAGCAGTTTTACAAAAAAAGCATAAAATAGGATAATGGTCGCAGAGAGGTGATATGAATGACATATCAAGAAATGAAAGTGACGATAGCCGGAAACAGCCTTACCCAATTCGGGAAAAGAATATTAATCTCCCAGATTCAATTCTCGACATTGGAGGCGATATTCGAAGTCGATGAGGCGGTTCAAAGAAAGCTTGATCTCAATCGAAGGACTGAAATCAGGGATTTCATCATCGATTCTGTATCGGAAGGGGACTTTTACTTTTCCCCATTCATCTTCTCGAGCAGGGGAGCGATCCAAGAAGTGCCCGTGGGCGGGGAACTGCCACCAGGAAGTAAAATATACATACTTGATGGGCAGCATAGGACCTACGCCCTCATTTCAGCCATCAGTCACCTAAGGGCACGGAAGGAAACGGAAGAAGAAATCGGAAACTTTCCCGAAGCGGCAAAGCTCCAAAATCAAATTGATAAGTTGAAAACCTATCCAGTCACGATTCAAATCTATTTAAATCTGGAGACGCATGAGGAAAGACAGCTATTCAATGATATTAATACGAAGCGAAAAGAGCCGCATAACGGCTTGGTGATGAAGTATGACCAGCGCGATGAATATGCAGAACTAACACGGAACATTGCCAGGATATTAGAAAGTAAGATGGAGATAGAGGCCACCCTTTCGAGGATCACCGTAAGCTGTACGGCGCTGACTACGCTGACGATCATGAGGCGCTGCCTTATTGCTTTATTTGAAGGAAACGTCACCGCGAAAACGGGTAAAGCCAATTATGGTGATTTAACCAAAGCCGAAATCATCAACATCTCGACCGCGTTTTTCGAGTCATGGCTGAAAATCTTTCCGAAGAAGATGACAGACCGGACCATATTCACATCAGGGTATTCCGGCATCCAAATAGCCCTTGCCCAAACGATCCACCAACTCCGCAAGCATCATGAAATCCCCTATGAAGAAGCAATAAATCATATGCTGCATTTGAAGAAAGCCTGTACTTGGAAGCATGATGATGCCCTTTATTCACACATTTACGACCCCTTGAAAAAAAGAGTCAAAAACCATTCGACTACAAACGCCATCCAGAAAACGGCTCTCGCGTTCAAACGAAAAATAGAACAGGAAGGAGGATGGCTGCATGATTCTAAGTGAATTGGACCGGAAAAGAAGGACGATGGTTTCCTGCTCCATCATCGAGCTGGTCCATATGTATCGCAATGGTCAGATCGCCACGAGGGAAATCAACCAACTGCGGGTCCGATCGATTAAAAACTATCTTTTGGACAATGCATTAACGAAAAATATCTACCTGCCGCCGCTTGTTGCCAGCAGCAGGTAAGAAGCAGCCCCTAATGGAGGTCCTATCGAACTTTCGATCATCGACGGAACACAACGAATAGCGGCTTTCGTGCAATTGGAGGACAGTATCCTTAAAGCGTTAAAGAAGGGTGGAGAAAAGGTGAAACTAGCATATGAACTGGATTCACTCATGAAGGACAGCTCGATTGCGATCCAAGTATTTGAAGGACTAACAAGAGCGGAAGAATCCCAGCTCTACCTGGATCTCAATCTAAAAGGCAAGAAAGTGGCCCTTTCCAAACGGATATCATTCGACTCGCGAAACAACCTCAACGTCATTACCAATCAGGTGCTCCATACCCATCAATCGCTAAAAACAGCCGGTGTCGAACTTGAAAAGCGTTCCATCAATCGTCCAGCCAATAAAAACCTCTTATCGCTATCGCAATTGAGGCAGGTCATCGGCATCTTCATGACTGGGAAGGCACACGTAAACATCGAAGAGAAAACATCACAAAGTCCGCTCTCGAACAGTGAATACATCACACTCATTCATCTCTACCTTAATGAACTATTCGACATATACCCGGCAGGACAGATGGGTGATTACACAAAATGCATGCTTGCCAGTTACCCGCTTTTCATTGCCGTTGCCCTTTATGTCAATGACAAAATGGAAAACCAGCCTATCGAACAAAGACAACAGCTGATTGCCACGAGAATGTCAAAATTGAAAGAGGTGGACTGGAGCCCTGATAATCCCATTTGGAAAGAGTTTAAAGGAACATACAAAGGGCGGCCGCCATTATTTCACCTTAGCAAAGATAAAAACAATATCGAAGAGCTAGTACGCTGGCTGTATAGCTGTTGAGGAGGTGAGGGGAAATGTGATAATGAAAAAGTGAAAAACCCCTAGGTGAGGACGTCCGGTCAGACAATCACCTAAGGGCTTGCGAGCAGGAGTATACCTGCCTCTATGTCCAGTATACTCCATAAAAAGGAATAGTGAAATGGGGAGTGAATGGAATGATGATACGTAAAAACTATTTATTGAATATGGAAACGGTAGGAATGATGGAGCGATACGATGCCAATGGTGTCGAGATGACTACGGTAGTGGAGGGAGACAGCACTTTCCATGTCAGGCAACCGCGCCAGGAAATCCTGAATAACACGTTAAACCACTTTGGATTGGACCTGGATGGCGGACTGGCAGCAGCCAAATCCGTACTGGGCGGTAAATACAGACTGCCCGTCTGCATAAACGCCCAGCTGGGGATGGTCTGGTTCTCCTCCCGCTCATTCCGGAAAAGAAGAGGAGTCTGGTTTTCCTACATCCACATTCGTGACTTAGAGGAAATGAACGAAAAGGAAACACTGGTCCACACAAACTACGGTCATTGCCTTCCGGTAAACTTAAGCAAAAATCAGCTCGCCTTCAAAAGGGACCAAGCAGCCTATCTGCATACGACCTTCCATGAACGCTCATTGGGTAAAAAGACCTTTTATTACGAACCGGGAAGCGGAATCACCTTTTGCAAAGAACCTGGGGAGGTCCATTACAGGGTGAAAGGAAAGGAATAATATAATCCATGGGACCGCTGAATTGGCGGTCTTTTCTTATGAGTGGATTAAGTTAAGAGCGGGTATTATTTAAAATCCAGAAAAATAGTTATTGTAAAAAAAGGAATGATACATTATGATTAGTAAAAAGTTAATATTTAGGGAAGGAAGTACATATTTTGAAACGAATATTTGCTATTTTACTATCTTTTGGACTAGTTTTAGGTCTCTCGTTTGGCGCAAATGACGTAGCCAGTGCCAAAACAAAGGTGAAGACTTATAAAAACTGTACAGCATTGAATAAAGACTACAAAGGAGGCGTAGCCCGTACATCTTCCGTTAAAAATAAAGGAGGAAGAACGAAATACAAGCCTCACGTTTCAAAGGCGCTTTATGATGCCAATAAAAAAAGCGATCGCGACAAAGACTTTATCGCTTGTGAAAAATAATATTCAAAGAGACCTTTTATAGGAAGGTCTCTTTTTATTAGGCTCTTTTCGTAAAGATTGATGTTTTTAAAACGAAACTATTTAAGGTTGATTGGAGCGGAAGTGCGAGACTCCTGCGGGAGCAGCGGGAAGCGAGCATCTGAAGGGGAAATCAACCACACCGCACTACGGGTAAATAGCAACAAAGTATGCGAAAACAGCCTTTTATTAAGATTGAGCAGTCTTTTTCAACATTAGTATATGTTTATGAGAAATGGGATTTAATTGTATCTTCAACTTTCTTTAACATTCCTTTATATGCTTCTTCATCAAGGTATCCAATACTTCCGAATAGTAAATGATCCACAGGTTCAATTCCAGTAAAATCAAATATTCCAATGTCAGAGGTAACTTTCAAACCAGCTGTCATACCCACCGCATCGTAAACCTCGTTAGGAGTTCCGTGTGTATTGATGATAAGCCCCTTTTTACCTTTTAATAGCTTGATTACACCTTCTTCTCCAGCGGAATATGCAAACCCGAATGAGAATACTCGGTCTACATACCCTTTAAGAATTGCTGGAAGACCCGTCCACCAAATAGGGTAAATAAATGTTATAACTTCTGCTTCAGAAATAAATTCTTGTTCCGTTTTAATATCATCAGGAGTTTTTCCTGCTTTCATGGCTGCTGTATCTTCCGGTTTCAGTACAGGTTGAAAATCAAGTGCATATAAATCACGCACAACAACTTCGTGACCGTTCTTCTCTAATGCATTGACTGTTGTTTCCAATATAGAGTGATTTAAGCTTTCAGAGTTTGGATGTGCATAAACAACTAAGTGCTTCATTTCGAATCTCCTCCTAGTAATTTTTATTTGATTATTAAGGGTAACCTAATATTATAGTGTTAGACATTTTTTTGAAAGTAGTCATTTTTTTATAACATAGTCACAAAAATGGTACCATTGAATTGAGAAAGAGAGGAATGTACGGTGGCGCGAAGCAGGTTCGGTGAACCTCCAGAGGAACAAATAGAGGTTTGTCCAGTTACACAAACGCAAGACATAATTGCAGGGAAATGGAAAATCATCATTTTATGGCATTTAAGCACAAATACAAGAAGATTTAATGAACTTCAAAGGCTGTTACCAGGTATTTCAAAAGGAATACTGACACGTCAGTTGAGAGAATTGGAAGAAGACCAAATGGTTCACAGAGAAGTATATAAAGAAGTCCCCCCAAAGGTAGAATACTCGTTAACACCTATAGGGAAAAGCTTTATTCCGATACTGGCTAGTATGGGAGAGTGGGGGAAAAAATATGAAAAATTAATAAAAAGCTAAAGCCTATACAGGTCTTTAGCTTTTTCCTCGTGGTTGATCATCCACTAACCCCATTTAATTCAATAAGACATCTTTTTTATCTTTCAAACCGTCCAAAATGTGTATTTTCCCGATTTATAAGTGCATCCCCAAGATTGATTCTGCTCATAAGTCTTTCATGGTCCGAAGGAAAACGTTCTTTAACATTTGCGACACCCTCTGTTGTTGGGATATTACCATTAGGCATAGGACGTTCTTCCCTTTGAAACCCAGAGTTCAAACTATCATTATTAGTGTCTCTACGAGCATCAAGGTTCCCGGCAGTATTATTTGGATCATTGTTATTATCTTGTGGCATATACTTCACTCCTTCGCTTATATTATCCGCTGGTGGCAGTAATCTATTCACACGCTGTACTTTATCTTTTATTTATCCTGTTTCCTCAATTTGCAGCAACGCCAATTTCTCTTGAATGATCAACAAGTACGAAGGGGCTTTTTTATGCTTTAAAAAAACTTCTAAATATTATGATTGACTTACATTTTAATTTGTCTTACAATTTCAATGTAAATAGTCGAAAGATTCAATCAAACGGAAGGAGAACTTTCTTAAGAGCTAATTCACTTCAACATGAAGCATGACAACATACTGCGCGTTAACTTTATGTCAATTCCGGAAATGATGTAAAGTTCTGTCATAATTTCAATATCTGAATGTCTAGAGTTATCTAAGTATTATTGCTTTAGAAAAAATGAAAGCGAATACATACTCTTTGGAATGGAGTGAATAACTTGAAAAATCAATCAAATCTTGCTGAATCCACTGTGATTGCTCCGGAGGTCGAAAGTAAGAAAACAAATTTCTTCACGAAATTTAAAACCGCCTATGGTCCAGGAATTCTTGCCGTGTTAACGTGGCTTGGCGCCGGGGATCTGGTGACTTCTTCCGTTGCCGGTGCAGATTATGGATATAGTTTAATGTGGATTTTAGCTCTGTCATTAATTCTTCGTTTTCTTATCGTTAATGTTATCGCCCGGTTCCAGCTTTGTAACACAGAGGGTTTAACCATTCTTGAAGGCTATGGACGTATCCACCCATTTTTCGGTTATTTCATGTTTGGTTATGCACTGATCATGGGCCATCTGTTTAATGCCTATATGATTAAGGGAGCGGGAGAGGTATTATCGACCCTCTTCCATGTCAATCAGCCATTCTTAGCTTCAATGGTAGTTGTAGGATTAGTGTTTATGCTTATAGGCAGGAATATTTATAATAGAATTGAAAGTGTAATGAAAGTGCTTTTGGCATTATTGACCATTGCCTTCTTGTTCCTGGCCATTCAAGCTACACCGGATGTGGGGCAAATCATTAAAGGAACAGTTGGTTTTAGCATTCCAAGTGATACTGGCGTTCATGGAGCATTATTGGTGGCGATTTCAATTATCGGTGCAGTGGCAGGATCGATTTCGAACTTTGTACATCCATATTTCATGAAGGAAAAGGGCTGGACGAAGCCGAGTCATGTCAAGGTTCAAAGAAATGACTTACTGTTTGCCATCGGAGTTTGCATCGTGATAAATTTGGCCATTTGGGTGGTTGGGGCAGAAATTTTAAAACCGAATGGAATTCATGTCGAAACGATTGATGACTTGGCAATGGCATTACAAATGTCGTTAGGGCAATTTGGCTGGTACATTTTCTATCTTGGTGTTTTTGGCGTATTATTCGCGAGTATAGTAGGGAAATCAACTGGTTTTCCAAGATTGATAGTAGATGCCTATTACGTAATAAATAAAAACCGACGCGAAAAGTACAATGGTAAATATGAAAAAGATCCAATGTTTAAATGGATTATGATTTTTGTATTGGTTACGCCGCTTATTTGGTCCATTCCCGGCATGCCTGGTTTCATTGCATTGACAATTGGCGTAAATGCAATAAATATAATCGGCTTTCCAGTAATCGCAATTGGCATGCTCGTGCTCTCAAATAAAAAAAGCTTGATGGGAAAATATAAAAACAATTGGTTCGAAAATGTTATTCTAACGTTAGCTTCCGTTTTAGCGATTTGGTCCGCCGTTCAATTAGCTACTACCTTTTTTTAAAATAATGGTAGATTATAGATAGAGGCGTAAAACAAAAAGGTTATGTCAGCATTTGAACCCGATGGGGTCCTACTTTATTGGAAGTGAGGTATCAATGATGAAACCGAAAGTAATCGTTTATAAGAAAGTGGATCAAAAGGTGTTGGATTATATTCAAGAGACTTGTGAGGTCGTTTATTTTGAGGGTCTTGATTCACAAAATTATCCTGAATTTCTTCAGGAGCTGAAGAACGCACAAGGTATATTAGGTTCAGGATTAAAGGTGGATAAAATTTTACTGGATCAAGCACCGCAATTAAAAATCGTCTGTAATTCATCGGTTGGTTACGACAATTTGGATGTAACCGAGTTGTCCAATCGAGGAATCATGGCTACGAACACTCCCGAGGTATTGAACGAGACAGTCGCCGATACGATCATGGGTTTGATGCTCTCCGCAGCGAGAAGAATGCCTGAGTTGGATCAAATGGTAAAGTCAGGGCAATGGACATCGAATATCGGGGAAAAATCGTTTGGGTTGGACGTCCACCATAAAGTATTAGGCATTATCGGGATGGGCGGAATCGGATCTGCCGTTTCAAAAAGGGCCCGTTTTGGGTTCGATATGAACATCTTATATCATAATAGATCCAGAAACGAAGACGCGGAACAAAAGTATGGTGCTACATACTGTTCCCTGGAAGATCTGTTAAAGCAATCTGATTTTGTCTGCTTGATGACACCGCTGACCCCTCAAACCGAAAAGATGATGGGGGAAAAAGAATTCAAGCTCATGAAAGAGTCCGCCATCTTCATCAATTGTTCAAGAGGGAAAACAGTGGATGAAGAAGCGTTGATCGATGCGCTAAAGACCGGAGAAATTCACGCGGCAGGACTCGATGTCTTTGTACAGGAGCCCGTCCAGGAAGACAACCCGCTGCTTTCCATGAAGAATGTCGTCACTCTGCCTCATATCGGTTCCGCAACATATGAAACCCGCCTGAAAATGGCGATGCTGGCCGCAACAAACCTTGTCGCCGGATTACAGGGCGAAACTCCGCCTACGTTGATCAAAGCTGGCGTAAAGGTGAAGTGATCTGATAAATTAAGCTGGATAGCCTTATTTGGGGCTATCCATTTTTTTGTTTCGGATCATTATTTTTACCTACCCTGCAAAACAAAAAGCCCTCCCATAAAGGAGGGCTTTTATATCACTTCCCAAGACTTTTGCTATTCATCAACCGCATCTGCCATTTCATCAAAATCGGAAAATACGATCTATCAAACAGTTCAGCACAAGAAATACCTGGGTTTGTCATCCCGTAAGAATAACTTGTAATCGGGGAATGCACGCAATGTTTGGATAACATGTCATGCATGCACTGGTACTTGTTTTGTAGAGGTCTTTCTCAATACGATCGTCATGATTTATTTGGATTGTTGATACCGAGTTTCCTCGTTTATAGGTTTATGCTACGTCTGATTGTTTAATTGAATCAACGTAATGGTTTGCTTTATCCTGGTCGAATTCCCCTTCCCATTTCGACATGACAATCGCCGCCAATGAGTTCCCTATGACATTAACCGCTGATCTTCCCATATCCAAAATTCGGTCGATACCGGCAATGAACGCAACACCTTCCACCGGCAGTCCCATGGAACCAAGTGTTGTTAAAACAACAACAAATGAGGCACCCGGAACGCCAGCCATTCCTTTTGACGTTAACATCAATACGAGTAACAAAGTGATCTGTTGTGTAATGGATAAATCTATACCATACATTTGTGCCACGAAAAGTGAAGCAAGTGCTTGATAAATCGATGAGCCGTCTAGATTAAACGTATAGCCTGTTGGAATAACGAAAGAAGTAATGGATTTCGGGCAGCCAAACTTCTCCATTTTGTCCATAAGCCTTGGTAATACCGACTCTGAACTTGCTGTTGTAAATGCTAAAATCAATTCATCCTTTAACACTTTCAGGATAACAAAAATGCTTGTCCCTGACATTTTCGCTATAATTCCCAGAATGGCGAATACAAAGAATACCATCGTCACATAAACAGCAATTACTAGGTTCCCTAAAGGTATTAAGGTTGCGATACCGAATTTTGCAACGGTTACACCAATCAGCGCAAACACACCAAAGGGGGCAAATTTCATGACTAGATTCGTCACCCAAAACATTACTTCCAACACACCTTCAAAGAATCCAAGAATAGGCTTTCCTTTTTCGCCTATCGCAGCAACACCTAAGCCGAATAAAACAGAAAAGAAGATAATCGGTAACAAATCCGCTTGAGCCATTGATTCAAATACATTAGAAGGAACAATATGAGAAATTGTTTCTCCAAAGCCACTGCTACCAGCGGTATTTGTTGTTTCTTCATATTTTGAAATATCACTTTTTTCAAGATCGCTTGTATCTAAGCCAGACCCTGGGTGGAACAAGTTTGCCGCCAGTAAACCGATAACAATGGCAATTGTGGTGACAATCTCAAAATAAAGAAGAGTCTTCCCGCCTAATTTCCCCAGTTTCTTTATATCGCCGACTCCCGCTATGGATACGACTAATGCAGCCATGACGATCGGGATGACGATCATCTTAATTAAATGAATGAAAATATCCCCGATAGGTACTAAAATGGCCATGACTGTCTCATTACCATGGAATAAAGCACCGACAACGATACCTAGTACAAGTGCAATAAAAATTTGAGTAGCTAAGCCAAACCTTTTCATTTGAATTCCTCCTTTGATATCCATTCCATTGGTAACGCTTTCAATTTTTAGATTATTTCAAGTTTATGATCATCCTACTGGAACCTACTGAATCCTACTGATACTTACAAGGGCCAGAAAAAATAATAATTTCAGTCAGAACCCTTCTCACTTTTTACCTTTTCATGTGTTATGTTTTTAATATAGTGACTGGGGAGGGACCGTATTGAAAAAGCGTATAAGGATATTGCTATTGATTATGATTGCGGTGCCTCTTGCGGGCGAATTCAAGTTTTACCCCTTCGATGATACATTCAGAGTCAGTTTGGGAACCCCCGTCTTCTTCTTGTTTTTACTATGGGGGAGGAGCATCCACCCGGTTATTGCAGGCATAGTGACGGGAATGAGTGTGTTTTTTTTGCGTTTTTCACTGGCTGTCGGGATACGGGACATATCCGTCGAGGATGCGATGTATCTTCATGTTCCCGCCTTTTTCTACTACTTCATTTATGCGTTGGCCTTTCATAAAACGAAATTGAACGAACGGCACGATCAGCCGTTTATGATCGGGCTTTTAGGGGTTTTGATCGAGCTATTTGCAAGTGTATCGGAGATGACGATCCGATCCATCCTGGCGAATCAGGACACACCCTTGTTAGCCATTGACCAACTTGTTTTAATCGCCTTTATTCGAAGCTTTTTCGTTCTCGGCTTTTTTAATATATTAAAGCTGAGAGAAGCGAAATCCGCAGAAGCGGAGCAGCGCATGCAAAAGGAACAAATGCTGCTTTTCATTTCAAGTTTGTATGAGGAATCGGTTCAACTAAAGAAAACGATGCAAAATGCGGAAGAAATCACCCGCACTTGTTATGACTTTTACCGTCGGATAAAAACAAGGGGGACTAATGGAAGCGATGCGCAAACTGCGTTGCAGATTGCCGGTCTCATGCATGAGATCAAAAAAGATAACCAGCGGATTTATGCGGGGCTGTCGAAACTGATGTCATCCGAAAACCTGCAGGAATATATGAAGATTGAAGACCTTGGTAACATCATGATCGTGTCCAATAGACGATATGCAGAGTCCCTTAGCAAAGTTATTACATTTTCCTTTCATATAGATGGTGACCATCCCCGCTATCATGTATATATGGTATTATCATTAATAAATAATTTATTGGCCAATGCAGTGGAAGCCATTGAAGAAGAAGGGTACGTATCACTGCATGTGAAAAGGAAAGATCAGTTCGTGGAGTTTTGCATCTGTGATAATGGCCCCGGCATTGCGCCAAAGCGGAAGGAAATCATTTTTACAGCAGGTTATACAAAGAAATTCGATGCGGCGGGAAACCCTTCGACGGGAATTGGCTTATCGTATGTGAAACAAACAGTTGAAAAATTTGGAGGACATATCAGGCTAATGGATACCTATAAAGAAACCGTATTCATCGTAGGGATTCCGATTGATGCTATTATGGAGAAAGGGCTAACGAGATGAATTATTTCATTATAGATGACGATCCTGCCATTCGAGGAATGTTGACAGAGATAATTGAAGACGAAGATTTAGGCAAAGTGGTGGGAGAAGCAGAAGACGGAGCTTTAGTGAATAATGGCTTGTTGCTTTTAAAAAAAGCAGACGTTGTCTTAATTGATTTGCTCATGCCATTAAGGGATGGAATTGAAACAATCAGGTCTCTTGCTGATGGATTTCAAGGGAGATTTGTGATGATATCGCAAGTGGAAACGAAAGAAATGATTGGTGAGGCGTATAGATCAGGAGCGGAATACTACATTACAAAACCGCTGAACCAAGTTGAAATTTCATGCATATTAAACAAAGTGAACGAGCGAATACTGGTGGATCAATCGATCCAGGGCATTCAAAAGTCGTTGAACGTGTTTACGGACCGCCCGAAGTCTTCTAAACCCTTTCATACAAAAAATATCATGGAAGCCGGACGGTCCTTAATTTCTGATTTAGGTATGATTGGCGAGGGGGGAAGCGAGGATTTATTAAACATTTTAGGATTCCTCCAAAATGAAAAGCAAAGACTCGGTCCTGCCTACTCGTTTCCATATTTGAAGGAGATTTTTGCTGGGATTGCTGCTGAAAAGCTGGGAGATCAAGCGAAAGAAGCCGAAATCCAGAAAGAAATGAAAGCTTCCGAGCAGCGTGTCCGTCGCGCTCTTAACCAGGCACTCATCCATATCGCTTCATTAGGATTGACGGATTATATGAATCCAAAATTCGAAGCCTATTCATCCACATTTTTTGATTTCTCTGAAGTCCGAAAAAAAATGCTGGAGCTAGAAGACAAAAGCAAAAAAGTAAGCAGTCAGAGCCGCAATAATATGAAAAAATTTATCCAAGTGCTGTTTATGGAAGCAAGGCAGATGATGAAATAAGTGGAATAGATTGAAAATTCACAAAAACATTTTATATTTTTCGATGGAAGAAACATAAAGACAAATCCGCTCAGATGGGATTTGTCTTTATCGCTATTTCCTCCGTATTTTTTTATAACCAGTATGCCTTTGTTTCAAATCTATAGAAAAAGGATAAAGAAAATCATTCGTTTTCTATTGGGTGATTAATTCCATCGCTCTAACTTTGGGATGCCCCTAGTGAAAAACTTAGCAATAAATTTAGGCATATTCATATTTTCCATCATATGATTTTGAACAACTTTCTGCATTTCTATCGCAGTAATGTTTTGAGTGAATTCACCATTTATATAACAATGACTGCAATATTTAGTACTTATCCTACCATCTTTTTCAGTTCCACCACCTAATTCATCTTTAGACAGCGGCATTCCACAACTCTGACATGCTTTATAATTTTTCATGATAATTTCTCCTACAAAAAGTTTTATCCTAAACATTATCTAACAAACAAAGTTAAGTCAAGACAATATGAATCACATCTAATCGAAACGAATCAAACGTTGATGTGGGGGTTGCAGTTTTTATGAAAGGCGGGACTAGCGAAGCTTTAGGCCTTCAAATAATCATAAAAATAACCAGCCAAGCTATTGCTCAACTGGTTACTGGCTTTACATGTTAAATTCAAGTTTAAAATGACGATTCATTATGGCAACTGTTGTGTAAAATACATTGATATCATTCGGAATTTATGATAAATTAGTATAGAAACACATTTAATTATATACAAAAACAGTTTACCCCTTAATATAAGTATAAGGTAAAAATCACCTCTAGTCAACCCCTAATTTCTCATTTTTTAAAGGAGTGTCCGTTATGAACAATGAAATTCGGCAGGAGCAAGAACGTTTGAATGAGGTGATAGAAACAATCACGAAACAAATCAGCAAAATAGAAGGAGAAACTGCAAAGCGTAAAAAAGAAGTTGTTAATATCCGTAAACACTTTTGGGATGACCTCAAGGTTAATATCGATACTTTCGATGATTACCTCGAGACCATCATTGGATTAAGGCAACAGGCTCAAGACTTGTCACAAAGCGAAGGCGCACATAGATATGCCTTCAAGAGGCTGTCAACACTGCGCCGCATGCAGGAAGTGCCTTATTTCGGCCGGATTGATATCACTGAAGAAGGGTCTTCCGAGACGGAACAAATTTATATTGGGACTTCCACTCTTACTGATGCAACAGGGGAAAACTTCATTATCTACGATTGGAGGGCCCCGGTTTCGAGTGTTTATTATGACTATCCTCCCGGTCCTGTAGAATACTCCACTCCCGGAGGCGTAATTCGGGGGATGCTGCAGAACAAGTGGCAATACACCATCAAGGGAGGCGTTATCGAATCAATGTTCGATACGAGTCTCACCATTGGGGATGAGATCCTGCAGCAGGTACTGGGCAAAGGAACGGATAAGCATATGCACAGTATCGTATCCACCATTCAACGTGAACAAAATAGGATCATCCGGAACGATCGCGGACGGCTGCTCATTGTTCAAGGTGCAGCTGGCAGCGGGAAGACATCAGCTGCCCTACAACGGATCGCTTACTTGCTATACAAGAACCGAGAAAGGCTGAAAGCCGATCAAATCATTCTATTCTCTCCTAACTCCATGTTTAATAACTACGTATCCAATGTGTTACCCGAACTTGGCGAAGAGAATATGCAGCAGGTAACATTCCAGGAATACCTGGATCATCGTCTGACTGACTCTTTTCAAGTTGAGGATCCTTATGAGCAATTGGAATATTTGCTGACTGAAGCCGATGATCCTTCCTATAGCACCAGGACAGCGAGTATCCAATTTAAGGCATCCATTCGCTTCTTTGAAATCATCAAGACCTACAGACAGTCACTGGAGGAATCCGGAATGATCTTTAGAGGTGTAAAGTTCCGAGGGGAAACGCTCGTCTCCGCCAAACAAATCTCGGAAAGGTTTTATAACACAGACACGACATTAAGATTTCACAATCGGATTGAAAAGCTGAAAGAGTGGTTATGTGAGCTACTTGATGAAAGGGAAAAGTTTGAGTTGAAACAACCTTGGGTCGAGGAGGAAATCGAGTATCTTAGCAAAGAAGACTACCAAAAGGTATACACCTATTTAGAGAAAAAGCGCGGTGTTAATGAAGATTCCTTTGACGATTATGAGATTGAGAATAAAATGCTTGCGCGTATGATCGTTCGAAAGAAATTGAAGACGTTACGCAAACGGATAAAAGCACTTCATTTTATCAATATTAAGGGCATATACAAGCAACTTTTTGACGAACAAAGACGGGTCGAACTGTGGAATGAGGGTGAAACACCTGCCGAAAGGGAAATTTGCTTATCAACCCAAAAAATGCTGGACGAAGGTAAACTGTATTACGAAGACGCGACTCCATTTTTGCTGCTGAAGGAGTTAATTCAAGGATTTCAGTCGAATAGCTCTATAAAATACGTGCTTGTAGACGAAGCACAGGATTATTCTCCATTTCAATTCGAGTTTTTGAAACGATTGTTTCCTTCTGCCAGGATGACCGTGCTCGGTGACTTTAACCAGGCAATATTCGCCCATGCCAGCGAACGGGTGGATTTCCAGACTCTTACCAGTTTATACGGAATAAGTGAAACCGAGAGCATAACCTTGGATCAAAGCTACAGATCCACAAAGCAGATTATAGAATTCACACGCGAACTAATTCCAGAAGGCCATCGAATTAAGGCATTCAATCGTGAAGGCGAGAAGCCTGTACTCACTCAAGTGTCCAGCCGTGATGAATTGCACCGCAAGATCATGTCTAAAGTCAAAGACTTTCAAAGCCGTGAGTACAATACAATCGCGATAATCTGTAAATCTGCTGCCGAAAGTGCCGCCGCATACGATGCCCTTAATGCCCACGGTGAAATTAAACTCGTACAGAAAGGCACAAATGAATATGAACAGGGTGTAGTTGTTATACCGGCTTATTTGGCCAAAGGCATCGAATTCGATGCAGTCATCATTTATGATGCATCCATGCAAACATACGGTGAAGAGAGCCTGCGTAGATTGTTCTACACCGCATGTACCAGGGCCATGCATGACTTGCAGATATATACGGTTGGCGAACCCAGTCCCTTCTTGAAAAACGGAGCAGCGGAAAGTCTCCTTCTGACCTCCAACTAACAAAGAATGAAGTCATTATTAGTGCTTCCTTTTTTCTCCTTTCATTTTATTGCTCTTTTATCGAAATACTATAAAAGAAAATCTTTAGAAAAGGAGGAGATGGATTGACTAACGATAAAGAAAACAAATCCGTAATAATTGATGGTGCGGAAACGGGAGCAAATCATGCAACTGGTGAAGCAACGACTCAAACAGTTAATGATGGTCATTATCATTATCCAGGGCCCGTTGAAGAAGGCTATAGCGGAAATACAGGAAGAGCAGTACAGCTTGCCGGGAAAAAAAATCCTGATATTCCTCTGAACAAAGACACATTTAATTACACTCGCCTTTTAAAGTAGCTCCGTCCCACATTGTAGGTGTTTAAGGACATTACATGATAGGGTTATTGGTTCATAAATATACAAATTCCATAGTCGAATATGGAAAACAGCTTTTTTGAAACCTGTGTAGACTTTAGTTCTATGCAGGTTTTTTATTGGAGCATTTTTTATAAGTTCCTGATCTTAGAGAGGTGTTCACAGAAAGAAGCGACCTCGTTTTTAATTTATAACAGTTCGGACATAATATACTTGGAGGTGAAGGAAATGAGTAAAAAGACAGGAAGAGGTCGCATTGCACCAAGTGTTAACCCGCAGGGACATGGAAAAGATGTGGAATTCTCCACCGAGCCTAAAAGCGATCTTGAAAACAAGGCAAAAAAGTCCAATACTAAATAAGGGTATTGGATAAAAATGCGGTCATACTTTATAAGAAATGCCCTTCTCTTAGTCGAGAGGGGCTTTTATAATCTATTAGAAGGCTTTAATCATCTAAAATCCAATCTTTACTCCTCGTTTTTTGTCGATGAATCATACGTTTTTGAAACAGCGGAATGTGAAAGAATAAAAGGATGGGGTTACCGTTAAAAAAATACCAAATACATATACTGCTGTGCTAATATGAAAGACTGAGCTTAAAAAAATGAGAGGAGTTACAAATGAAAATAAATCGATTAATAGCGAACAATATAAGCCATTTGGATTCATCACTTCCAGACGACCAATCATTAGGAATTGCTGGTTTATCAGGTTCCGGGAAGACGACTTTTTGTCAAACAATTGGCGAAGAATCCAAGAAGCGTCTCGTTTCCTTATTGCCGAAGTCTGAATATCAGTATTTATTCCCTAATATTATGGAAACCAACTTCAGTGCCATCAAGATGGAGGAAATGCCACTGGTCCTTTTTCTCGGCAAATCATCCATTTCAGCTAATCCCCGTTCGACCATCGGCACACATACTGGTGTGTTTAAAGAGATTCGTGTTTGTCTTGCAGAAAAATTCAATCTTTCTCCGGAAGTTTTTTCATTTAATAATGCCTTAGGCTGGTGCCCCACTTGTAAAGGACGCGGTACGACGAAAAACGTCGAATGTCCAAAGTGTAAGGGGAAGCGCTACAATCAAGAAGTCGAGCAATATACCATTGAATTATTAGACCGCCCGCATACTATATCCGATATTAACAACTTAAGCATCGAAACGATCCTTTCACTCGCAGAGACCTTACATATAAGTGAAGCTAAACAGCATATTCTCCAAAATATAATCAATATGAATATTGGTTATTTAGGCTTGAACCGTATTATGGGGACAGTGTCAGGAGGGGAATTAACCCGGCTTTATTTGGCCGAATTCATGGCAACAAGTGAAAATACCGTGATCATCATCGATGAAATCTCCGTCGGTCTAGATCATCAAACCCTTTTGAAAATTTTGGAACAGATTAAGCAATTAGGTTATAAAAATCAAATTTGGCTCATTGATCACTCCGACACGGTGTTGGATAGCACGGATGACCAATTGTTCTTTGGACCCGGCAGTGGAAAATATGGCGGGAAAATCGTTGAGGAATCACCGCGCCCCAAACCAATCAGCTGGAAGCGAAATGAAGCAGCGCCAACGGAATACTATCAATTTCAGGATCTTTACTGCCGTAATATTCAAATGGAAGAAATTCGGATTCCCAAGAATAGGCTCGTTACCTTTACGGGTGAGTCAGGCTGCGGTAAATCTACACTAGTCAATGAATGCATCTCCAAAGATTTTCAGAAGCGGTATCCAAAGGATAAGTTAGTCATGGTCGGGCAGGACCGAAACAAATCGATCACCAGCCGGTCAACCGTTGCGACGTTTCTCGATATTAAAAAGAAGCTAACCAAATACAGTGACGAGATTGATGATATTTTTCAGCGTTCGATCGAAGATATCATCGAAGAATTGCCATCTGAAGACATCGCACATAAACGTTTGAGCTTATTGATCAAACTTGGGCTTGGTTATTTGACGTTAGAAAGAAAAACACAAACACTATCGACGGGTGAATTTCAATGTGTCCACTTAGTTTCCGAGCTGTTTGCGAAGACAAGGAACCCGCACACGCTGTTCATTTTTGACGAGCCTTCAAAAGGGTTATCACAAAATATTTTAAACCAATTCATTGACAGTGTCAGGGTCATTCTGGAGGACGAATCCGTCTCCATCATCATGATTGAACATAATGCCTATATGCTGGAAAGCTCGGATTATATCGTGGATTTTGGCAAAAGACAGCTAACACCTGTCCAGCATCTTGACGTTGTCAGTCATGATGATTATTACAGTCGCAAAAACAGTGACGAACGGGCGGAGCCATTGCATATCTCTTCGACGCTCCGTTCAAAAACCGGTATCGATTATTTACAGGGAAATCATCTGGACTATTTCAAAAACGCAGAGAACGTCTATAAGGGCGGCATTTTAAAAAGCTTATCACCAATCGCTCGCGTAATTTATGGTGAGTACGAGTCCGACACGATTGCACCTGTGATCGCCATTGATCTTGAACGGCACTTGTACAGCCAATATACGTTTCTTTATGAATTGGGCGGAATGATCAACCATATAGTCGCTGCACATCCGACCAATAAGGATACAAGAAGCTTCGATTTCTATTCTGCAGAAAATCATTGTCCAAGCTGTTCGGGACGCCGCGTCATTGAAAAATTCGATTTCGATGTAGTCATACAAGACAAAAACGTGCCATTCTGGGATGGTTTATTACATCCTGACGTGATGGAAGTATTAAAATATTATCAGCACTCCAAACTGCAATTCCTGTTTGATGAGATCAAGAATGAACTCGGTCACGACATTAGTAAAAGCTATAATGAGATGACAGATGCCGAAAAACATACCTTCTTATATGGGTATTGGGAAAAGTCCTTTTACGATAAAGCAGGCAAGGCATCGCGAACTTGGGAAGGGTTCAATTTCATCATTGGGCGTTATATCTTCGTATCGAAATCAATCATTAAAGAGCAGATGAAAGAAACAAAAGAGATGATCGACTGTCCAGTCTGTCAAGGAACGGTTCTCAAACATCATAAAAAGCTGATGTTTGGTGATACGGACATTCGCGAGATCATCCAACAGCCAATTGATCAAGTCATCAAAACTGTCGGAAAGCTGCCGGAACTGGAAAAACTAAAAGCGATTGTGGGCGGCGATATCGCACTCACTGATGATGTCTCATTCCTTCCACGTGAAACAAAAGCGGCGTTGAAAATGCTCGAACTCGAACTGGCAAGCTTCGTAGGCTATGAAGTGGTATTACAAAATACCCAACCATTCTGGGACAGCATTAAAGGCAATATCGAAGCAATCAGCAGCAAAAATCAGATCACCATCTGTGACTTTGCCAATATTAACGAAACAAGAGAAACCATTATTGATAAATATTTCACCAATGGCAAATACAAAAAACTAACCTATGTCTATGAAGCATTCGGCTACAAAAAAATCGTTACCCAAATCAATAAAATTAAAGCAAGTCATAAATGCCCATTCTGTAATGGCAAGAAAGTCATTTCAGAAGACAACATCCATGACGGTGTGTATAAATTAACGATCCCTTGTGTGAGCTGTCATGCCAGTGGCATCGATGATGAAGGGCGCAAAGAAATCGTCGAAAGCATCGACGTCCAGACCTGGCTGACAGGGAAAGTGAAGGATGTCGTGGCTGAAAGTGAACGTACCGAGGCCGTGGCCGATATCCCCATATTCGCCCGGATACGTGAATTGAACAAACGAGACATGATGGCGGTTTATCAATGCCTTGACGAGAAAAAATAAAGTGAAAAGTCCGCCGTAAATGGCGGACTTTTATTTTGCGGATGTAAGGGGGAGAGTCTGAATAGTGAGGTGAAATACGTGAATGGCCGAATATTGTGTGGATTAGGTCGGTAAACTGCGTCATTGGCCCAAGACAGTGCAGATGTTCGAATAAAGTGCTCCGTTCTTTAAGGTTTTTTACTGTAGTTCTTATTGGATTGAAGAAATTTGCGACACTCCTGCCGAATAACTGGCTAGCCGAGACCCCACAGACGCTTGCGTCGAGGAGGCTTGGCAGACAGTCGGCGGAAAGGGAGCGGATTTCTGAAATCAACTGGAACTTTTTTCAAATAAAAAAACTGCAGGCAAATTCGCTTTTCTTCGAGTTTGTCTACAGTCTGAAGTCCGCCGTAAATCGCGGACTTTTTTATATGAGAGTTATTTTGCCGAATAATCTTCATGATAAACGGGAAGTGTTACTGAAATCGTTGTTCCCTTATTCAAAGCGCTAGTAATATGAAGTGTACCATTCATCGATTGGATGGTCTTGACAGCCACCATTGATCCCAACCCTGTCCCTTTTTCTTTGGAACTGTAATAAGGCTCACCAAAACGACTTATTTGTTCCTTGTTCATTCCCACTCCATTGTCACTGATTTCGATAATGATATCGAAATTATTTACATAAGAAACAATATTGAGTTCCCCGCCGTTTGGCATTGCCTCTATACCATTCTTGATGAGGTTTAGGAAGCATTGCTTGAAATGTTGAATATTGCCCCGGGTGATGCCTGGAGCCAACTGATTAGATATAGTAACTAAATTCATGTTAGCCAATGGTTTGATCATTTCAATTACATATCCTATTTCACGGTTAATTAAAATATTTTCCACTTTTTCGATTGCAGGTTTTGCAAATGCTAAGTATTCACTGATAATGGATTCTGCACTATTAAGCTCCCTGACTACATGTTGTATATATTGTTCTCTTACTTCATGAGTCAGATCAGGAGCCTTTAGCAGTTGAACAAATCCTTTCACAACCGTTAAAGGATTTCTAACCTCATGTGAAATGCTGGCTGCAAGCTGACTGACTACCTCCATTTTTTCAAGCCTTACCATTTGTGTCCGGATTATAATGGCATCCTTTAAAATTTCTATGATATATAAAGCCAAAACGATAATGAAAGGAGGGAGGATGATAAAGTAAAATACATACGCCTCCGTTATTCGAAAATAATCAGACATAACGATTGAAATGAAGCTCGTTAGTATACCAAGAAATAAAATTAATAGTATCGAGCTATTAAGCTTATATTTTCGATTGAAATTTTTGAATTTGGAAGAAAATAGAGCCGTTATAATAAAGATTACGATATATACAATTAACGTAAGTAAATTGAAACCATAAAAAGCAAACCTAAAAGTTAATATGATGACTAACAGGGCAGCCCCTACAGGCCAACCACCATAAAGGGTCCCTATTATAAAAGGGATTTGCCTGAGATCATGGACACAATATTCATCGATATAAATAGGAAACTTCATACATAAAATAATAGGAATGCTCATGCATGCAGTAATAAGGGTCTTGCCATACTGACTTAACCTTTTGCCATGATCTAATAAAATGTAATAAATCAAAATGCTTACTAAGATATAAAAAAGATTATCTAATATGTTTTGATTGATATAAATAAAATTCATAGGATTCTCCTGAAATAGTAACCGTTTGGTTTATTATACAAGAATAACACCAAAAAGGAGAATCTTAATAAGTAATTTATTTACAGAACGACATTAAATTTAAAAATTCATCAGTTCGAATTTGGTTATTACATAATAAAGGAAATATAATAGAGACAGAGGTGATTTTCATTGAAAAAATGGACAAAAGAAATAGAAATAAATGCCCCAATTGAACAGGTATGGAAGTTTCTTGATGGTTCTGTAGAAAATATGCAAAAAATCATGCCTCAAGTAGTTGAACAAAAGCCGGTTAAAATAACGGAAGAAGTGGTTGGAAGTGTATATCGCCAAAAATATCGAGAAGGAAAACGAACAGAAGAGTATGATATAGAAACATTGGAATACTTGAATGAGACAAATGAGAAAAAGCTTAAAGTAGGCTTCATACTTGCAAAAATGTTTGATATTACAGCTTTCTATGAATTAAATAAAATCAATGACAATAGAACTTCCTTTACATATACAGTCACCAGTCGCCCATTGAAGTGGTTTTTGAAATTACTTTTAGTATTTGCCACCGATAAAGTGGTCGTTGAATTTTTAGATCGTGTCAAAAAGGTAGCTGAAGCAGAAACAAGTGGATCATGAATTTATAAAGTTAATCCAAGATTGACACAGCAACGTAGATATTAAAAGAATCCATCTTTATTCAAGGTGGATTCTTTTTTATTTGTCGTGAATTAATCTTTCATCCCTTGGTACTGTCAGGTTCTTTTATTTGTGGCAAGAAAGGTATAACGTGAGAGGGTCACAGAAACGAAGGAGAAACGATTCCATATGTGAAAATCGTGAATTCAATTTTGGGAAATATCAATCTGAATTTATGGTTATTATTCTATTATAAAAATTAAAAATGGGGGAGAAGAAAATGAAAAAACAGTTGATGATTGTGGGTAGTTTATTTGTGTTAATTAAATGTTGTATTGGTAGAGATAAATTTAAGTAATGATGTAAAAGAAAGTATAGAAGTATGTGAAGATATGGATGATTTGCTTATGGATATACTCGAGGAACTTGAAGGTATTCACACCTATTAAGAATACATACATGAGTGTTTGATGGACTTTTAGTTCTATTAGGTTTAGTTGTTAGCGCTCAAATCCTAAGAAAATTCCGCCGAACCGTTTCATTAATGACAAAATATGCAATAAATACAATTTGTGTAACTGTATACATAATTTGTATGTTAATATTTAATTAGAATAGGGAGGGTTTATGTTGGGTAAAACAAAAAAAATATTAAGAGGTAGTTTTATTGTAATTTTGTCTTTGCTTTTATTCTTTAGTAGTTATTCTGTTAATTTTTTCGCCAAAGCTAATGAAATGAAAGAAAACACGAATGATTCATCGGAAGAAAAGAATATAGTTATTATTGCTGATGATGAAACAAGCACAGAAGAAACCGTTAATAATGTTGTTGAAGAAAATAGTGATCCAGAGTTTGAAGATATTCAAGATAAAGTTGATAATAATGAATTGAACGTTAGTGTTGTTTCCCCCGAAAATAATCAAGATTTTGAGAATTCAAATTCTATTGCTGCTGACGCCGCTGTGGTAGAAGGAAATAAATTATATAAAGATTTTTTGAAAACTGAATTAGAAGATGGTAAAAGAGTATTTCTTTACGGTGATGTTCAAGCAGAGGAATATAAAGAAATCTTAGATTTAGATAAACTTACCGTTAAAGAAAATGATGGACAGTTAGAATTTGGTGAGAGCGAAGAAGAATTGAATGAAAAAGCATTTGAGAATGGTAAAGAATTCGTTGACGAAAGTGCTGACGCATCTAATGATTATGAATATTCAGCCAATGAAGTGAATGAAAAAGGTTCTCTTGATACTCCTGATTCTGAATTTACAAGTCATGTTATAGGATATACAATAGACAAAAGTCAAGAACTTCAGTTTGTAGATGTTTCTATTAATAATTTTGATGAAAATGGTAATTCAATTCCAAATACGAATGAAATGGTTTTACAAGAGGTTATAAATACTCAATCAGAGATTATTGATTCTGAAAATGAAATTAATCAAGAACAAAATACAACTGATGCTTTTACTTTTATTACTGATAATAAAGTAAAAGCAGAAAGTGTAAGAGTTAAAAACAAATATAGTTTGGTGGAAAAAGGATATCGTCTTGGACTTTTGGTTGCTAGAATGGATACAGATTGGCACTTGTACAAACAAAATAGCGAAAAGAGTAAAAAATATGATTATTTCACCTTAAAACCTGTAACTCAAATTACAAGTTATAAAGGAATATGGGCTAGATCAATTTATACAGATATAGATATACCATCGGCTACAGATCATTTAGACGATTGGGGTCCTATGGGAGATAGAGGGACGTCTTCAATTTCATTGTCACTAGGATATCCATTTTCAGTAGGGATTTCCATGAGTTTCGGTGAAAATCTAAAAATTGATGATCGATCTAGTTTGGCATATGATTATGCTAGATGGCAGTTAAATGATGGAGCAACGGAGTTAAATAGAAATATAAGTGGAAAAACTTTCAACCCTGCTGCTGGTTGGGCTTCAACAGGAACATATGCTAGAGCTGGATTAACTGTTGTAGGTAAATTTGATAATTATATAACACTAACTACTAAATCGAATGTAAGTTATGATTATTCAAAAGCCACATATTAAAGAGAGGTAATAAGTTTTCATGAATACAACTTTTAAAATAATTCTTTTAATATTATTGAGCATTTTAATAGTGGTTCAAATATTTATGACGAAAGCAGTATTTGATGTTGTAGACCAACTGACAAATATTTCTCAGACATTACCTGGTATATTGGACCGATAAAGTTATCAAAGAAACTGCACTGCCAATTAAATTGGTAGTGTTTTTTGTTTTGTTTAGAGGGTAGTCTTAATTGTGAATAAAAGTAATTTTAATGGGGTTACAGGGTCAATACTTGGACGGCAACATTAGAATACATGCCCTACACTTTATAATAGTTCTTGGAATTTAGAAACGTGGCGGCCAGATAAAACATTGGCTGGTACTTATATTAAGACTTGTAATCCAGAAAAAGTTATTTTTAGAAGGCTAATCAATAGACTAGAAGGCGGTACTTCATCTTTACGAGAAGGTCTTAGATTAAAGTAGGAGGGTTTATGATTAAACTATTTTACTAGGACTAGTTCTGGGTTTCTCAATAGGAGAAAATGATGTGGCAGGTGCCAAACCCAAAAGTGAAAATCTGAAAAAAGAGGGCGTAGCACGTTCACCCTCCGTTAAAAATAAAGATGGAAAACGAAATACAAGCCCCCATGTTTCAAAGGCAATATACCATCCACTAAAAAAACAATCGTGATAAAGACTTGATCGCTTGTGAAAAATATGGATTATTCAAAAGGCCCTTCCGAAAGAAGGGTCTCTTTATTTAAAGATGAAATGTTACGGCATGCTTGAACGTCGCTTGTTTCGGGTTGTTATTACACAGCGTTAGCAAAATGCATGGACTTCTGCTATACCTCAATCTCCATCCCGATGTTCCGTTCTTTCGATTGGCGATAAACGCCTTTTGCCACAGCGAGGTCAAAGTAAGCGGCACCGACTGATTTAAAGAAGGTAATTTCCTCTTTATTTTCCCTGCCTGATTTGGTCTGCATGACAAGTTCAAAAAGCTCCCCATGAATATCATTAAACGACCAATTTCCCTTATTGGCTGCAGAAATGAGCTCTCCTGCTTCGGCCTTCACGCCCGCCAAATCGTCGACGATAATTTTAGCAGCGCGTGAAACCGTGGTATGATCCACTTCTTTCATATCCGGCAAGTAAGACCCGACCCCGTTAATGTGTGTGCCCGGCTTTACATCCTGCCCATTAAATACTGGCTCGTTCGAGCGGGTTGCGCAGCAAATGATATCTGCTTGGCGAACAGCTGCTGAAACATCTTCGCAAACTTCAAAAGGAACGGTTACACCGGATGCCCGCAGCTTTTCACCGAAACTCTTCGCTTTCTCTGGTGTGCGATTTACTAATATAATGCGCTCAATGTCCCTTATGGCTAACACACCAATTGCTTGTTCAAATCCCATAGCTCCTGTTCCAATGATCGCGAGGACCCTGGCGTCTTTACGAGCAAGAAAGTCTGTGGCGATGCCGCTCAATGCCCCCGTTCTGAGACGTGTTAAATAGGAGGCATTCAACAATGCTAAGTGTTCGCCATTTTCTGCATCTGACAGCAAGATGACTCCTTGTGTGGTTGCCATCCCCCTTGAAGGATTCTTTGGAAAAATGGTAACGACTTTCACCGCCGAAACTTCTTCAGACAAATCAGCGCTTGGCATGTAAAGGGCCGATGCCTCGTGTTGAGGAAAAGCAAGAACCGTGCGATGAGGGTTGTCTATTTTTTGAGCACCATGTGCACGTAATACGGCCTTTATATCTGCTATTGCGTCTTTCATTCCATATGATTGTTGAATTTCCTTCTCACTTATTACCAACATTCAATTGTCCTCCTTGAAGTGAAAAATCCATAGATTACATGGCACTAGTATTATGCGTTTCGTCTAATTTCTGATTGCTGCGATCCTTAACTGCCCAAATCGCTGCTAGTGACAGGACAGATGCAAAAATAATATAAAGGGCGACAGGAACATAGGAGTTATTAAATTTATCAAGTAAAGCCGTTGCAACTAGCGGCGCTGTTCCTCCTGCCAGAGCTGCTCCGATTTGATATCCAAGCGTAATGCCGGTATAACGGATCCTTGCATCGAAAATTTCCGAGAACATCGTTCCAAGAACAGCTGTGATGGGAGCCCAAATAACCCCTAAACCTATCACTGTTGCAACGATCAATAGCAGTACCGATTTTTGCTGCAGCAACCAGAAGTATGGGAATGCAAACAGTGCCATCCCAATCGTTCCCCCTATAAACAGCTTTTTGCGTCCAATCTTATCAGATAGATTCCCCATGATAGGTATTAAAATCGTCGTTATAATTGTCGCAATCATGACTGCAGTCAATGTAGCTGTCCGTGAGAAACCGAGATTTGCAGTAGCATATGATACGACAAACGTGCTGAAAATATAAAATGGCGCTGTTTCTACCACTTTGGCTCCCACGGCGATAAGCACTTCACGCCAATAATTCTTAAGAGTTTCTACAATCGGCAGCTTTGGAACTTCCCCGGATTCCTTCACTTTTTTGAAAGACGGTGTTTCATCGATTCCTTTACGAATCCATAGGCCAAAAAATACTAGCAGAGCACTAAAAATGAACGGTATACGCCATCCCCAAGTCATGAATGCGTTTTCAGGCAGCAGTGTCATAATGGATAGGGCAACGGTTCCAAGCAGCATTCCTATAGTGACACCCATCTGGGGAATGGCCCCGAACAAGCCACGTTTCTCAGCGGGAGCATATTCAACGGCCAATAAAAGCGCGCCACCCCATTCACCGCCAATTCCCAGACCTTGTACTAACCGCAACGTAATTAATAAAATCGGCGCCCAAATCCCAACGGCTTGATACGTGGGAAGAAGCCCCATCCCAAATGTTGCGACACCCATTAAACTAAGTGTAATAACAAGTGTTTTCTTTCTCCCGATACGATCGCCAATATGACTGAAGATCACTCCGCCAAAAGGGCGGATGAAGAATGCTAACGCAAAGGATGCATAGGAAAGCAACAGCCCTATTGTCGGATCCTCATTCACGAAGAACAGCTGATTAAATACGAGAGCTGCAACAGTCCCATATAAAAAATAGTCAAACCACTCAATCGAACTTCCGACTAAACTCGCAATTAAAATTCGCCGCATTTGTTTCTTCTCCATCATGAGTCACCCCGTTAAAATTGAAGTGTCACTTCAATTCATTATTTCCTTCATTGTAAATAATTTATAATTTTCTGTCAATTATTTTATTAATGACGGAACATTCATCAAAATTTGTACTGTATAATGAAGCTAGATACTATGTAAAAAAAGGGGGCATCTCCATGCCTTTTGATTCAATCGGGGAAAAAATGAAATCATTGAGGAAAGAGCGAAAACTAACATTAAAGAGCCTTGCAGAACAAACAGGCGTTTCGATCAGCTTTTTATCACAAGTAGAACGGGGTAAATCAAGCGTCACATTAGAGTCATTAAAAAAAATCGCTGATACATTGAATGTCAGCCCAAGTTTCTTTTTTTCTGAGGACCGTTCCCAAGAAAATTCAGATTATAATCATGAACAATTTCACTATCAGAATTTATCCAGCGGCATTCGTGATGCTGTTTTTTCGCCTATTCTTGTCACCTTAAAGCCAGGTGAAAATAAAGGAAGCGCCTTTTCTCATGGCGGACATGAATTCTTGTTCATTATCGAAGGGAAGTTAACAGTGGAAATAGAGGGAGAAAGAATGGAACTCCATGAACAGCAGTCGTTCATGTTCGATGCTAGAAAAGCCCATTACTGGTTTAACTTCTCGGATCAAATTGTCCGTTTTTTGGTGGTGTCGTCTAAATAACGTCACGGTGTTGTGGAATAAAAGTATATCCAGTTAACGAAACATGTCGTACAAAAGGGATAGGTGTAAACAGGGATTCCTCACTGTTCATCTATCCTTTCTAACTGTTAATTTGTGTCTTTGCAATAGGTCCTCATTAGTTGATAAAATGAGTTGGGTTTCTTTGATGAAACGATAATGTGGAGCGCTATACTTACCTTTCAACAAATAGAAAGTGGGATTTTATGATTAACCTGGATCAAGTGAGTAAAAAATTTTCACAATTTCAGGCTATTAAGTCTGTTACTTTAACAATACCTAAAGGTGAAATTCATGGAATAATCGGAGCAAGCGGAGCAGGGAAATCAACGTTGCTGCGGTTAATGAATTTGTTGGAGACCCCAGATGCGGGCGAAGTGGAGGTAAACGGCCAAAGGTTGACAACATTGAACAATAAAGCACTTCGAGGGGCACGGAAGTCGATTGGCATGATCTTTCAGCATTTTAATCTTGTGGCAAATAAAACGGTTTATGACAATGTGGCAGCCTCTTTAGAGCTGGCACATTATCCAAAGAAGGAACGTCGGAGCCGTGTTGTAGAGTGTCTCCAATTTGTCGGATTGGAGGGTGAGATGGAGAGATATCCTGCACAATTAAGCGGGGGACAAAAGCAGCGTGTTGCCATTGCAAGGGCGTTGGCAAATAACCCGCAAGTGTTGTTATGTGATGAACCGACCTCTTCCCTTGATCCAAATACAACGGCTGAAATATTAGATGTGCTAGAGAATATCAACAAACGCTTCGGTGTGACGATTGTCATCGTTAGTCATGAGCTGAATGTCATTAAAAGTATATGCAATCGTGTATCGATCATGGCAGAGGGAGAGATTTATGACACGGTCTTAATCGAACCAACCGGGATTCAAAAAAAGGATAATCGTCCAGAATACTTTATCGAACAATTAGAAGAGAATGGTGGGCTGGGACATGCCTGAGATTTTAATTCAATATGAGGCAGAAATTTGGCAGTCGATTGGCGAAACCATTACGATGGTTGGTGTGTCCATTTTAGCTGCGATTTTGATTGGATTGCCTGTCGGGACCTTGCTATTTCTTTCTAGGAAGGGTCATTTGCTTGAAAATCCGTGGGCTTTCTCGATTTTAAATTTACTTGTCAATATTATCCGTTCATTTCCGTTTTTATTATTGGTTGTTTTTTTAATCCCGTTTACAAGACTCATAATCGGCACAGCCATTGGTACAGCAGCTGCTTGCGTTCCATTAGCGATCATCGCCATTGCCCATTATTCGCGATTGGTCGAGCAATCTTTATTGGACGTGCCAAAGGGTGTGATCGAGGCAGCCATTTCCATGGGGGCTTCCGTTAAGGATGTCATATTTAAATTTCTTTACGTGGAGGCTCGTTCAGGGCTTGTCCTCGGACTAACAACATCGATCATCAGCTTTATTTCCTATTCAACGATCATGGGAGTGGTCGGAGGCGGCGGTATCGGCGACTTTGCCATCAGGTATGGCTACCAGCAGTTTAAAACAGAGCTAATGATTTATATGATTATCATTATGATTATTCTAGTACAGCTTATCCAATTCATTGGAACGACAATAGCTAGAATGATTGATAAAAGATAAATAATGGAGGGGAAACATCATGAAAAAAATACTCTTTCTCATGGCAGCAATTATGTTGTTTTTAGTAGGATGTGGAAAGACGAATGAAGTAAAAGAGAAAGAAAATACGCAGAATCAGGAAAAGGAAGAGGTTACATTGAAAGTGGCCTCACTCATTCCTCCAATGACGGAGATCCTTGAGCTTGTTAAACCAAAGCTGGCAGAGGAGGGCATTAACCTGGAAATGGTTGTATTAAGTGATAATGTGCAGCCTAACACCGCACTAGCGGCAAAAGAAGTGGATGTGAACTTCTTCCAACACGTTCCATATATGGAGGAATTCAACCGAAACAAAAATGCCGAGCTAGTACCAGTAAAACCCATTTATTTTGCCAATTATGGTGTGTACTCCAAAGAATACGATTCAATGGATAAATTGCCAGAGGGTGCCGTTATTGCCATTGCAAATGATGTATCGAATATCGATCGTTCATTGGCCTTGCTGGCACAGCATAAAGTTATCACTTTAAAGGAAAAAAAAGGTCCATACTATACAATGTCTGATATCACGGAGAACCCTAAAAACTATAAGTTTAAAGAAGTGGATTTATTAATGCTAGCGAGAACGTATGATGAAGCAGATGCGATCGTAATAACACCTGCTTACGCTGCACCGCTTGGTTTGACACCAAAAAATGACGCCCTTCTCACAGAAGGCGTTGAAAATGACTTTGCGATTACATTAGTGGCGCGCAAGGATAACGTGGATTCCGAGCCAGTCCAAAAGTTGGCCAAGGCCATGACAAGCCCGGAGGTACGCAAATTTTTAGAAGAGAAATATAGTGAAACGGCCATACCGGCATTTTGATTTTGATACAAAGAAAGGGCTATTCCTTCAATGGGAATAGCCCTTTCTTACGTATTGGTTTAACTTTGTGATCGCCCATCGTCCAGCTACTATTAAAAATACTGTCCAATTCCCCTTCATTTCTTGAATAAATTTAGAAACTCTTCTAAAATATATTTAGTCCATAATTTTACAGTGAATAAAAATATTACATAGAAATGAATAAGAAAAGAAGTTGAAAGGACTTTCCATTATGTCGATGATCTACGAATCTCAAACACTAGTTTCTGCCATGCAAACGCGTGTCGGACAATATAAGGACCTGAAAGAACAGCTCATGGAATTAAAAAAAGGATTTGAGAGTATCGTTCATTTGGATGATGAGCTGCAGGGGCAAGGTGCAGAGGCCATTAAAGGGTTTTACAAAGCACAGATCGATGTCGTGGATTCTTGGCTGCGCCTGATCAATCGGCATGTTGCCTTTTTAAGCGGAATTCAAGGAGATACAATCGAAGCGAACCTTAGTGAAACCGTGGTTACGGTTCCTTTTTTAGAGGAAGAGCTGACAAATGCCACTCGAAATTCCAAGGAAATGGTCACAGCCCAGAAAAATGATCTGAAAAAAATATTGGCTGGAATTGATGATATCATTCAGTTAGAGCCTTTTTCCGATGATGCGTTCTTTGAAAATATCGAGAAGGCTGAAACAAAACGGACCGAAACGATAGACAAAGTAAACGAAATCGATCATAAGTGGACGACTGAATATGCCAAATCCGAAGAAGACCAAGCAGCAGTGACGGCACTCATGGAGCAATTGAAAGTATCCAGTACAAGGGGAGGAGTAGTATCCCCGCTCTATTTTAATGCAGCAGCTTATAAAAATAGCGAAGCTTATAAAAACCTGGAAGTAAGGAAAAAAGAAACCGCGCAATATCTCAAGGTTAAGAAAGAGGAAGCGGAGAATCGCCTGATCAAAGACTTGAAGGCACAACTCGATCATGTAACAGATCCAGATGAGTTCCTCAAAATCGCCAAGCAGATCGGGTACGAAAACTTAGCGCCCACCCAGCAGCAATATGTCATGCAGCTAGAAGCCGCTAAGCAAACCGCAGACATCGCAAAAGGAATCGGCGTAGGCCTGTATGATGTAGGGAAAGACTTTGTGACAGGAGTTTGGGACTTCGTCACAGATCCTGGGGAAACGGTTGAAGGTGTAGCCAATTCAATCATGCACCCGATAAAAACCTATAAATATATATCCAAATCCATCTCGGACTCATATGAACGCGATATGGTAAATGGCGATGCCTACTCGCGGGCTCACTGGGTATCCTATGCCCTTGGAACAGTCGTCACATCAGTAGTCGGAACAAAAGGCGCAGGAGCTGTTGCGAAGACCGGGGTAGCCACTACAAAAGCGGCTGCAGTAAATGGCGTTACGAAAGCCAAAGAATTCTCTATCCCTAACCTATTGCCATACAATCCAAAAAACCAACTGTCGTTGGCAGGTGGAGTGCCTTATAATGTGGTTAATGGTGTTGGGTTAAAGGATCAGTTAATTTCTATGGCGAAAGTGGAGTCGGAAGTTAATGGTAATGTTAGAAGTAATCCTGACCATAAAATTAGAACCTATCGTA
The DNA here is from genome assembly GCF_018613455.1 of Bacillus sp. ISL-78. Lineage (NCBI taxonomy): Bacteria > Bacillati > Bacillota > Bacilli > Caryophanales > Bacillaceae > Bacillus > Bacillus sp. ISL-78. The sequence continues at coordinate 78,920 of NZ_JAGGQC010000011.1, forward strand.
ATGCAGATTTAAAAAGATTAGAGAAAAAGTATACCGCCGACCCAAGACTTACCATTGAAATGCCTTATGTTGGAAAGGGGCAAAGAAATACAAATTCGGAAGGGTGGTTACGAGATAAAGATTACTATTGGAAAGAAGTAATGAATAAAACCCCTGAATATTTAAGCAAAATGAATATACAAAAAATAGAATTGGGATTTTCTCCAGTTAATGATAAAAAGTTTAGAGAACACTTCCCACAATATGATATAAAAGAATTGTACAATGATACACTTATTCACCATCATATTGGTGGAGGTGGTCAAGCCGTAGCGGTACCAGCAAAATTACATCCAGGTTCGGGTGGAATCCATAATGCTGAAAAGGCAGCTGAGGTTTGGGGAAATGATTCTAGTTATGCTGAATTACTTGAGAAATTTTTAAATAAGTAAAACGAAAAGGGTGATATCTTTGTCTATTAAGAAATCAATGGGCCAATACTTTAGAATGAGACAAGAGCTTGCGGATGAAGGAATGGACTTCTTATTTAAGACTCCAGTGACTGAAGATGTTAATTCAATAATTTATGAAGGTGAAGTTGACGAAGAAGATTATATTACATGGAAACCTCTAGAAAAAACTACTTCACATGACTTAAAGCAGTTAGAAGAGAACTTAGAAGTGGTATTCCATAAATCAATTATTGAATATTTTAATTCATATTGGTTCGCTGATTTAGACGGGTTTATAAATGATTTCTATATCAAATTAGAGGCGGTTTTGCCAAACTTCGAATTTGATTCATTCCGGGGAACCTTAGAGGGATATAAGAGCAATCATAACAATAGACTAGAAAATATCCCTTTAGGTATTGAAGGGAATGGTTTGTTAGTGGTAATTGATAATTTGAACGGTAAAGTAAAGTTAGAGGATTTCGAAAGGAATTCATTTGAGGTTATTTCAGAAAGTATTGAAGCATTAATTTCTAAACTAAGGTTAAAAAGATAGTCACGTACAGACATTTCCAAAATTCAGGGGAGAAGTTGATAAAACCGAGGTAAGTTGGTTCTATCAACTTTTTAATTTGAAGAAATATCCCCTAAAGGCGGATTCAGACTTAGATGATATTATTGAAATAATAGAGGACCTAAGGGAGAAACAAAAATGGCAAACTATTCGCAACAAAAAGTTAAGAAAATCCATATTAATTTATTAAAGAACCTTAAAGAAGTAGAAATAGATTTTTCAGGAAGTGGACTAACTGCTTTAATAGGTATAAATGGTTCAGGAAAATCTACAATTTTACATGCCTTAGCCTGTTGTTATAAACCTGTAGACGATAGTAAAACTACTAATTACAAGTTCAGTCAATTTTTCACCCCTACTATAGACTCACTTTGGCAAGGTAGCCGTTTTACTTTGTACCATGATTATAGGGTTGGTAGCAAGTTATACGAAAATGAAGAAACGGTTTATTCAAAAAACACTGATAGATGGTCACCAAAATATGACCGAAGAATTCCACGAGATGTTTTTTATATTGGTATAAGTTCTGGTGTTCCCAAAATAGAAGAAGAAAAAAGGCAAAGTTTCATAAGGTATAGCACAACTACTTTGGATGATACTACCTCTAGAATTATTAAAGAAAAAGCTGGTTATATAATGAATCGTGATTATAGTTCTTATAATTTGCACAGTGATTCAAAAGGTAAGTATATAGGTGTTGAATATAATCAAGCTAAATATTCTTCTTTGAGCATGTCTGCTGGTGAACAAAGGATTTTTAAAATCTTAGCTGAAGTTTATAATGCTCCGAAAAATTCACTAATATTAATTGATGAAATTGACTTGCTTTTACATGTATTTGCATTTAAAAAATTAATTAGAATTCTATATGGTAGAGCTGAAGAAAAGAAACTACAAATTGTATTTACAACGCATTCAATAGATATTTTGAACTATAGCGAATTCATTAATATACGACACTTATATAGTACTTCCGAAAAAACAATTTGTTTAACGGATACAAAACCAGATACTATTTTTCGAATAACAGGAGAGAGCACTCGACCTATTGAGTTATTTGTGGAAGATGATTTAGCTTTTACAATTGTAAATCAAATAATTGAATCATTAAATATGTCTAGATATGTAAATGTTACACGTTATGGTGCTGCCCAAAACTGCTTTACTACAGCAGCAGGAATGTTGCTATCTAATAAGTTGACTACAGAGTGTCTTTTTATTCTCGATGGGGATTTGTATGTTAGTGATGAGGATAAAATGGAAAGAATAAAAAGTGCATTAACTGGTACAACACAAGAAAATTATGAAATGAGAGACAAGCTTGTTAATCGTATAACTCAGTTTAACTTACCTGATGGTGTTGCACCCGAACTTTTTATTCATAGTCTTTTAAGAGAACTCTCAATCCCAAACCAAATAGTCGAAACTGCAAAAGAAATACAAAAAGTAGATAATACACATAAATATGTAGACGATATAATTGAAAGAATGAATTATCAGAGTAAAGAAGTGGGGTTAAGTAAAATTATTGATGTTGTAAGCCAACATGAAAAGTGGGAATACTATATAGCTCCTATTAAAAAATGGCTTAATGTTCGTAGAGATGAGTTAGTAGAAGACATCCATAATGAACAAGTACTTCAATCGACTTAAAGGATTACTTTTAGAAATTTATGTTAGCTAGTTAAAATCTCCTTTAGATACACTAAGGAGAACCGTACCACCAGTGATGATAAACAGGAAAAAGAATTTATTCTTTTATAGCTAGGCTAAATAAATGAAAAAGTGACTAAGGTTAATATCAAGGAAAAGGAGAAATAAATGGCAAAAATAGAAGAGGCACATAGTCTAGAGTATGGAGAAGTAATTGATGCTGAGAAGGCTTATGAGCTTTTTTGGGACAGTTTAATACAAGATAAAAGAGCATTTAAATGTCCGGGGTGTAGCTTAAAAATAACAGCGGCAAATATAGATAAAGAAAGGACCGAGATGAAAAACACCCCTCATTTTAGAGCATATGGTGATCATAATATTGGATGTAATTATGAATTTGAAATAGAAAAAGAGAACAGTAGTGCTAACAATAAAAACAAAAACAAGCAGTTAACTATAGATAGCCAAATAGATTCTTTATTTCTAGAAAGACCTAACAGTCATCATTATGTAAAAAGTGGTGAAAAAGTAAAGTCTAGCAATAAGGGAAAAGAAGAACTGGCGAACAATAGTACTAATACAGATTATCAGAAGAAAAAGAAATATAGTAATTACTATAGTATAAAGCCTTTGGTTTCTAAATTTATTAAATATGAAATACAAAATAAGCTTACTCAAAATTATATAAATATAAAGGGATATAACGTATCATATGAAGAAATGTTTGTAGACCTAACAAAAATTGATCCAAGTAATATTAGTAAGTATAAAAGAGTTTACTATGGAGACGGAAAAATATTCCGTTCTAAGACTAATGCTGACTATTTTATTATTTTTAAACATGGTATAAAGAATGATGGCGATAAAAAAACTTCTCTTTATATTTCAAATGATTTAATTCAACAGACTTTAACTAATAATAAATGGGTTTCAGTATTAAATAAGCTTACCGAAGATCAAACAAATGTTAGATTTTTTGCATATTGTAAAGTTTCTTACAAACCAACAGGGAATTATCTAAATTTAAAAAACTTATTAAATTTAGATTTTTTGGATTTTAGACTACTTTAAAAAAATTAAATACGAGGGCAAGTTCACTAATCGTGCACTGAGCTATCTTTACTCTCTATTTTGATATAGAGAAATTAAATTAGGAGATATTAGATTTATGGTTAAATACGGAAAATATAGAAAGGTTGAAATGATACAAGATTGCAGAATTAACTAAATGGTTTGAACTGAAACAAAATACCTTTGAATGGTTTAAATATAAAAGGAATAATGGTATAGATCCCTTTATTACTAAATTAACAAAGAGAGGGAGAGGATGAGAAATTCCGTTCGTTTCCATCTTTCTTCAGCAGTAAAGAGAAAAAGTATTCGTATACTACGCGAGCAATTTTTTGTTTTATCTTTTTTATCAAATACAGCTGGTTTTTATTAGAGGTAACTTTGGAGAGTGTGCAGTCAAACGGACTTTTTGGATACAGAACAATTGTTGGATCTCATTGTTATTAATCCTTAACATTGAGCTAACTTTCGAAATATTACCAGGGGATGGAAAAGTTTATTCCCTCTATCCGTGAAGAAAGCCAGCTGTGCAAGTTGCTTATGGTATATAGGTAAATAAAGAAAAGATAATAGGTTGAGGGATTGAGAGAGGAAATGGTTGTCTTTTTTTCTGCATTTATTATATAAACCAATGATATCATAATCCTAATAAAAACATTTATTTATTTACCATGAGCGTAATAGAACAGTCAGGAGCAAATCATGAGCATCGAGAAAAAGCTAATTGTCAATTCAGACAAGGGTAATTTATTAAATGAATTAATTTCTTCTATAAATGAGTGTGAAAAGTTTTATTTCAGCGTGGCCTTTATTAATTATAGTGGTCTTCAGCTGTTGTTGGATACTTTCAAGAACGCGGAAAAAAGGGGAGTAAAGGGGAAGATTATTACTTCTACTTATCTGAATTTTACTGAAGCGAAGGCTTTAAAGAAAATAAATGAGTTTAGTAATATCCATTTGAAGATTTTTGAAACAGATAAGGCGATTGGTTTTCATACGAAAGCGTATATTTTTGAATTTAAGGATAGTTATAAGGTGATTATAGGTTCTTCTAATATTACTCAAAGTGCCCTTAAGAGCAATATTGAGTGGAATGTTGAGATTATTGCTAAAGAGAATGCTCCATTTCTTAAAGATGTATTAAAGGAATATGATGGCTTATGGAATAGTAGTGTTGTAGCCGATGACAATTTCGTTAGTAAGTATGAAGAGTTTTTGAGTAAATTAAAGGGCTTTACGAATACTCAGCATTTTATTTATGAAAGCTCTGAATATATTATTCCTAATAACATGCAAAAACGTGCGGTTGAAAACCTTGAGAGAATTAGATCGTTTGGGGAAAAGAAAGCTCTCGTTATAGCAGCAACAGGTACGGGTAAAACATATATGTCTGCTTTTGACGTAAAGGGATTCAAGCCTAAAAGATTGTTGTTCATTGTACATAGAGAAGAAATATTAAAAAAAGCAAAAGAGACCTTTGAAAAGCTCCTTCCTAATGAAAAACTGACATTTGGATTACTGACTGGGAATCAAAAGCAAAAAAATGCTGATTATATTTTTTCTACCATACAAACTTTGTCTAAATGCTATGAGGAATTTAAACGAGACGAATTTGATTATATTATTTTTGACGAGGCTCACCATGCAACAAGCCCTAGTTATCAAGCCGTGCTAGAATATTTCGATCCACAGTTCACATTAGGGATGACAGCTACTCCAGAGAGAAGCGATCAACAAAATGTTTTTGACCTATTTGATAATAATGTGGCATTAGAAGTTCGTTTACATGAGGCTTTAGAGGATGAACTGGTTATTCCCTTTCATTATTTTGGTATTACCGATATTGAGGGAATTGATTTAAGTGATGTAGATATTGATGATGTCGCGGAAATAACTAAGAGATTAAAGGTTAATGAGAGAGTCGACTTTATTATTAAGAATATGAATTTCTATGGTCATGACGGTGAAAAAAGAAAAGGTCTAGGGTTTTGTGTAACCGTTGAACATGCACAATATATGGCACAAGAATTCAATAGTAGGGGTATTCAAAGTATCTGTTTATCTGGAAATGACTCAGTCGAGCAGAGATCGTATTATATAAATAGATTAGAAGATGATCATGATGATTTAGAATTTATTTTCACCGTTGATATTTTTAATGAAGGTGTTGATATTCCTTCAGTAAATACCGTATTAATGTTAAGACCTACTAATTCTCCAATAGTTTTTATTCAACAGCTAGGACGAGGACTTCGCAAACATAAAGACAAGACTTTCCTAACGGTACTTGATTTCATTGGGAATCATAGTAAAACGTTCTTAATTGCCATCGCCTTAAATGGAAGCCGTTATTATGATAAAGAAAGCTTGAAGGTTGCTATTGCGACTGGATTTGCAAATATTCCAGGTTGTACACATATTCAAATGGATAAAATCTCGGAAGAACGGATATTAGCGCAGATTGATAAGGAAAACTTTAATTCTTTGAAGTATTTGAAGGAAGAGTACTTTGAGTTTAAGAAAATGAATCAAGGTAAAACTCCTTTATTATTAATGGATTATATGAAATTTGATGGAGCTCCAGATCCGATTAAGTTTATTAATCGCGAAAAAACATATTTGCAATTTGTAGCAAAAGTAGAAAAAGAAGATTCCTTGAAAAGGCTATTACTAGACGGGGCTTTTGAAGGAGTATTAAGGGAATTATCGAGCAAGTTACCTTTAAAGCGAGTGTATGAATTTGCTATTGCTAAATACCTATTTGACCATGATGATATTTCTTTAGAAACCGCAAAACATGAGATATTGAAGTTGGTTAAAGAGGTAGATGAAGATAGTGTATTGCATGCCTTTCAGTGTCTAAATCAGGATTTTTATGATCCTGGTCAGAAAAAGAGGAACTTGAAGTTATTTACACTTGAAGATGGTCATTTATCTAAGACAGCTTCCTATCAAAAGGTTTTACAGAATGAAGAATATAGAACATGTGTAGAAGATCTTATTATTTATGGAATCTTTAGATATGAAAAGGAATTTAAAGAAGACTACTATGGTGTTCCACATTTGAAGCTGTATGAACAATATCAAATGGGTGATGCGGCATTACTATCAAATTATCGTAAAAGCCACAGTGCTTTTAGGGGTTCTGGCCTACTTTCAAATGGAAATGACTACTTCTTATTTATTGATTTGCACAAGGAAGAAGATATTAAAGAGAGTATTAATTACCACGATGAATTTATAAACGAATGCATTTTTCAATGGCAGACTCCAAATAGTACTGCCCCAAGTTCTGAGAGAGGAAAGAATATTGTTTTCAATCAGGATAGAGGGATACATTTACATTTATTTATTAGAAAGTATAAAGAAATAGACGGAAAGACAGAACCGTATATTTATATCGGGAAGGGTAACACCGTGGAATATGAAGGGGAAAAGCCAATTACTGTTACAATGGAATTAGAGAATGAAGTTCCAGCTAGTTTATATACGGAGTTCACTAAAAGAGTATAGTCTTCTCATTTGAGAAGACTATTTTTTTCGTTGATCAATTGTTTCACAGCTGGAATGTCAGCAGGAGCCCATTTTAGAGAACTTAAATTCTCGCGTTTTAACCATATGAGTTTAGAATGTTCATTGGCTGTTGGGGTACCTCCAATGATTCTACATTTTATAGACAGTAGGTTAATGATGAAGGTTTCATATTCATGCGTATTATCATTAAAGATTGAAGCCTCTGTTTCAACCTGACATTGTAATTCCTCATCAATCTCTCTTTTTAAAGCAGTAAAAATATCTTCACCCATTTCTACTTTTCCACCTGGGAATTCCCACATGTTCGGGATGCTCATATCTGGAGATCGTAATGCACATAGTATTTCATCTTTTTCATTTTCAATAATGGCTGCAACTACTTTAACTTGCTTTTTCATGTTATCCTCCTATAGGTTTGCTCTATGTAATCATATCATTATGGTATACAGAAAGATAACAATCAGAATAGAATATTAAGATTAAATGGCGCTAAACTTCTTGATAAATTGATTGTTTTTCTAGCGCATTTAAAGATAATGGTTTAATGATTGTCATTTAAAATCCTCCTTATAATTTTTTACCTTACAATTCTATAAGGGAGGATTTACTAACTTTTTTACAACCTATATGAAGTTTTATTTGGATTAGTGTACAAAGCGTTGCACAATTTGAGAAATCATAAAAACCAACAAACTTGTAATAATAGCTCCGACCAAAATATTATAGCCTGAAATGAAATCATTATAGAATCCAATTGTTCCAATCAATAAAAAAATCAGAATAAAAACATATGATATAGAGAGAGAAACTAAAATTTTACGAAAAACACGTTGATCTGCAACAACGTAACTATCGTTCCACTTATCGTTTTTTTTCTTGACTAAGAAATTAATTACTTGATAACCCATAACAAGAGAAGCTATCCCCCACATAATCCAGAAATTACTTCCTGTTTCATCTACAAAAATTGAATAACATGAATATCCAAAGCCTAAGAATAAGCACATATAACCAACTAAAAGCATCCACTTTTTCAAACGCATAAAGATCCCTCCTGAATTTAATCTGTTTTTTCTTCTAAAAAGAATAATTTATCGATTGGTTCATTTAATACAGCAGAGAGCATCAAAACAATTCCTATTGAAGGTTCGTATTTTTGTTTTTCCAAAGCAACAATGGTTTGTCTGTGTACACCTATTCGATCCGAAAGTTCTTCTTGAGTAAAATCATGTAATCTTCGAAAATATCGCACGTTGTTTTTTACTTTTCCTCTTTTCAAATTTTCCACCTCTTATGTATAGAATTATATACAAAATGGATTGAAAATAATACATTTTAAAGAATAAAAGGAATTGAACTGGAGATAAAGAGAAAAAAATAGAGTATATAATAGTTGGTTTAAAGTGTTAGACAAGAAGATAAAAATAATAAGCAGGTCGTGTCAGACCTATATCATCAAAAAAAAGAGACATCCCACCCGGAATGTCTCGTTCCCCCTATAAACTAATAGCACTCATCATCCCTTCATGCGTAGCTTCCTCAATTGTCCTCGGACCAAGGCAATCCCCAATCTGTTTCACAATGGGCGCATGGCCTTTCATTTCTTCGAATAGCTCTGTGTTGGGAATGCGGCCAAGGGAGAGGACGATGGAGTCCCAGTTGGTTAGTTCTTGTTTTTGTTGGGTGAATAGGTTCCGGATGATGACGTGATTTTCTTTGATTGCCCCGATGTCGTAATGGGGTAGGAGTGTGACGTTTAGGTTGTATAGTTTTTTTAGGTATTCGTTCCTGAGATATTGGTGAACGGTTTCACCGATGTGCAGTCGTGATGATATGAGTGTGACTCCATGGCCTTTTTCGGCTAGGTAGATGGCTACTTCCATGCCGGGCCAGTCGCCGCCAAAGTCGAATACGAGTACGTTGTCCCCCACTTTTTTGGTTGAGCTGTAGAGGTCATCACTCATGATGATCCGTGGGTCATCGATTCCTTCGATGGCTGGTGTATAGGGCCTTGATCCTGTTGCACAGATGATGGCATCCGGGTTCGATTCGGATATTTCTTGGGCGGTGGCTGTTTTGCCTAATTGTACATTTATATTGCTTCTCATTAACTTCCGGGAGTAGTTATCGAGCATCGATTCTGCGAGTTCATGCCTCATGGGTGCTTTGCGCATGGTGCGAAGCAGGCCGCCGATTGATTTGCTTTGATCGATCAGTGTAACGGAATGACCGAGGTAGTCCGCTGTTATCGCTGCCTGTAATCCGCCAGGTCCGGCGCCGATGACCAGGACATTCTGTTTGTTTCTTGGTTTCTTTAATTCTGGCAATATCCATGCTTCTTTACCGGTTGTCGGGTTTTGGACACAGCCAATCGGCAGTCCTTTATGATAGTGACCGATACAGGCTTGTAAACAGCCGATGCATGCATCTATTGCTTGCAGGTCGCCATCTTTTGCCTTGTTGGGCATGTCAGGGTCGACGATTAAGGCCCTGGTCATTCCGACGACATCGGCTTTTCCGGTAGATACGATCTGTTCCGCTTCAACGGGGTCGACGATTCGATTGCCGACAAAGACCGGTACGGCTCCTGCCATCCTGATTTTGAATCCATGTGGTGATAGGTATGCATGCTTGATCGGTGATGGCGGAACGATATGTGTTGATCCCTCAAAGGTGCTAGAATCCCCGGCCGTGACGTTGATGAAATCCAATCGGACCTTTTCCGCGAGATATTCGACGATTTGCACGGAATCCTTCATCGTTGTCCCGTCCATCGTCAGTTCATCCGAGCTCATGCGAATGCCGACGGTAAAGTCTTCCCCGACTCTTTCCCATACCTTCTCCAAGATTTCCACAATGAATCGCATCCGATTTTCAAAAGAACCGCCATAGTGATCGGTGCGTTTATTTGTATGCACCGACCAAAACTGGGCAGGAAGATATCCATGTGAACAGCAAATTTCCACTCCATCAAGTCCGCCTTCCTTTGCCAGCTGTGCTGAATGTGCGAATCCTTCAACCACTCCTTCAATATCCTCTAGGCTCATTGGTTTTGGCATCACGCCAAAGCGCAGGCTGGGAACGGCCGATGGCGCCCATGCCGCATTCCGGTAGTCGCTCGATACGACTTCCCTTCCGCCATGAAATAGCTGGGAGAAAACCTTCGTTCCATATTTATGGAGCGTTTCGGAAAGCTCTTTGTAGGCATCGACGATTCTCTCGTCATATCCTGCGATCGTTTTGGACGTAAGCATGCCGGATGGATGTACCGATGCCGCTTCAAGGATGATCAATCCGACGCCCCCTTTAGCACGGGCTTCATGATAGGCGACCATATCTGAAGTGGGGATTCCATCCGTGACATGATTTGTTTGATGTGCTGTACTTAAGATCCGGTTTTTTAATTCAGTAGAACCGATCGTTAATTGGGTAAACAGATTCTTGAATTGTGCCATATCCATGACCACTCCCTAATGTTAGATAGAATGAGAGTATAGAGCGCATACATTTGCCCCCTACCTATCTCTATACAGGTTCAATATGCAATAATCATGCCGTTCGGGGATTCATCGTTTTTTTACTTTTATAAAGAGGGTATGGCTCATGGATATAGTATTTTATATATAGATAACTGAACCTTTTTTGAAAAGTGGTGATTCATAAAAGGTTCAGTTCTGAATTTGTTGATATAGAGACGTTCGTCGCTTATGAATATGACACTTATCCCTTTTCGTATCAAAAAGTGTAACAAAATCGGTTCGCAATCAAAATATGGGGTGATGTGATGGAAGTAAAAAAGGAATCACTAATTGTATTTTCCGATATTTCTATTTTGGATGTGAAAGCCTTACTGAAAATTAATTCTTCGCCTTTTATTGTCATGAAAAATCACTTGGAAATCCTCGGCATATTGGATGAAGTTTTCTTTTTGAAGAGATTGGATAGCGATGGTCAAAATCAGGAAATCACGGCTTATCTTAATACATCGTTTGTCGTCGTTGATGATTTAGATAAGCTAAGTGAAGAGGATATGAGCACCTATGATTTTGTGATTCAACATGGCGAGAACCAATATAGCTGCTATCCGATCTCTGAAGTCAGGGAAATGCTGCTTAAAAAGAAGATGAAAAGCTTAATCAGTCTAAATGAATCACTAAAGAAAGAGCTGGAGGTGACAAGAAAGAAGGTAAAGGAGCTCACGCAAATCCTGGATTCCAGCTATGATGAAATTTTCGTGACGGATGCGAACGGAAACACGTTATTCGTGAGTGAAGCGTGCAAGAAGCTTACAGGGCTGCCGCCGGAGGCCTTTATTAATAAGAACATTAAAGAGCTGGTCGAAAAGGGACTGATCAATAATTCGGTTACATTAAAAACGATGAAAACGAAAGCGATCCATTCGGCGGAACAAACCTATCCGCATGGAGTGACTGTATTCTGCACAGCAAAGCCGATTTTTGATGAAGAGGGGAACTTATATAGAATCGTTTCGAACTCCAGGGATATCACGGAATTGGTTGAGATGAAGAGTCAATTGAACAGAGTGAAGCTTAGGAACCAGCGGGCCCAGCATGAAAATTCGAGAACCGTTTCGTTCAATAACTTCATTACAAATTCGGATAAGATGATAAAGGTTTTGGAGTTAGCTGAAAAAGTCGCCCCGATGGATTCTTCGATCTTCATCCATGGAGAAACCGGAGTCGGAAAAGGGGTTTTAGCAAGGGTCATTCATGACCTCAGCAGCAGAAAGGATAAGAATTTCATTCAAGTGAATTGCGGCGCGATACCATCGGCTTTAATTGAGTCCGAGCTGTTTGGCTACGAAAGCGGTGCATTTACGGGAGCTAATAAGCACGGGAAAAAGGGGCTTGTTGAGAGTGCTGATGGCGGTACGTTGTTTCTTGATGAAATCGGGGAAATGCCGCTCGACATTCAAGTGAAAATCCTCCATCTGGTTCAGGACAGAACATTCATGAAGGTGGGAGGAACGAAGGAGAAAAAGGTGAATATCCGCATCATATCCGCTACGAATAAAGACCTGAAGCAAATGATCAAGAACAATCAGTTCCGCGAAGATCTATATTATCGGCTGCATGTCGTTCCCATGGAAATACCGCAGCTGCGTGAGCGGAAGGAAGACATCTTCTTATTAACCGATTATTTTCTGAAGAAATTCAATGAAAAATACGGTCAATCCATCACGATCGATGATCATTCCAAGTTAATTCTGCAGCTGCAGGATTACCCGGGCAATGTTCGGGAATTGGAAAATGTAATAGAACAAATTGTCGTGACGGCTAGAAAGCCCATCGTAACGATAGATGATTTGCCTTCCGGTTTAACCTACAAAGATACGGCGCTAGTCAATTTAACAGGAATCATTCCGTTGAAAAAAGCGTTAGAGGAAACGGAAAAGCAATTATTGTCACAGGCCCTTTCCACCTATAAATCAACCAGAAAAATGGCCAAGGCCCTGGAGGTCAGCCAAACGACGATCATGCGCAAACTGGGCAAATACCAATTTAGCTATCATGAAGATTAATAAATTAACCCCTTTTGAAATCTGAATATTCAAAAACTTGGTATGGGTATTGCATATTTAATGATTGATTATTTCTATTTTGATAAGGGGGTCAAGAAATGGGCGAGCTGATTTTCTCTTTAAGCTATGGGGGTTCCTTAATTGTCATGGGGTGGATCACGAAGGTTTTCCTAGTAAAAATGAAAAGAAATCAAGAAGAAATAAAAGCAAAAGATCCAATTGAAAAGGTGGGGATGTAAGTGGCCTTTCTCCTTGGTATTATCATATCTTTTTGTGTGTATGTCTCGATTGGCATCTTTTTATTCAGGAAAGTGAAAAGCTCAGAGGAATACTATGTTTCTGGTCGAAGCGGAAACACATTGATGATAACGGGTACGCTTGTTGCCTCTTTCCTAAGTACGGTATCTTTCATGGGAGAAGCGGGATTTTCCTATGAAGGGTATCCGATCCTGCTGCTTATCCTCGTTATTTTTAATGCAAGCGGCTATATATTCGGAGTGTTCCTGTTTGGCAGGTATTTAAGAAGAAGCAAATCATTGACCGTTCCTGAATTTTTTGGTAACCGCTTTCATTCTAAGAAGGTAAGGCTAGCGGCTGCAATCACGACGATTCTCGGAATCGCTGCATACTTGGTTGCCGTTACCCAAGGGGCAGCCGTTTTATTGGCCGAGGTTTCCGGGGTTTCCTATCCAATGGCCCTGGTGATCATGTGGGTCGTGTATTCATCCTTCACCATTCTCTCAGGAGCGAAGGGGGTCATGGTCAATGATACGGTGATGTTCTTTTTATTCTCGATTGCAACGTATCTTAGTTTTCCTTATATCATCAAATCCGCAGGCGGGTTTCCTGATGCCGTTACGAAAGCGGCAAACCTGGCTGAACGACCTGATTTATTAAGCTGGCATGGCATTACCGGACCTGCCGCAACGATGGGCACTCCTTGGGAAGCATTGGCCTGGGCCGTCATCATGGGCTTGGTCTGGGGCATTGTCATTGCCGTGAGTCCATGGCAAAGCAGCCGATACTTGATGGCAAAAAATGAACACGTAGCCATCCGGGCCGGGGTATGGGCAACGATATCCATTTTGACGGTCTATTTGTTTCTTCATATCAGCATATCGACAATCACCACGATTAAAGCGGATATCGCCCCGACGGAAAAGGTATTCATTTGGGCTGCGATGAATATTGTCCCGACATGGCTTGGAGTCATCATCGTCAGCGGCATCATGGCTGCGGCCTTATCATCCTGTTCAAGCTTCCTGCAAATTATAGGAAGCAGCATTACACGGGATATCATGGAACAATCGCGGAAAAAGGAATACACCGATCATCATCTATTACGGGCCAGCCGCATTTCCATGGTTGTGATCAGCTTGATCATTCTGTTGATTGGATTGTTCCAGCCACCTGCCGTCATGTGGATCGGCTACTTTGCGGCTACACTATTTGCGGCATCATGGGGACCGATTGCCATATCAAGCGTATTCTCAAAGAAGGTAACGAAGGAAGGCGCCTTTTGGAGCATCGTATTCGGCTTCGTTGGCGTGATACTCGGAGAAAGTCTCGGCATGTTCGGAATAAGCCTTCCCGTTTACCTCAATCCTGTCATCATTGGTTTAATCTTAAGCATAGGCGCACTTATCATTGGCTCCAAGTATGGAACGATCACCACCGAAGAAAGGGAGTTTCATGCCAATATCCTTCAAACCCCAATTGAAATAGACGAGCAAAAAGAAATGAACATCACCCGCAGATACCCAGCCTATTTAATGATCAGCGGCGTCATGATCATCATGGTTACACTAGTGTTTTATTATTGGCCGATTAATATGAATTGAATGAGATATACTCATGTACTGGCAGGGGAGATCCCTGCCTTTTTTTGAATGAAAAAGTGTCCAGGTTTCCCTGAACACATTAAGGATGAATAGTAACCGATGTCCCGATTGGAACAATCCTTGATAATTCCTCCACGTCCCGATTATGCATGCGAATACAGCCTTTTGAGACAGCTTTGCCAATCGAGCTGGGATCATTCGTTCCATGTATGCCATAATGTTCTTTTGATAAACTCATCCACATCGTTCCGAATGGGCCTCCGGGGTTGGGGGCTTTATTGATGATGATGAACTGTCCTACTGGTGTACCGAACAGCATTCTTCCAACGGCAATTGGATATTGTTTTTGCAGTACGCCATTTTTAAGCAGCCTTAACTTACGATTGTTAACGGACACATCGATTCTAAATGGAATGGTATCAGCCGGAGGAAAACCAGGGATCATGATGGGCTGGCCAATATTAATGACATTTGGATTTATGGTCGGGTTAGCAGCGATGATTTCAGATAGCGGTTTCCGGTAGTCCCTGGATATCTGTGTCAGTGTTTCACCTGGTTTAACTGTATGAATCAGTCTGAACACCTCCATAGGTTATAGTGGTCACGTTACATTCTATGTGAATTTTTAAAAGTGTTTCGTAACTCGCTGTTATCTGTTTTTAATAAAACTTATATGTTAAGTAACTATGCCGAAAAGAAACCGAAATGAACTTTTGATAAAATAAGTTTTTATCAAGATGGATTTTTGTTAGTTAATGAGGGGGAAATTAGGGTGGAGGAACATGTGAAAAAGGCTTTAGTAGAATGGAATGAAGAAATCAGTGATGTTTTAAATGGAATAGAAAAAGAGTATGAAGAAGTTAAGCGTGAACTTCAGGTTTATTCCTATAAATTCAATATTACCAAACAAGTTGTGCAATCCACTATAAATGATGAAATTATTCGAAACATCCGCGAGCTCTATCATAAACCTTTTGAACAAAAATTGAACGAATTGAAAGAGTCGATAAAAGAGCTGGAAGAAAAGAGAAAGGTTTTTCAAATGTTTGTCGATAAAATCGAAAAGGTTAGTGAAAGAGAAGAAGGAAAACCGCAAATATCAGTCATATAAGGCAGCGAAGAGTACGACTCAGAACAACTCTACCATTCCATACACAAAAACCATGGCAGCGAATATACCTGCTTTTTTTTGCTGGAATAGTACAATACGTCCCTTGTTTACCCCAAGATCAACCCGGGTACACTATCCTATAAAAGGGAAATGGGGGAATTCTATGTGGAATGCGGTCTTTTGGGGAGGGGTATCGGGTTCTGCCGTCCTGCTTGGCGCACTTGCGGCCATCCTCATTCCAATAAAGAAAAACATCATTGGCTATATTATGGCCTTTGGTACGGGTGTATTGATTGGTGCTGCGGCATATGAGCTGCTTGCTGATTCGGTGAGTGATGGAGGAATCTGGGCGACGGGGATCGGATTCATAGCAGGGGCCGCCGTGTTTACTGCCTTGGATTTTCTTATTTCCAAAAAAGGTGCGGATAAAAGGAAACGGTCCAATAATAGCTCTTCGAAGGAAGCGGGCCTAGCCATTTTCATCGGGACGGTGATGGATGCCATACCGGAGTCGATCATGATTGGCGCAAGCTTGATAAGCGGCGGCTCGGTAAGCTGGCTATTGGTCATTGCCATCTTCATCAGTAATATTCCGGAGGGGCTCTCGAGTACGACGGGTCTGCTCAAAAGTGATTACTCCAAGAAGAAAATCATGCTGCTATGGTTTTCCGTCCTGATCATTTCGGCACTCTCCTCGATGTCGGGCTATCTATTCCTCGATCATGCCCCGGACTATGTCCTGGCAGCGATGGCAGCCTTTGCGGGAGGGGGAATCATCGCCATGATCGCCTCAACGATGATGCCTGAAGCATATGAAGACGGAGGGCCGATCACGGGCATATTCACCGCTGCGGGCCTGCTTATCTCTTTGGTTCTGGATTCGATGTAAGATTGTCCCCTTGGAAGGAAGGGGGGCAATTTTTTTTGTGAATTCTATCATAGAAGGAAATGTACAAGGAATCTATCTCGAAAAAGAATTGTTGGTGTTAAAATATCATTTCAAATCATACACTCTTCATATAGATTTTAGACATTGAGGAGCTGTTGGAAATGAACTTCGAGATGCAAATAGCGAATATGTTAGCTGATAATTTAAAAGGTTTCATCACATTCGTCCGGGAAAATCATGAAAATGAAAACAACTGCTTTTGTTTAAATAAAGATAAATTGTATCAATTGAGGCTTCTTGTTGAGGAGTTTAAGTTTCAAGTATTGGCCGATGAACTTAAACGGATCAACCGGTTTACCTGGGATGAAAACTATACGCACTTATTAGTTGATAGATTCAGAAAAGGGATGGCAATCATTGAAGAGTACGTTGAAAATAACTACAGCGATTTATTCATTTTCACCGCTAGACTTTACACGTTGAATAGCCTTAGCTTAACCTTTTGCAAGGAGGAAGAATCAATAGTCAGCTAATTTGGGCACCCGCGAAAAAAAGAAGAGCACATATTAGCTCTTCTTTTTTTCATTATAGGGATAGTTGACCAAAAAGATTCAGCACAATCTTATTTGCTTGGCATCGAAGAGATATATTTTTTGACTACTTCATACACATATTCTTGATTGGCTGCTGCTGTATTAGGGTTATATTTGCCGCCGTTCGTTTTATTATTGGATAGTACCCGTATACCTAGGAAAGGCACATCGTAAGCTTTGGCGATTTGTGCTGCCGAAGCTCCTTCCATTTCTTCAACAGACGTACCATATTTCGTATGGAACCATTTAATTCGATCCACTTCATTATTCCAAACGTCTGCAGAACCGATAGTACCATCGACAACCTTACCTTTTGTGTAAGTATCTTTAACTGCATGAGCAGCTGCGAGTAAATCCTTATCTCCCTCATAGAAGCGTGGTTTTTCAGCATTAGGATCTTCTCCTGCACTTCCTTCAGAAGCCATTAGGTCCATTGGTTTCCATATGGTTGGATCGATTCCTTCATTTTCAGCTTTATCGGCCGTTTTTAGTGAACCTAGGTTTACCGTTCTTTTTCCTAAAACAATATCAAAAACGTTTAAGCTTGGATCATGTCCGCCTGATGTCCCTTGATTGATGATGGCAATAGGGTTATATCTTTCAATGGCCAATGCTGTAGCGGCAGCCGTATTTTCCATCCCTTTACCTGTTTTTGCAACGATTACAGGATAATTGTCTAAAGTTCCAATGTAAAATACAAAATCCCCTGATTTTTCTTCTTTAACATTTTCTAGCTTTTTAGCGAAATTTTCAGCTTCGATTGGCATTGGACCTTGAATCATGATCGGCCTTTGTGTCTTTTTCTCGACCGTTTCATTTTTGGAAGTGGAACTGCAAGCTGCAATCACCGACACGAAAAGTAAAGTAATGATTCCTAATAGAGTGTACTTTTTTAACATGTTTTTTCTCTCCTTAAAAACAAATTATCCAATTGTTTGAAACACTCGCAGTTGTGGTCAAAGAAAAAGGTCCAGAACGGCAGAATGAATGCTGCCTTCTAGACCTACGATAGTCAAAGTATGGATAATCAAGCAAAAATGAAGCGATTGCTAAATCATTAGCTGCTCAAAAAGCGGGCGGCCGAATACTTTAACTCGTAGTCTAGTTCTTTAACTGGGAACCAGGTAGAAACGCTCAGACCATATTTCCGAGCATATACGAGTAATTACGATTATTACTTTGCTAATATAACAAACAAATGCTAGATAATCAATATAAAAGTGAACATTAAAATATAAATATAATTTAATGTTCGTGTTTAAGGAGGGGTAGTTCGATGGGAAAGCTATTTTTTACAAGGTAAATGAGTTTTAGTGGGATTTGGACACAATCATAATGTGGGTGATTTTCGAATAGTATAATTTAAAGTCAGAGATAGAAGATTTGGAAGTGTCTCCCGAACATAACTTTAAAACAAGACTATGGTTTAGGTGTAAATCTGATCGTTGATTTCCACTCCAGGCACTCGCTTTCCGCGGGGTCTCCATTGGCCACGCTTTTCCCGCAGGAGTCTCGTACCTTACGTTCCAATCACTGGAACTTCTTTTTTAAGAAATATTGTAGGGTCTGGCGGTCCATCAACTTTCCCTTAAAAGGAGTTCCGAGTTGCTCTCGCCCAGAACCAAAATTTTAAAGGTAAACTAGAATACTCTTCATAGTTTTTTTCAGTATTCCTTAAAGGGTTGAAGAGATTTGCGACACACCTGCCGAATAACGGTTAGCCAAGACCCCCACAGGCGCATGCTTTGATGAGCTTGGCAGACAGTCGGTGGAAGGGAACGGGTTTCTGCAATAATCTGAAATGTTTTCTTGGAAAAACTGTAGGCTAGTCTCATCCCGAATTATGTTTATGACTAGATTATCCTTTAAGTTTTTTTCTGTAATCCCTTAAAGGATGGAAGAGATTTGCGACACACCTGCCGAATAACTGGCTAGCCAAGACCCCACAGGCGCATGCGCCGAGGAGGCTTGGCAGACAGTCGGCGGAAAGGGAGCGGATCTCTGAAATCAACTGGAATGTTTTCTTGAAAAAACTGTAGGCTAGTCTCAATTATGTTTAGACTAGTTTATCCTTTAAGTTTTTTTTCAGTAATCCTCATTGGATGGAAGGAATTTGCGACACTCCTGCCGAATAACTGGCTTGCCGAGACCCCACAGACGCGTACGTCGAGGAGGCTTGGCAGACAGTCGGCGGAAAGGGAGCGGATTTCTGATATCAACTGAACGCTTTATTTATAAAAAGACTATGGATTTTGTCAGGGTCGATCATCATCAAACAAAGTTATCACGACATTTCCTTTTTTATGTCCTAGCTCTACGTATTTATGAGCTTCGGGAATCTGTTCCAGCGGGTAGCGTTTATCAATGACCGCTTTTATTTTTCCAGTTTCGATTAGTTCCTTGAGGAGTAATAAGTCTTCCGTAAGTACCTTTGCTATTCCATGTCCTTCGACGGACACATATCGCCCGTTCGGGGTCAGTGCTTTCTTACAAGCGGCTTTCGAGCTTTTCCCGACTGCATCAAAGATGATGTCATATCGCTCTTGTTTTTCCGTGAAATCCTCTTCCGTATAATCAATTACTTTATCGGCTCCCAATGATTTCACCAATTCAAAATTAGCGGCACTGCATACTCCGGTAACTTCTGTTCCAAAGTATTTGGCCAGCTGCACCGCGGAAGTGCCCACCGAACCGGATGCGCCATAGACGAGGACTTTTTGTCCGTCCTGGATATTGGCTTTTCGGAAAAAATGCAGAGCTGTCGTTCCACCAAAAGAAACGGCGGCGGCTTCTTCATAGGTCATATTGGCAGGCTTCATTGCGATTGGGCCGTCTTCAGGTAAGCATGTGTATTCGGCATGGGCACCGAAATTCATTCCAGTCATGGCAAAAATCTGGTCGCCTTTTTTGAATTTTGTCACATTCCTCCCCGTGCCTTCTACCTCCCCGGACAACTCCACTCCGAGTATCGGTTTTCGCGGTTTTCTAAGGCCCAGGAAGATTCGCATCGGCAGCCATAATAAGAAAGGGCTATTGAAACTCCGGACTCTTACGTCCCCAGAAGCCACTGTTGCCGCGTGAACCTTTATCAGTATTTCGTTGTCCTTTGGGGTTGGCTTTACTACCTCTTTGAGTTCCAGTACATCGGGTGAACCGTATTTCGTGCATACCATTGCTTTCATCGCAAGTCTCCTTAGTTTTTGATACAATCTTTTAATACTATGATGGAAGCTGTAAGATAAAACTAACGTAACTGAAGTAACTTCTGATGAAATGTTGAAAAGCAGTGATTATTCATGGGGATTCCCTGAGGTAATAAGAGTACGTTCATTCGGATAAAGCCGCGAAACCTTTGGCTTTGCTGAATACACGACAAAAGGAGATTAAAGAATGACCATTAACGAAAGACCAAGAAGAATAATTTTAGATTTAGCAGTTACATTAGATGGATTTATTGAAGGGCCGAAAGGAGAAATCGACTGGTGCATTATGGACTCTGAAATGGGGTTCATTGATTTCTTGAATCAAATTGATACTATTTTTTATGGAAGAAAAAGCTATGATTTATGGGGGCAATATACGCCAGGAAATGAGGTATCCGATACTGAAAAAGAAATGTGGAATATCGTTCATGGCAAAGAAAAATACATGTTTTCTAAAACGAAAAAAAGCACTGATAATAACGTAACGATCATAAATGATGATATTGTTGAAGAAGTAAATAAAATAAAGAATAAACCAGGTAAAGACATCTGGCTTTACGGAGGGTCAAGTCTTATTACATCTTTTATAAGATTGGGGCTGGTTGATGAATTCAGGTTATCTGTTCACCCTGTTATTTTAGGGGAAGGAAAACCTTTGTTTGTTGACATAAAGGAGAGATTGAATCTAACACTGGTTAATACAAAAAGCTTCTCCTCTGGCGTTGTCCAACTTTGCTATCGTCTTAATGAAGAGTAATTATATATTCTCTTCAACTAATGGGGGAGGTTAAAATGATCAAACTTTATTATGAAAAATTCATAATTAGCTAAAAGAGTAACTCCATTTTAAAAAAATGGAGTTTTTTGTATTTGCCGTTAAATTAGATTGAATGGGAATTTATGCACTATCTGTTATTGAAATCACGATATCGACGAAAACAACAGGTATATCTCCGAAAATGGAGAGATACGAGTAAATCCCTAAATAAGGAAGAAGAGGTATCCGGACTTGATGATGTTTGGGTATCTTTTTTTATGGCTCTTTTCGTAAAGATTGTTGTTTTTAAAACGAAACGATTTAAGGTTGATTGGAGCTGAAGTGCGAGACTCCTGCGGGAGCAGCGGGACAGGTGAGACCCCACAGGCGTTTACGCCGAGGAGGCTCACCGCCCGCCCCGCGGAAGCGAGCATCTGGAGGGGAAATCAACCACACCGCATTACTTTGTAAATAGCAACAAAGTATGCGAAAACAGCCTTTTTTATACATATTGCAATTTATAAATTATAAAATGTAATATATATGTTGCAAAAAGTAAAATGAATCATATAATAAGAGTAAGCGATGGAATTAAATGGAGGTCGATTAAAGATGAATCTATTTAAACGAACGAAAAAGATCACGGATGAGCGGATTGAGAATGTAAGAAATAAGATTTATAAAGAAATGTATTATGTCATTTTGGCCATTTGCCTGGTGAGTGCACTTTTCAAACTATATAAATATGGTGCAGGCAGCGGGGAGTTATATCTGGAATTCGTGATCCTTGTTGGAGGAGGTCTGTATTACTTAGCTCGTTCGATTTTCTTAGGTGTATTCTGGGATGAGGTGGAGATGCATGACCGCACAAGCAAAACACCGATGAGCAGGAAGACGGTTCTTGGGACGGTTGCTTTGGCACTTATCATCGCTATATTCATGGGCGTGAATAGTGCTGTATCCTATGCCGATGGCAGTTCCCAGGGCGTATGGTATTTTGTATTGGTATCGTTTGTATCCGTCATGATCTATTTGCCGATTTTACTTCTGTTTTTTGGCGGTATATACTTGCTGGCGAAGAAAATCGGAATGAAAAATAGCTAAGATAATAAGAAATAGTAGGTGCTGTCCCTTGAAAAATATAAAACTGAAGCTTGCGAGAGTGGAAAAGGACTTGTCACAAGAAGAACTGGCCAAGATTGTCGGCGTATCCAGGCAAACGATAGGATTGATTGAATCCGGAAAGTATAATCCCTCATTAGGTTTATGTGTCGGAATTTGTAAAGCATTATCCCGTACATTGGATGATTTGTTTTGGGAGGAAGACTGATTGGGTATCCATTGACTTGGATATCTTTTTTTTAGGAATTTATCATCAAAAAATGGGGGAAGGTATAGCATGTAAGCAAAAATCTAACATTCGAGAGGGATGGTTTGATGGATCGTACGATTGGTTACCTACGTGAGATATTGTCTAACTATACGGACCAATATCCTGTGGCGCAGGAAATATATAATAAAATCAAAAGTGGACATTTTCATTCTGAAGAGGAACTCGTCAATAAGCTATCCGGTAAAGAGGCCAGTCTCCTTAACCATATTCTTCCTCAGGAAATCAAGCATGCAAAGGAAGCGAGTGATTCGGAACGGGTCACGCAATTATCAGAGGTATATGAACTGATCATTATATGATGAAACCTTGTCCATGATGATCATGGACAAGGTTTTGTTGGTTTTATTCCATTTCACTAAGTGAATCCATATGACTGGCTATCATGGCGATGATCGTGCTTGCTTCTTCCTTGCTGAAAATGAAATTCGTTTCATCCTTTATCAGGTCATCATCCGCTGTCCGAATCCGATTGATCCGTTTCAGCACACCATCACCCGTCTCCTGAACGATACCGAACTGATAGGTGACCTCCACTTCATTATCCTGGATATAGGCAGTCACTTCAGGCGTTTCCCAATCTACATCGATTTCGTATATATCGGAATTTTCGCCGTCTGGATCATACAAATCATCATTCTCATCATCCATATCCATTTCATATGCATAATCATAATCATCATCATCCTCATCTTCTTCCAAGTAGTTATGGAAGCTCTCATGGACAGCATCGATGATATCTTCAATATCCGTTAGAATGACCTTGCTGATCTGCCCTAAATCCGGATCGAACGATTCCATATAAAATTCTTCATTATACGGATCAAAAAACAGCGAGGAAAAATAATCCCGCTCATCGTCTTCCAGCTCTGTATAAAACTCGATGCGTGGATGCTTAGACCCGCGCTCCACGATCATACTGCCATTGCGATCGTATTTCTCACAAATTGATTTAAGATGATCCTGCAATTCCCCGCTTACTCTGTCAAACCATTCTAATGACATCAACATCCACTTCCTTTCGAGATTATTATTTCCCAGAAAAGCCGAACATGACATGCCATTTAAAGGCAACTGCAATTTAACTACGCATCAGGAATGTCCGTAATAAAAAAAGAATGTAAAGGGAAAATAAGATAAAGGCAAAACGTTTAGATTTCCCTATACCTCTCGATGATAAAGTCAATAAAATACCTACTGGCGATTGGCAATACCCTTTTATCCTTATATGCCAAAGTAATGGTTCGGATAATAGAAGGAGAGATGCTTTTCGTTACAATATTATAGGGACACTTATGTAAGAGCAGTTTCGGTAAAATCGAAATGCCAAGCCCTTGTTCAACCATGGACATAATCGCATAAGGATCATATACCCGGTATTGTGTATCAGGTTCAAAATCGTACTGTTTAAAAATCATTAATGGTTCATGTATCACTCCCTCATCCAACAGAATATAAGGATCTTTTAGCAATTCCTCCAAGGAGACTTCTGTGGATGATGTTAAAGGATGATCTACTGGCATCACTGCCACCATCTCATCTTCTTGCAAGGGAATCGTAGTTAAATCCGAAACATTTGAATTCACAAAGCCAAAGTCTACGCTGCCTTCTTTAATCCAGTTTGAGATTTCCGTATAATTTCCTTGATGTAATTCGAAATGTACAGTTGGATAAAGTTCCTTAAAATCCTTAATCAATCCTGGTATCCAATGACATGTAACACTGGAAAAGGTGCCAATTCGAATAAGGCCGCTTTGCAGTCCCTCCATCTCTTTATGCTTTTCAGTCAGTTCCCTATGTGAATGATAAATCTTCCTGATATATGGCAAGAATTCCTCGCCATCCGGTGTCAGTGTAATACCCTTTCGAGAACGTAAGATAAGAGTGGTGGAAAGCTCTTCCTCTAATGAATGCACCATTTGGCTAATGGCGGACTGCGTATAGCCAAGTTCTTCAGCCGCTTTTGTAAAACTGCCTGTTTCTATGGTCTTGATAAAAGCATAATACGAATTCAACCGAACTGACCCCTTTGCATTAGTAATTCTAATAGATCTAATAGTTGGGAAATATCAAGGAATCTAAAATTAAATCATGGAGTTGAAGCAGAAAAATAATGAAGATTAACGTTAAATACAGAAATATTATTTATCCATGTTTAATGGCTTTTTGTATGTCCATTTTTATTTCATTCATATTATTCTCAATAAATAGGGGGTATGATCATTTATTCTTATCTACATGGTTAAAAACTTGGTCACAGGCTTTTACTTGTGCTTTCTTTGGAGCCTACTTCTTTCCGAGAGTCATACAACAAATAATGAGAAGACTTAATTTTGTAGAAAAACCGTTCATGATTGAGAAGGATTCATTAGTGAGAGAAGAAGACAATGGATGATGCCAGTAGATAATTAAAAGGATTTCCTGATTTTAGTGCTGCCCAAATGATGGGGAGCTTTTTTTGCGTTTCCCTGCAAAATTTCAAGATCATGCTACTTTCCTTCTGTAAAAGTTTATATAGAGTGTGAAAGGGGGTGAGTGGCATGGCAAAACAGATTCCAGTTTCAAGTACGTTGCGGATCGATTTTGAGACGGGGTTAAATGAAAAAGGGGCTCTCGTTTTCAAGCGGAGGACCTTTTCGAACATCAAGGTCGAGGCGACGGCGGATCAGTTGTTTTCGACGGCTGTTGCAATCACAAGTGTGCAGAATTATCCAATGGGTGAAGTGACCCGGGTGGATATGTATTCATTGATTGGCTAAACGGTATTTGGAAAGATGCCGGAAGCGGGGGAGGTGATTTGAAATGGCTAAAGTACTGGAATTGATTTTCGTTACGGAGGAAGGAAAGTCAGCGACGATTTCCGTTGATAATCCGAAGGAGCCGGTCGAAGTGAATACGGTTAAATTGGCAATGGAAAAAATCATTGCGGGGAACGTATTCGTTACAGCTTCAGGGGACTTCGTCGATTTGAAAGCGGCACGCCTTGTCGAGCGGAATGTCGAGGAAGTGGAACTCATCTAAGAACGGGTCTTGTTGGTCACCCTGGAAGAGAGGTGGAAAAAGTGGATCAAATCCTGCCGTTTGTCAGTGATATTGGGTTCCCGATCATTGTTACCCTTTATTTGCTTCATAGGATTGAAACGAAATTGGATACTTTGAATGAAACCCTTGTGGAGCTGCCAGAACGCCTGCGAGAAGGGATTCCGAAGTCAGGTTAAGGATAAGCGGGGAGCCTCATGGGTGATAGAATCCATGAGGCTTTTCCTTTTAAATGGAAAAGTTTTAATAGATTCTAGTTTTATATCAAAACTATCGGGTATACATAAAACTGTAGCTAGTACATGAAAAATCCAAATAATAAGGAGGAGTTTTTAATGGCTAACAACAATGAAAAAATGAGCAGGGAAGAAGCTGGCCGCAAAGGCGGGGAAGCTACAGCAAAAAATCATGATAAGGAATTTTTCCAAGAGATTGGTCAAAAAGGCGGAGAGGCCACTTCCGAAAATCATGATAAGGAATTCTATCAGGAAATCGGCAAAAAAGGCGGAGAGGCTAGAGCCGATCAACGTGATGGTTCCGATGATTGAACATGGCAAAAGTCGCCGCTAAAAGCAATCTGAAGTTTTTAGCTGAATCTAGTTTTACAGCTGTTCAAGCGGGTACATGACATATGTAGCTAGTACATGAAAAATCCAAATAATAAGGAGGAGTTTTTAATGGCTAACAACAATGAGAAAATGAGTCGTGAAGAAGCAGGACGTAAAGGTGGAGAAACAACAGCAAAAAATCATGATAAGGAATTCTATCAAGAGATTGGCCAAAAAGGCGGAGAAGCAACCTCCGAAAATCATGATAAGGAATTCTATCAAGAGATTGGTAAAAAAGGCGGAGAAGCGACATCCGACAGTCATGGCAAGGAATTCTATCAGGAAATCGGCGAAAAAGGCGGAGAGGCACGGGCCAATCAACGTGATGATTCCGATGATGGAAAAATGAGCCGTGAAGAAGCAGGACGCAAAGGCGGGGAAAAAAGCCGCCGTTAAAATATAATCCAGTGAAATTCATACATGACCGAGGGAGTAAACAGCCCTCGTTTTTTTTATGCCAGCACAGCACATTGCAAAGTGTGCTCAGGGATTAAAGTGGGTAAAGAATAACACCTATAAAAAGAAGAGGTGATGAAGAAGTTGATTGCCCATTATTCATTTCCCCGTTTAAAAGTAGGCGGAGTTACATTCACTGCACGGCATTCATTGCTTGCTCTTGGTCTTGCGGGAATTGCTTATCTGGTTTCCAATAAGAGGAAGCATCAAGCGGTATTCAAAACGGCTTCATTGATGTGCAAGATCGAACGGAAAGAAGATTCCATTAAGCTTATTTGGCCTGATGTAGGTGGTTACTATCGGGTATTCAGGGGGCGAGAGCTGATTTACTGCGGCTCGGAGCCGAAGATGGCAGATCGGGACCTGACTCCAGGAACCATCTATACGTACACGATAGATAGCTTGAATGAAAAAGAACAGGCACTGAACAGGATGAAAATACAGACATCAACGACCGCCGAGAATAAAAAAGAGGATAATATCCTTTTGGATTTGGTATTCACCACAATTGTCGCAAAAGGCCAAACCAGCCTGGAATGGGAGCCCATCAAGGGAATAAAGGAATATACGATTTACCGAAACGGCGTGGACATTGGGAAAGTGAGTGGATGTTCCTTCAATGATCGGAGTATTAGTGAAGATCGGGAATACACATATACCATTAAAGCGAAGCGGCCCCTTCCGCGTTCGGAGCAGGAGTCCTATGCAGTGAAATCCTTTGTAGCGAGTATTGTCGGAGCCGTAAAGAAAGGTTCATCCCAAGCAAAGGCAGCGATCGAGGAAATAACGAATACAAAAAAGATAGGACCTGTAAAACAGCTTTTGCAGTCAGTTGAAAACGATGTGGATGGTAAAAGGAAAAGAAATTGGCAGCTGCACTATTCCACTTTTTTACCGGAAGAGTGGCTGAAAAACCCCAATCTGGCCTCAAAGGTTCCCTATTTTAAGGGAGACAACCGCGGATTTGATCCTGAATCATCCCGTTTCCGGACCAGGGTCGATGTGTACATTCACGAAAAGGAAAGGGAAGCCGAGATTGAATTTTCCAAAGCGGTCGGGAAAAGTGAGGCTTACAACCATGATGGGGATTTCCTTGAGGAGGGAGTGGCCTCGGATGAAGGTGTTATAGTGAAGCGCGTATTATCCAATCATGAGAAAACGACAATCCAGCTGACACACTCTGTAGGCAATCCGATCATCATTTCACCTGCCGTGGATTATAAAGTGATCGGGACCTTTTACCGAAATGGCGAAATCAATATCGCCGGCTATCATGATCAGGCCCCGCATCACGAAGTCTACCTAAAGGAGGCAGACGACCAAAACTGGGAACCGCTGCACCTAGCGGAAAACAAAGGGCTCGAAATGATGGCGCACCCTACAGCCAATCATTTATGGAGATACTCCACATTCACACAATGAAAAGGACGAAAAGCAAAGATCGCTTATCGTCCTTTTTGGTTGAGGACCAATTCCAATCCAACCACTACATTTTCTTATAAAAACCGCTTTCGAACACTTGGCGACGGCAGCATACAGCTTTCTTCGTTCTTTCCGAACCATTTGTAACGGTTCCTGGCAATGAAATCATAAACGAAGTTCCGGATGAAGCTTGGGACGATGATGAAACCGTAAAGCAATTTCCATGCCCCTTGTAAGCGGCGGCAAATCCTCAAGGCTGCAGACGATTTATAGTAGGCCTTATCCTTTTCGATCAGCACCATGCTATCTATATCTGCAGGAACATCATACTTCCTCAGCAACTCTTGTCCTGCCTCACTTTGAAGCGAAGCGTAATGAAAAAACCCCTGCGGATCCCGCTTGATTATGAACTGGACACTCGAATCGCAAAAGTTGCATTCACCATCAAACAAAATGACCGGATTCATGAACATTCCTCCTATAGAGAGACGTTATCATACTCATGCTTATATAATACACTACCCGTTTTGAAAAGGCGAAAACGTCTGGAACTGCCTGGAGTTTTGAAGATGGAAGGGATTGTCGTTCCGGCAAGTCACTAACGGCAATTGGCGGGTGGACCCATGATATTGGCAGTTTTTTGACTGTTATAAAACTGTTATTTTCCATTAACTTAACTGTAAACAAGCTGTGATATGGTAGATATCCAATGAAGTTACAAGCCGGCAATCCTATAGTAGAGGAACGCCGGCTTTTTCATTCAAACCATAAATGAGGATTAGAAAATATAACTGGCAGTTTCTTTATAGGGGGTAGGATTTCATGAAACGTGATCCGTATTTGACAATGCGAAAGCTGTCTTGATCGTACTAGTTGTTTTGGGGCACACATTAGCTAGAATGGTGGAAGAAAACCAATGGATTTTAACTATTTATTTGTTCATTTTTTCATTCCATATGCCGGCTTTTATTTTAGTATCCGGTTATTTTTCCAGAAAGATAAAAAGCAAAAAGGACCTCTGGGGGCTCATTAAGAAAATATTAATTCCCTATGTAATATTCCAGATGATATATACCTTCTATTATCAGAAGGTATTTGACGAACCGATAGACTTCACAATATTGACTCCAAGGTGGGCACTATGGTTCTTAATAAGCTTATTCTGCTGGAATATATTATTGTTTGTATTTTCCTCCAGGAAATATGGAATCGTCCTTTCAATCATTGTCTCTCTATTTATCGGTTACTTTGGTGAAGTGAATGAATGGTTAAGTTTATCGAGAACCTTCTTTTTCTTTCCTTTCTTTTTAATTGGACATTTTTTAGAAAAAAATCATTTTGAATGGGTTAAAAAGAAAAGTAATGCCCTTATCGGCTGGGCTGTACTAGGGTTGATCTTTACCGGTATTTATTTCTATGGGGAAATGACTTGGAGGGAATGGTTTTATGGCCGCTTAGGTTATCAGGAATTAATGGAAGGCTCCATTGCCCTCGGTTTTATATATAAGTTACTCGTATATTTAATTATGGGAGCAGCAACTTACTGTTTTTTATGTATAGTGCCAAAAAAACAAACTTTTTTTACTGAAATAGGATCCATTACATTAGGTATTTATCTTTTTCATATGTTTTTCCTGGAATATGTTTACAACTCATTTATTTATGATTGGATCAAAGAAAGTGGCCAATACTATGTTTTATTAGTCATACCTGTAACCATAATATTTATATTATCAAGAAAACCGATAGTCAAAGTGGAATGTGCGTTAATAGGAATGAAAATGAAGACATAACAGAATTTTACCTATTAAAGAAAATATCCCTTCAGCTTAAAGGTGTGAGTTAGGTTTTATCTAAATTTCAAAACAGTGTTGATTGGAGCGGGTGTTCGAGACTCCTGCGGGAAAAGCGCGTCGAGGGGAGACCCCACAGGCGCAAAAGCGCCGAGGAGGCTCCCGGACCGCCCGCGGAAAGCGAGTGCCCTACGTTCCAATCGACGGTCCAGATTTTATAAACCTTAATAATAATTAAGGCTAACTTGTTCTTTATTGAGTTTCTCTACAGCCAGAGCCCTTCCGTTTGAAGGGTTTTTTCATGAAAAGAAATTTCCAGGTATTTAGTGAGCTGCTGAAAAATCCGTTTAATGGGGATTAAATGGAGGCTCCACCAAAAGGGTTACAACCCTTATAAAGTTATTTCAGGAAAGAAAATGAAGGTCATTACCCGAAATGTTTCCAAAAATATTAAGGGGTAATTACTTTTGTATTTCACTTTCAATAAATCAACTCTAAACATCCAGATTTATTTTATTATAACTATATAAGATTTAACTATCATCTAAGGAGCGGCATATGAAAAAGTTTTTCATCATCTTCATTTTGGCTTTAATCCCTTTCGCCTCTACGAAGGTAAGTGCAGAATCTGACTTACCTCTCAATAGTGAAGCCGGGATCATTATTGACGCGAAAAGTGGAAAAGTATTATACGGAAAAAACATGGATAAACGTATGTATCCAGCCAGTCTAACGAAAGTTGCCACGGCGATATATGCTATAGAACACGGGGATAAGAACGAACTAGTGACGGTTAGCAAGAAAGCAGCGGAGGCAGACGGATCTTCGGTATTTATTGAACCTGGGGAGGAAATAGAGCTTTCCAAATTAATTGCAGGCATGCTGATCAACTCCGGAAATGATGCTACCATCGCAATTGCCGAGCATATGTCCGGCAGTGAAGAACAGTTCATGGAAGATTTGAATGAGTTTTTAAGAAAAGAAGTAAACGTAACCGATACTCATTTTACGAACCCCCATGGATTGTTTGCCAAAGACCATGTAACTACAGCCAGTGACCTTGCGAAAATTACCCAATATGCAATGAAAAATGAAACGTTCCGTGACTATTTTGGGAAGAAGGAGTTACCATGGGAAGTGGAAACATGGGACACAACTCTGATTACCCATCATAAAATGTTAAAAGGTGAACTTCCCTATAAAGGAATAACTGGCGGGAAAACCGGTTTCGTCAGTCAATCCGGCTACACCTTGATTTCTACTGCCACTAGAGGAGAACAGGACTTGATTGCTGTCACTCTAAAAGCTCCTTCAGACAAAGTTGCCTACTCTGATACCAAGCTTTTATTCAACTATGGCTTTGAAAACTTTAAATCAGGCAAAATTGATAAAAAAAGCAAACTTTTTTCAGCGGATTACTCTCATTCCTACACGCTGAACGAAGACATATACTATACTCATTTAATCAGTGATCAACCTAGTCTAAAAACGAGTAATGATGGAATGCTTTCAATCTTGAACCAAGAAGGGAAAGCAATCGACTCCTTTGACCTTAAAACGGTCGCTGATGTTAGGAACACAGTATTGCCTGCCCCGATTAAACAAGAAACAATCAATGATAAGCTAATTAAATTTTCTGTCCCATCTCTAGGATTGGGAGGATTTTAGAACCCGTTACTATACATACCCAGCTTATAAATATTAAAAACAATAAAAGAGTGCCCTTATCATCCACGACTGATAGAGGTACTCTTTTATTATTTGATCTTGATGATCCAAGGACAGGAAACAAGATCATGAATTCGGTATATTTCCCTGCAATAACCAATCGAATTGGAAATGGAGTATATGACCATAATAGTATTAAAAAAACTATTAGGGATGATTTCATGATATATATCTATAATGATTATGGGGGTACACATACCACGTCTTTGGCTGCCGCCTATCATTTAAAACAATTACCTCAATCGGAAAGAAAACTAACTTCGGAAGAGATACTAAATGTAAAATATTTTAATAAATTAACGAAAAAAGAGTCTGGAAAGCTCATTTTTCGCGGGACCGATGAAGAGGGCAATTCCGTTTATACAATGGGACATAAAAGAGAGAAACTTGTTGTTCCGGCATTAAAAGAATTGACTTTACTACTGGAAGAGAAATTTCATTTTAACGAAAAAATAGTATTCTCCAATACATCACCAACTGTACCTATTGCCATGTCTATAGGGGGATATTTATCAAGAGCATTAAAAATTGATTTTATAGGTGTACCCTTATTAATTATAGGCACGAAACAATGCTGTGATAATATTTTTCGGTTGGTTGAAAATACGAAACAAATAGGAAAAGCAGCGAATGGGGAAAAAGTGATTATAATAGAAAATGAAAAATATAAGTAATCCTATTGAAAATTTACTTAGCCCATCAAAATGTCGTTTTTGAAAGTGCAGGTTGTGGAATTCCAGTCAACAATTGATGTTGGCTTTTTTTTGTTACGCTTCTGGATGGATAGATGTTATACAAGAGGTGGTGCTTGCACTTAATTGAACAATAAACCACCACCCGGAAGTGGAGGTTTATTATTGAATCGAGGGGATTACTGCTCTTGTAAGCTGGTTACAGAAACACTTTGTTTTTTATTTGGATCATCAAGGGGATGGATTGTAGCTATTCCATTTTGTTCATCCACGTGCTCAATGTAGATACTTTCCTCATTATAGGTTACATTAACCATATTTGGTGAAGAAGCAATTTCTTCTGCTCGTTGTGCATTCATTTTAGCCACCTCCTTTGAATTTGCAACATGTTTAATATTTGTTCCGAATTACTTAGATATACTAGTTGTAATTAAAATTCTTCCAAGAATCCCTTATACCTTACTTAACGAAATGGTGCGCGAGTTATATGTATGGCAGTTTTTAATTATTTAGATTAATGCAGCAGGCTAGTTCAAGATAAAATGAGTTGATATAATTACAGAAAATTAAAAAAGTTCAGGGGGGTATAAAATGAATAGTGAAGGATTTTCAATTTCTGCTAATAAAAAGTATTTAGATGTTGATGTAATACATGATTTTTTGAATCAAGAAGCGTACTGGTCAAAGGGGATAGCAAAGGAAACAGTAATGAAGTCAATTGAAAATACGACCTTATGTTTTGGGGTTTATAAGGGTGAAATAGGTAAAGAAGGTTGTGAACAAGTTGGATTTGCAAGGGTAATAACCGATTTAGCAACCCATGCGTATCTTTGCGATGTGTTTATATTACCTGACTACCGTAAATTAGGATTATCAAAATGGTTAATGGATGTTATCACCAACCATTCCGAACTAAAAGAGGTTCGCAGGTTTATGTTAGCGACGAATGATGCACATTCATTATATGAAAAATTTGGTTTTAATAAGATTGATAAACCAGAGCTATTTATGCAAAAAGTCGGTAAAACCCCATTTCAACAATAAGTACTTTTAACACAAAGGGATTAGACCCTGCATAATCGTGCACAGAATGTCGGATGTTTCATTTCTACTCCTGCTATTCTGATGATATAAGGGAGGTCATTGAATGGATTCGCTCAAAAATATGAATGGTGCCATTAAATTCATTGAAGAAAATCTTACGAACGAAATTGACTTTAAAGAAGTTGCAAGGCTCGCTTATTGCTCGGAATATCATTTTAAAAGGATGTTTTCCTTCCTTGCCGGTATTTCACTATCCGAGTATATCCGCCGAAGACGACTTACACTTGCAGCGTTTGAGCTTAAAAATAGCAACATAAAGGTCATTGATATTGCGATAAAGTACGGGTACAGTTCACCAGACTCGTTTGCAAGGGCGTTTCAGCATTTGCATGGTATCACGCCATCAGAAGCGAGAAGTAATGGCCATTCACTTAAAGCCTATCCACCGATGTCCTTCCAATTATCCATTAAAGGAGGCAGTGAAATGAACTATCGAATTGAAGAAAAAGAGGCATTTCACATAATTGGAATTAAAAAAAGGGTTCCAATCATTTTTAACGGGGTCAATCCAGAGATTGCATCTATGTGGAAAAGTTTAGACGAGAAAACGATAAATGAACTTAAAAACCTATCGAATGTCGAGCCATTAGGGCTGCTTAGTGCATCCGCGAACTTTTCCGAAGGCCGGTTAGAGGAAAAAGGGGAGCTTGATCATTATATCGGCGCAGCTACAACGAGGGAATGTCCAGATAACTTAACACAGCTGAATGTTGATGCGTCTACATGGGCGGTATTCGAAGCAGTCGGCCCCTTTCCTGAAACACTGCAAAATGTTTGGGGACGCATTTATTCAGAATGGTTTCCATCCTCTAACTATGAGCAAAGAGAAGGGCCGGAAATCCTTTGGAATGAAAATAAAGACATAACCTCACCAACATTTAGAAGTGAAATATGGATCCCCGTTATGAAAAAGTAAGTTTACCAGGCGAAGAATTTATCGGAAGAGCTGTCTTATGGCAGCTTTTTCTTATGGAGCAAACAGGAGCTAGGTATAATTTGCTTTAACGAGCTATAATGGTGGATAGAAAGTGCTAATATAAGGAGATTGGAAAATGCCTGTTATTGAGTATCAACAATTTATTAAAGCCCCAGTTGAATTATGTTTTGACCTAGCGAGGAGTGTGGATATCCATACCAAAACGACAGCGAACACAAAGGAAATGGCTGTTGATGGTGTGACAGAAGGGCAATTGGAGGAGGGAGATACTGTTACTTGGGAAGCCATTCACTTTGGTATTAAACAAAGGCTGAAAGCCAAAGTGACACTGATGGAAAAACCAAATAAGTTTGTGGATATTATGGTGAAGGGTGCCTTCCATTCCTTCGTACACACACATCAGTTTATAGAAGAACCAGGCGGAACTATAATGATGGATACATTTCAATATAAGTCACCGTTCGGTCCAATCGGAGTATTAGCTGATAAGTTGTTTCTAGAGAAGTATATGAAGGCATTTATCGTTTCTCGTGCAAAGGCACTGAAAAAGATTGCCGAGAATAGGTAATAACCTTGTTTAAGACTATACTCTGCTATCATGGGTTGCTGCGGCAGCCTTTTTATGTTCCCCTAGTACCAGGAGGAACTAATTCACTGATTAAGAATGAAGGAGTTGATGAATAATGAAATGATTCCCAGATGATGAAGATGGACAAGTGTTATAAATGCTTTATAGAACTAATGGGTGCTTAGCTGAAGTTCGGAGCTGTCTTTATAACCGGCACCCTAAAGATTAGCGAATGGCTCGGCTCAGCGGTACAACCGTGTTAGGCCCGCGGATACAACCGACCGTTAATTATAATTACGGATCAAATCGTTTGCTGCGATTAGATCTTTTCTCTCGTTTTTATAAGAATAACATAAATAGAACAAATGTTCCAGAGTTAATGTGTAAAATTATTACTTTTTTTCAAAAATAAATCTTATAAAGGATATAGTTGATTCTCTTGAAGATGAACGGGCAGGATAGTTGAAGCAGCAAGCGAATCATAATTCATATTTTCCAAGGTGGCGCAAAATGAGACTGACGATTGGTATGTATTTGTTTCGGAAATGTGATAAAGGGCAACAGAATGAGTACTCAAAACATGTGAGGTTGACATGACTCATCTTTTGGGAACAAAAAAAGTACTTTGATAATTAAGGTATCAAAGTACTTTTCATTTAACAAACTACCAATTCCATGACATATGACACCCAAAGTCAACATGGCATTTATTCTGCTTACAACAATGATCGTTATGTTCATTATCGCAGCGTTTTTTCTTCTTACAATCATGATGCTCATTATCGCAGCGTTTTTTCTTCTTACAGTCGTAATGCTCATTATCACAGCGTTTTTTCTTCTTACAATCGCAATGCTCATTATCACAGCGTTTTTTCTTCTTACAATCATAATGCTCATTATCGCAGCGTTTTTTCTTCTTACAATCGCAATGCTCATTATCGCAGCGTTTTTTCTTCTTACAATCGCAATGCTCATTATCGCAGCGTTTTTTCTTCTTACAATCGCAATGCTCATTATCGCAGCGTTTTTTCTTCTTACAATCGCAATGCTCATCATCACAGCGTTTTTTCTTCTTACAGCAATCGTGATGCTCATCATCACAGCGTTTTTTCTTCTTACAGCAATCGTGATGCTCATCATCACAGCGTTTTTTCTTCTTACAGCAAGCGTGATGCTCATTATCGCAGCATTTTTTCTGTTTCCAACAATGATCGTGATGTTCATTATCGCAGCATTTTTCCTGCTTCCAACAATGATCGTGATGTTCATTATCGCAGCATTTTTCCTGCTTCCAACAATGATCGTGATGTTCGTTATCGCAGCATTCTTTCTTCCAACAATAATCGTGATGCTCATTATCGTAGTGTTTTTCCTGTTTCCAACAATGATCGTGATGCTCATTATCGTAGTGTTTCTTCTTACAACAATCCTCGTGATAAGACATAGAAATTCACTCCTTTCTATCTTTTAAAATATGAATAAAGGCAAAGCCTCCTCTATTTAGAGAGGGCTTTGCTAGTCAAGATTAAAAAACTAACTCAACACCGTCATTACGCAGAAGGAAGAGTACCAAGAGTACTAGTTGTTGGAGTAGTTGGCGTTTCACAACGACGTTCATTTACGTCGCAAATACCACCATGTGGATCCACAATAACTTGTCGAGTCACTGTAATTGTAGTGCGTAGTATAACCTTGACTAAAATGGCATTGAGAGTAACAAGTCCGGCTCCGGCTCCCGCAGTGCCGATGACTGGAACTCCTGGTTGAGCAAAGCTACCTTCTACTTCAAATGGGGATTCTATTACTGTATCCTGAGGGCAGGCACCTGGAAAATCTGTATGCTCCTGGAATGGTAAATTCGTTGTAAGCATTGCTGTTAAAGGAGCGGCTGCGCCTGGTGGCGTAAATGTTACCACAATATTTACAGGAAGAAGCCCGATGTTAACGACTTTGTCTCTAAGGATTCTAGTGTTACGGACAACACCAGCTAGGTTCGGTGTAACAACTACATTATTAATAGTAGATCCTGGTGGTATTACAGGAGCAAACGCGGTAAAGGGAAATGTTGCTTCTGCAACCTTTTGTACCGCTTTTGAGCCTACAACGGAATTGACTAGGACACAATCGCTGTTTAATGGTGCAGCGAGTTGGCGAGCTGGAGCTTTAAAATCGCAATTGCAAGCTGAAGCGTCTTGGGACTTACAAACCTTACATGATTTTTTGGATTTTGAATCATGACCAAATCTTGAATCATTGCCCATACCCCAGTCGCTGTCGGAACAGGCGGACCCCCAGTTGCTTTGCATTGTATTTTTGAAATTACCCACAAAAATCACAATCCTTTCTTGTAACTCTTTTTATTTTCGAAAATGAAATGGAGTGTAGTATCGAACCGTACTAAAGCACTGCCAAAAGCATTTTCATTGTAGTTACAAAATATAGTATTAATA
Organism: Bacillus sp. ISL-78; assembly: GCF_018613455.1. Lineage (NCBI taxonomy): Bacteria > Bacillati > Bacillota > Bacilli > Caryophanales > Bacillaceae > Bacillus > Bacillus sp. ISL-78. The sequence continues at coordinate 116,306 of NZ_JAGGQC010000011.1, forward strand.
AAATAAGGTAATTGCTTGGACAGGTTGCTTATATTTGCGGACAAGTCGTAAATATTTTTCGGGCTTACACTTATATAATTTGGCATTAGAGGAAGTATGGAACGCGAGTAAAGAAATGGACGAATATAAAGGGGAAGCAAAAAGCTAAACATTGAAAAGTGATGCCAGCGAAAATATAGATAAACCCAATAAGGACTTCTTTGCTCGCTTTTTACAAAAAGTGAACAAAGAAGTCCTAGGCTCTTTTTAAGGCGTCTGAAATTTCATTTTTAAATTCATGCGGTTTATAGAGGGGGAATTATTACTTTTATATATTGTTTTTTCTTTTGAATACTAAGTGCCAGGGGAGCAAGACAGCCGAGGTATTTTCTGACTGTGCACGTATGCTATGATTATCCAAAAAAAGGAGAAATCTTTATGGCGGCGTTAATTATATCAATATATATAACTATTACACTTGTATCGCTCTTTTTACCTTCGCTGGGCCTTATTCGCCATTGGTGGGACTTGCAGTCGGTATCCCTAACATATCCTAATAGTACTTACACAAATATATAAAGAAATAAAAGTGATATCTAAAAAACTATAGTAATAGTTTTTGTCCACTCTATGTCCTGACCAGTATATATAAGTTATAGTTAATCCGAAAAAGGAAAGGAGTGGGTTCTTTGGATTTCAATATCGGTGATTTAGTATATCAACTTATTATGTTTATTTTGTTGCTTGGTATGATTTTTGCGGTTTACTTTTTTGTTCGTTCTCTTCTTGCAAGGTTAAACAAACCCAATAACATAGAACAAAAACTTGATAGAGTAATTGAGCTGCTTGAAAAGGATAAAAGAGATTAATTTCTTTTTATCCTTTTCATTTTTTTGTTTTCTGGTTAGGTGAATAAGAAGTCAATATAACTTAGTGATTTCATCTAGTGCAAAAAAGATTATGGAGCATATAACCGCAAAGAAAAAGAATCCTCCCGGATCGATAAAGTATGTAGCCAATCCGAAACCAATATGTATGAATCCAGATAACCAGAAACGTATATTGGAAAACTTCATTGAGATGAATTCAGCAATTAGTGAAACTGGTAAGCCATAAAAGAAATTTCCAATCAAACTATAAAAAAGCACAACCATAATGAGCAGGAAATCTCCATCCAATTTAAAGGGTGGTTCTTCAAATATCGAAACTAGAAATAAAAAAATTGTAAAGGTCACTGATGAGTAGAAGGCCACTTTAATTTTTCTGAATTTGTCTTTAAACAGAAGCTTCCTAATGACAGGAAATACGAACGCAATCGTTATAAAAGCAAATAACGTTTTAATTAGTATTGGTGTAGTTGAAACGACTACTATTGTAAGCAGAACAGCCATGGAAAAAACAAGAATATAAGAATTTCCTTTTATCATAAATACCTCGGACCTTTTTACCTTCATTGTACAATAAGCTGAAGTTAGTGGGAATTGGATGCCGCGAACATTCATTAATTTCAATGGTTTCCAGAAATACTGCATGAAATCTTCAAACAGTAAAAATGAGTGTTGTTATACTGTTATTTTTTCAGGTCGTGAGGGTGGTTAAAAAAGTTTCTGGTGATTTTTGTGTCATTATCCTATTTAGAACATAAGTTGAATTAACCCATTTAATTTTTTCCTCCTAAAACAAATAAGGAGATGTTTCTATTGTCAAATTGTGGTCATGATTCAAATTGCGGTTGCGGTAACGATGTTGGTGGATTTGGTGGCGGTTTCGCTTTTATAGTCGTATTATTTATCCTCTTAATCATCGTTGGAGCTGCTTGTTTCGGCGGCGGCGATGGAGGTAACGGTGGCTGTTATCCCGTTCAAGGATATGGCGGTTTCTGCTAACAAATGCACAAAGAAAAGCCGACCTTTATTGGTCGGCTTCCTTTATGCTGATTTATTGGCTTATTCCTTTATTATGAAGTAAGCTTTATGACTGAACCGATAATAGTATCCCAGTCTTCACTATGAATTTCGTGCCCTGATCCATCAAGTGTCACTATTTCAGCTTGAGGGATGGCTTTCGCAAGAGCAAGTCCGTGCTCGTATGGCAAGGCTGGATCTTCTGTGCCGTGAATGATGAGGACAGGTACGGAAATCTCACCCATTCGATCGAAATATTCGTCCCCGCCAGCAAGCAGGGCATGATTGAATCTGCTCGGTAGCTGCTTGGCACGGTCTGCCTCTCTTTTTGCCAGTTTATACATTCTTTCCTGCTCATAAGGTTTGGAACCGGCTAAAGTTTTCCATCCATCCGCAAGATAAGCGATGACCGTCTCCCGATTTGACCAATCAATGGAAGCGCTTTTTGCATGATGATCCAATATGCTCTGATCCATTGGAGGCAGTTTTTCCATCACAGTCCCGAACACGCTTGATGCAATTAGCGTAAGCGTATTTACGCGTTCCGGATATCTTAAGGCAAGAATCTGGCCGATCATACCGCCTAGGGACATCCCAACGATAGAAGCACGCTCTATGGAATAAGCGTCCAGCACACCCGCGGCATCGTCAGCCAAATCCGTTATTGTATAGTTGGAGGTACCTGGTTCGTAAACGGTAGACCGTCCCAGATCCCGATGATCGTAGCGAATCACAAATCTCCCCGAATCGGCAAGGCGGAGACAGAAATCATCATCCCACCAATCCAATGAAGACATCGCTCCCATGATCAAAAGCACGGCAGGGTCCTCAGGGTTTCCAAAACTTTCAGTACATATATCGACTTTATTGATTTTCAGAATCTGTTCACTCATGTTTTTTACCTCCGTATTAAATATCATCCAATAGCCGTTACCATGGCGCAGATCAATATATACTTTCCGGAGCATGATGATTGGCCTGCGCTTATCATTATCGCAGTCTAACCCACTTAATAATCATGACGAGGCCTCCTTTTAATAGTTGTAAAATGGGAGGTATCCCTATATCACTTTAACATGGGGGATTTATTTGCGCCACCAAATTTTCCCACATTTCCATACAGGCAGAAAACCCCGAATGCAGAGCACCTTTTTTGGTGCCATTTATTCGGGGTTTTTAACATGCATTTTATTGAGCAGTATATCCGCCATCTAATACGACTGCCTGGCCTGTGATGCCCCGTGCTTTGTCGCTTGCAAGGAAAATGGCGTAATCGGCAATTTCACTTACATCGAGTAAGCGGTTTTGTGGGACAAGTGGATAGATGACCTCTTCCAAAACGCTTTCTAACGGTACTTGTCTTGTTTTTGCCAGGTCCTCCAATTGACCGCGGACGAGAGGGGTGTCTACGTATCCTGGGCAAAGGGCATTGACGGTTATGCCAAAAGAGGCGCTTTCCAGGGCCGCGACTTTCGTCAAGCCGATTACACCGTGTTTGGCACTATTGTATGCGGCTTTGTTGGCGAATCCTATCAGGCCGTTAATGGAAGAGATGTTGATGATTCTGCCGAAGCCTTGTTCTTTCATGATTGGCAAAACGTTCTTAATTGAAATGAATGGCGCCGTCAGCATGATTTTGATCATCAGTTCGAATTTTTCAGTTGGAAATTCTTCAATTGGTGCAACATGCTGAAGGCCGGCGTTATTGATGAAAATGTCGATTCGTCCATATTTGTCTTTAGCTTGTTTGATCAGTTGGATAATATCCTCTTCACTTGTTACGTCAGCTTTTAAGCCGATAACCTCCAAGCCGTTGTTCCTTAGGTCTAGAGCAGCTTTTTCGACCGTGTTTTGATCAAGGTCGGACAAAACGACCTTTGCTCCATTTTCAGCAAATATCTTTCCGATTTCAAAGCCGATTCCTCTAGCAGATCCGGTAATGATCGCCACTTTATCTTTAACCATATTACATTCCTCCAATAAAAAATGTAATGGTCCAAGTCTGCCATTTTATGTCGTGAACAGGGAAGTATTCCATAGAGTAAACTCTTGGAAATATAAAGGGAAGGGTATAAAAATATGGTTTAGGTTAATGAGTAAGAGTCTATCATGATTTTCAACATAAAAAAAGAATTTTATTTCCCCTTATCGTTGGCATGGATATTGCATATATAAAAGGTGAGTAAAAGGTGAGTAAATAAAGGTAATTGAAACGGAAAGGGGAAGCTGGATGATTAAAAAAATAGCCATTATCGGTTCAGGTGTAATGGGTAGTGGGATCGGTCAGTCTTTTGCAGTTAGCGGGTATCATGTCACCATTAACGATATAAAGGAAGAGCTGCTAAACCATGCCCAAAATCGAATTTCTGAGAATCTATCATTGCTCATTGAGGAAGGGGCTTTGACTGATCGGGAAAAGCAAGGTGCTTTAGCGAATATTACATACAGCGTGGACTTGGAAGGGGCAGTAAGGGATGCTGATTTTATCATTGAGGCGATTCCGGAAGTCATCGAGCTGAAATTAAATCTATATCAGCAACTGGAGGAAATGATCAAACCGGATGCCATTGTTGCTTCAAATACATCGACCTTCCCGATTTCCCAATTGATGGAGAAGGCCTCGTTTGCGGAGCGAATGGTCATCACGCATTTCTTTAATCCTGGCCATTTGGTTCCATTGGTTGAAATTGTTCAGCATGACGAAACGAAGCCGGAAATCGTCAAGATAACCATGGATTTAATGCGTAAAATCGGCAAGTCTCCGATTCTCTTGAAAAAAGAAATTGCAGGATTCATTGCCAATCGTCTCCAGACTGCCTTGATGCGGGAAGCCTTTTATCTATTAAAAGAGGGCGTTGCCGATGCAAAGGATATCGATACGGCGATAACGGCTGGGCCCGGTTTTCGCTGGGCATTTACCGGACCGATCGAGATTGCCGATTTTGGCGGACTTGATACATGGCAGCGTGTTTTCGATAATGTTTCACCGGTATTGGACCAGAGTAAGGAAGCCCCTGATTTGATTCGTGATTTGGTGGCTGAGGGAAAGCTTGGGACGAAGTCGGGAGAAGGCATTTTTACGTATGAAGAATCTACCGTTTCCCAGAAAATCAATGAGAGGGACCGCAATTTTATTAAACTGGGAAAATTAAAAATGGAGAAGGAGGAAGTATTATGAGAGAAGTAGTGATTGTAGGGGCAGCAAGAACACCGGTTGGTGCGTTTGGAGGCAGTCTTGCCAATGTTTCGGCGGTTGACTTGGGAGTTGTGGCAGCTAAGGAAGCGATTAAGCGGGCAAATATTTCGGCTGACATGATCGATGAGGTATTGGTTGGGAATATTCTATCTGCTGGATTAGGGCAAAATGTGGCACGTCAGGTTGCGATTCATGCAGGGATTCCGGAAACAACGCCGGCCATGGCGATTAATAAACTTTGCGGATCTGGCCTCCGCACGGTCATAATGGGAGCGCAATTCATTGCCCTAGGTGATGCTGATGTGATTCTTGCCGGGGGGATTGAAAGCATGAGCAATGCTCCGTATTTACTTCCAAATTATCGTTTTGGACAGAAAATGGGCAATGCTGAAGCGGTCGATTCAATGACTTATGACGCCTTAACGGATGTTTTTAATCAATATCATATGGGCGTGACAGCGGAGAATATCGCCGAGCAGTGGGGAATCAGCCGTGAAAAGCAGGATGAATTTGCTTTAGATAGCCAATTGAAGGCTGAAAAGGCGCAGCTTGAAGGACGATTTGCAGAGGAAATCGCACCTGTTGAATATAAACGCAGAGGAAAGACGATCTTGGTTGACCAAGATGAACACCCGCGTCATGGGCTGACGATAGACCAGCTAACGAAGCTGCGTCCTGCATTTAAGGAAAATGGAACGGTTACGGCAGGTAATGCCTCCGGAATAAATGATGGGGGTGCGATGTTAGTCCTGATGTCTAAAGAAAAAGCGGACGAGCTGGGACTGGAAGCATTAGCGACAATCAAGTCATATGCAAACGCCGCGCTTGATCCGAAAATCATGGGATATGGTCCAGTTCCTGCGACAAGGAAAGCTTTGGAAAAAGCGGGATTGACAATAGATGATATTGAATTGATGGAAGTGAATGAAGCCTTTGCGGCACAGTCACTCGCCGTGCTTAAGGACCTTGAAATGAAGCCGGAGAAAGTGAATGTGAATGGCGGGGCGATTGCCCTGGGTCATCCGGTAGGCGCTTCCGGTGCCCGCATCTTAGTGACTTTATTGTATGAAATGAAGCGCCGGGATGCAAAAACCGGCCTTGCCACCTTATGTATCGGCGGCGGACAGGGAACTGCGCTGATTGTCGAACGGTAATGATCTTTGGCCTCATTTTCCTATGATATAATGGAGGAAACTTCAGTCGGGTTAAGGAGAAGAGGAATGGCCAGCGATAATGAAACTATTCAATTGGAATTAGTGAAAGCGATATTGGAAGAATTGCCTTTTGGTGTTTTGGTGACGAAAAACGAAAAAGAAATCGTTCTATGCAATCGCGTATTATCCGAGGCTTTTGCTGAGAATCAATTTGATCGGCAAATACATTTGATTTTAGAAAAAAACCTTATACCAGCTGTAAATACTCCGATCCGTTTGAATGATAATAATGGGATTGTCAGAAAAGCCATCATTCAAATGGGTAAAGAGCATTATCAGATTTACCTCCTATTATTTACAAATAATAAAAGTGATTTTCTTAATAACGATAATCATGAAGAAATTCTGTTTAAGGATATTATCGAGTTTGCCTATGACGGCTTGGTGATGGTCGATACGGAAGGGCATATCCAAATGCTTAGCCACGCTTATGCGGATTTTCTTGGAGTCGATCAGGAAAGCTCCATAGGGAAACATGTAACGGAGGTCATTGAAAACACCCGTATGCATGTGGTCGCCAAAACTGGCAAGCAAGAGGTCGCTGAATTACAAAAAATTAAAGATAATTATATAATTGCGACCCGTTCCCCGATAAGGAAACAAGGCAAGTTAATAGGGGCGGTCGGGAAGATCCTTTTTAAGAATGTCGGGCAATTTACCGCTCTTTCCAAGCGGATAAATTCACTTGAAGTAGAGCTGAAAAAGTACAAAGGCGATTTTCGCGAGAGAAATAAGGCCTCATATACGTTTGATCATTTGATGGGCAGAAGTCCCGCTTTCATGGAAGTGAAAGGTCAAGCCAAAATTGCCGCTAAAAGCGACTCGAATGTATTGATTTTGGGTGAAAGCGGAACGGGTAAGGAGCTGTTTGCCCATTCCATTCATAATGACAGCAGACGGGCCATGGGTGTGTTTGTCAAAGTGAACTGTGCCGCCATCCCGGCGGAACTGCTGGAGTCAGAGTTATTTGGCTATGAAGAGGGTTCCTTCACTGGTGCAAAAAAAGGCGGAAAAGCAGGTAAGTTCGAAGCGGCTGAAGGAGGAACGATTTTTCTGGATGAAATCGGTGAGCTGCCACTGCATATGCAGGTGAAGCTGCTCCGTGTTTTACAAGAAAAAGAGATTGAGAGGGTCGGTTCGACGGGAAGTATTCCGATTGATGTTCGGGTAATCGCTGCAACGAACCGTAATCTGGAGGAAATGGTCTCGAAAGGGGAGTTCCGGCTTGATATGTATTACCGATTGAAGGTCCTGCAAATCCATGTTCCTTCCTTAAGGGAGCGACCGGAGGACATTGAATTATTGGTAAATCATCTTGTTGAAAAGTACCAGAATCTCATGAAGAAACGGGTAAAAGGGATGAGCGATCAAGCATTGCGCCTGCTTCGTCTTTATAAATGGCCGGGGAATATTCGCGAGTTGGAGAATATCATTGAACGGGCAATGAATATAGTTGAAGAAGGGGAAGTTATACGTTCCAAGCATCTCCCTAAAGAAATAACGGGTCATAAAGAAGCAGTCTCGATCCGTACATTGGCTGAAGTAATGGATGAAACCGAACGGGCTGTAATCGTATCCTGTTTGGAAATGACTTCTGGCAATAAATCAGAAACGGCAAAGAGACTCGGAGTGAGTCGAACAACACTGTATGAAAAAATGAATAAATATGGTTTATGATTGAAGAAAGGACCCTTTACCAAAGGGTTCAGACTGCAGGCGAATTCGAAGAAAATCGAGTTTTCCTGCTGTTTTTTTATTTTAAAAACGTGCAAGGTGCTTTCAAAAATCCGCTCCCTTTCCGCCGAATGCAAGCGAATTCCCCTAGCCCCCTACCCAAGCTTTTACTAGCAAATATTCGAATGTGTTAGGAAATCCGTACATAAAACGAGAGCGAATGTAAATGTTGTAAGAAAAGGCTTACACTTTTTTTGAGTATATCTTTGTGTGTACTGAAATCTTGACAGTTTTAAGGGATTTTAGGGAAGGAAATGTTTGAAAAAGCTTTAAAAGATGAGATTTTTCCTTGTATTTAAGTTGGCACAATAATTGCATTATTACTTAGTGAATGGCCCAATTGTCATTTTATATTGTGTTTCCACGTAAAATGAAAAGGGATTATTGAAAGCGTTCTCAATATTTAGGGGGATCATTCAGCTTGACTTGGGGAAGGCAGGCTTGAATGGTAAAAGCTGAAAAATTAAAAATATGGAATTTAGGAGATTACTAGTTCTATTTAACGGCTTCCGAATTATTTTGGGGCAAAGGGAGAAAAGGGGGAATTGAATTGGTGATTCAAATTTTAGCCATTGTGGTGGCACTGGGACTTTTAATCTTTTTAGCCTACCGGGGCTATCCGGTCATTATCATAGCGCCGATTGTTACTTTATTGGCGGTCATTTTATCCGGTGGACATTTGCTGCCGAGTTATACAGAGACATATATGACGTTTGCCGCTAACTATATAAAAGCGTTTTTTCCGATATTTTTATTAGGGGCCGTATTTGGAAAAGTCATGGAGATGAGCGGTGCAGCTGCATCCATTGCAAAGACCATCGTAAAATCACTAGGCTCGAAGCAGGCTATTCTTGCTGTAGTGCTGGCGTGCTCGGCGCTGACATACGGCGGGGTTTCATTGTTTGTAGTGGCATTCGCCGTTTATCCATTCGCAACGGCAATTTTTAAAGAAGCAGACATTCCAAAAAGATTATTGCCGGGAACGATAGCATTGGGCGCCTTCACATATACGATGGATGCCCTTCCTGGAACACCTCAGATTCAAAATATCATTCCAACGAATTATTTCGGAACAGATACTTATGCAGCTCCAATCATGGGAATTATCGGCGCGATCATGGTATTCACTGGAGGAATGATCTGGTTAGAGCGTCGCCGTAAACAAGCGGTGGCAAATGGTGAAGGATACGGGGAAGGACATATCAATGAACCGGAAAGTGCAGAACAGCAAAACCTGCCCAACTTTTGGCTGTCCATCGTACCGCTCATCCTTGTCGTAGCGTTTAATTTTGCTTTCAGCCGCAGTGCCATTTCGGTTAAGCACTGGTATGATGCTTCGATGTTGAAGGAAACTTTCAACATTGCCGATGTAAGCACAGTCACTTCATCCTGGTCTTTGATTGTTGCATTGTCAATCGGAATCATTGCAGCGATGCTTCTGAATGTTGGACGCATCAAGGTCAAATTGGCAAGTGGATTAACAGCAGCGGCAATGGGATCATTGCTTGCCATATTCAATACTGCATCTGAAGTTGGTTTTGGGAATGTGGTGAAAACGCTTCCTGGATTCTCGGTCATTCAAAACTGGGTGTTCAATGCAAGCGGTAATCCGCTCGTATCCGAAGCTATTGCCGTCAATGTGCTGGCAGGGATTACCGGATCCGCATCAGGTGGACTTTCGATTGCGCTAGAAGTAATGGGAAGTCACTATTTGCAGGTGGCCCAAAGTGTCGGGATCACCCCGGAAATGCTTCATCGAATAGCATCCATGGCATCTGGCGGAATGGATACGCTGCCGCATAATGGTGCCGTCATTACCTTGCTTGCCATTACTGGACTGACACATCGTCAATCATACAAGGATATTTTTGCGATTACGATTTTAAAAACAGTGACCGTGTTCATCATAGCTTTTGCAACATCACTGTTTATTTAATAGAATAGTATTAAGAATGGAGATGATGGAAAATGAGTAAATTATTAACATCTTTTGATAGCGCTATTCAACAAATCGAGGATGGAGCAACCATTATCGTAGGCGGGTTCGGATTAAGCGGAATACCAGAAAAACTAATCATTGCTTTGCGTAACAAAGGTGTAAAGGATTTGACGATTGTCAGCAACAATTGCGGTGTCGATGACTGGGGTCTGGGTCTATTGCTTGAAAATAAACAAATCAAAAAAATGATCGCTTCTTATGTTGGGGAAAATAAGTTATTTGAACAGCAATTTTTAAGTGGTGAGCTGGAGGTTGAACTAGTTCCCCAAGGAACGCTGGCCGAGCGCTTAAGAGCGGGCGGAGCGGGAATTCCTGCCTTTTATACAGCTACAGGAGTGGGAACGGAAGTCGCAAAAGGTAAAGAACATAAAGAGTTTGATGGCCGCACATACATTATGGAAAAAGGAATAGTCGGAGATTTTGCCTTTGTAAAAGCCTGGAAAGCAGATCATTTCGGTAATCTTGTATATCGGAAAACGGCAAGGAATTTTAACCCTGTCGTTGCCACCGCAGGGAAAGTCACGCTTGTCGAAGTGGAGGAGCTTGTGGGCACAGGGGAGCTTGATCCAGATGAAATTCATACTTCAGGGGTTTATGTACAAAAAGTGCTTGTAGGAAATGACTATGAAAAACGAATTGAAAGACTTACAACTGCTAACGCATAAAAAAGGAGGAGTATCGAATGACTAGACAGCTAATTTTAGAACGCGCCGTAAAAGAAATCAAAGATGGGATGTGTGTGAATTTAGGGATTGGAATGCCGACCTTGATTGCCAACATGATCCCAAATGACTTTAATGTCATGCTTCAATCGGAAAATGGCTTACTCGGAATCGGGCCTTATCCCCAAAAGGAGGAAGTTGATCCGGATTTGATCAATGCAGGGAAGGAAACGGTAACAGCAAAAGCGGGGGCATCATTTTTTGATAGCGCTGAATCATTCGCAATGATTCGCGGCGGCCACATCGATCTAGCCATTTTAGGCGGAATGGAAGTTTCCGAGAATGGGGATTTGGCAAACTGGATGATTCCAGGGAAGATGGTAAAAGGAATGGGAGGAGCGATGGACCTCGTCCAAGGCGCAAAACGTATTGTTGTCATCATGGACCACGTGAACAAGCATGGGGAATCCAAAGTGAAAAAAAGCTGTACATTGCCATTGACGGGAGAAAAAGTCGTACATTGCCTGATAACCGAACTGGCCGTTTTTCAATTTACAGACGCTGGCATGGAATTGATTGAATTGCAAAATGGCATAACACTTGATGAAGTGAAAAGTAAAACAGAGGCTGACTTTACAATAAGCCCCTCTATTGAAATCAAAGCGTAAGGTTAAGAGATTAATAAAATAATACATGATTAGACGGCTTTCATTCGCAAACGGGCGAACGGAAGCCGTCTTTTTTGGGGGGAATTCCCTATCTATTTGAAGAACGAAAGGCCTTTTCACCACAGTTATCAATACTTGGCAGACAGTCGGCGGAAAGGGAGCGGATTTCTGGATCGACTGGAATGAGATTTAAGAAAAACAGTAGGCTGGATACACCTGAACCAAGTTTAAGACAAGGTGATCCTTGAGGTTTTTTACATTAATCCTTAAAGGATGGAAGAAATATGCGACACTCCTGCCGAACAACTGGCTAGCCGAGACCCCGGAGACGCTTACGTCGAGGGGGCTTGGCAGACAGTCGGTGTAAAGGGAGCGGATAAATAACATATCACTTCTATTCTTTAATAAATGAGAACATACTTTACCAACCCTGCTACTTTTCCGTTAAAAAGGCTTATATAAACTTTGATGGGAACTTAAAAGGAGGGATGACAGTGAAAGTAGCATTACGGACATTATTGGAGCGGTCAGTGAAAAAGATGGGCAAAGGGATGAATCCTGTTGTGAAGGCAGCAGCATTGGAAATGGTGGAGCGTGCTTATAATGAAGGAATCACTGTACAGATAAGTGCAGGTTACCGTTCTTTGGAAGAACAAGCCAGCCTTTTTGGTCAAGGACGAGTTTACAGCTACAAAGGAAAAAACTATAGTAATCTAGCTAAACCGATTGTGACGAACGCTTTGCCTGGGCAATCCTATCATAATTATGGACTGGCTATTGACTTCTGCATTGTAAGTGATGATGGCAGTAGAGCGATATGGACAGTTAATTCAAAATGGCAGCGAGTGGCTGCCATAGGTAAGGGTTTAGGATTTAAATGGGGCGGGGATTGGAGTTCATTCAAGGATTACCCCCACTTGGAGATGACAGGCGGGTTATCTTATACACAGTTACAAGCAGGAAAAGAACCCCGCCTTACCTTCAAATTAGAAAAAAGGGAAATGCGGAAAACCGGCAAAGGAGATAATCATATCATTTCGATTCAAAAAACGTTAAATGGCCGATATGAGGCGAATATTGAGTGTGATGGGTTTTATGGTCCCAAAACTCGAATGGCCCTTATAATAGGTTTACAAACGGAATTGAATAAGCAATTCAATAAAAAGCTTGTTGTCGATGGGAAATGGGGACCTGAAACGAAGAATGCTACCGTCACAATAAAAAAAGGAGCTAGCTGCAAAATCACATGGATCCTGCAAGCAGCGTTATATATGGAAGGGTTTACCCCCGGTACTCTTGACGGAGAATTCGGGGAAAAAACCGAGGCGGCATTATTCAAATACCAGAAAGCAAACAAGATTTCCGCTGATAAGCTTGCAGGCAAAGTAACATGGAATGAATTATTTGCTTGATGGAAAATCCATACCTTTAGCAGAAAGTAAAGCTGTGCAAGAGCGCATCAATTGCTTATACTTCCACTCAAATAGTAATGATGGATTGCAAAGTTCTTAATATTCCTTTGGAGTACGCATCTGTCGCTATTTTAGTATGAGCTTCCTTTGCTTCTTGAGTTGCATTCCCTACAAGGTAGCCATGTTTAACACTTTTTAACATGAGCAGATCATTGCCGCTATCCCCGAAAGCAAAGGCATGCTCCCGACTCAGCCCGAATTTGTCTAGCATAAAACGGACAATCTCATTTTTTCCAGTGCCTAATGGAATGAAGTCTATATCATAACTATCTTCAGGATCGCCGGCAAGGGGATTGCAACGATTGATATTTACCCCTATCCCGTACTCTTTGGCCACCCTCTGGATGGTAGCTAAATTCTTCTTGTCGACGGATTTCTGTTGTATTTGATAATAATAATTTCTTTTGTAGCGTGAACTTCCCATTTGAGTCTGAGGAATCAATGGTATATTGCCGTTAAGTAGAACATGATAAATTTCATCGACTTTCCCCTTATTAAATTCTTCGATATTAATCCGCGAATGCCAATCTGGATCACTTTCCAAAAAGTTATTCTCCGAGAAATAGGTGATTTCGGTTCCTAAGTCACTGGCAATAAAATGCGGGAAAAACCTGAATCCCCCTTGTTCCATTTTATGTAATATTGATTCGATACTACTCCCGGTGACCCAGCCAAAGACAAGTTCTTCATCCATGCTTTTTGCCTCTAAGTAATTTTCAAGTTCATATACATCTTCCTGTCTCTCATCGCTCATGGAATGAGGATAATAGGTCTCATCGAAATCACAGAATACAATGTATTTTGGGTCTTCAACCTTTGGCAATAACTGAAAACCGCCCTTTTTATTCAAAAACATAACAATCCCTCCATTCGCCAAAAATATAACTTTTTAAAAATACAACCCAGAAAAAATTTGTTAATATATTAGGAACGGTTTAATCATAACTTCTGAAATCGATAACATGTCAACCACTTATTACAAGGATGGGATTAAATGACGAGAATTAGCGAGATAGCCAAGATATGTAATGTCTCTAAAACAACGGTATCCAGAGTCTTAAATAATCATCCATATGTATCGAAAGAAAAAAGGGAACAAATCATAAAGGTCATGGAAGAGCTTGATTATGCACCAAGTTCACTCGCCAGGAATTTTAGGGCAAATAAAACCCAAACCATTGCAATATCAGTCCCAAGTTTCGATCATCCATTCTTTGCCCAATTGGTTAAAGGAGTATCTCTTGCAGCATTGGAAAATGATTATAAAGTTCTTATTTTTCAAACCTTTTATGATTCGAAAAATGAATTGGATATTATGGGGAAATTAAAGAACAGAGAAGTAGATGGTGTTATTTTAGGAGCGTTGGAAAATGAATGGAATGCAATCAAACCTTATTTGAAATACGGCCCAATTTTACTGTGTAATGAATACCATCATTCCGCATCTATACCGATTATCGGATATGACGAATTCGAAGCGACATACAAAGCTGTTAATCATTTAATAGAAAAAGGCCATAGGAAAATAGGTTTTTGCTACGATACTTCTTATAGTCAGGCTCAGGGCCAAAGAAAAGAGGGATTTTTAAAAGCGTTAGCGGATAATGATTTACTACATAATGATGACTGGATATTTGGACATGGATTTAATATTGAAGATGGATTCCGTATTTGTGATGAAATAGTAAAATTAAAAGAAAAACCTACTGCCTTATTTACTGGAAATGACCAGGTAGCAGCAGGAATTATTAAAAAGGCAACTGCGTTGGGCTACAAAATACCGGAATGCCTAGCCATAGTTGGTTATGATAATCAATCTATTTGCCAAGTCACAACCCCTACCATAACCACAATCGATATACCGATTATGGAACTAGGACAACGCACTGTAATAGAATTGATAAAATATCTAAATGAAGATTTGAAATTAAAGCGCGACATTATTAAATTGCCTACAGAACTTAAAATCAGAGAATCAACCTAACCTTCATAAAGATATAAAAGCTCATTATTCAGTTCATTATCCTTTCAGACAGACAATAAAGAAATTCTAAGGGCTGTAATCCGCCCTCCCTTGGGAATAATTCGACTTTCCCGGGAAATAATTCACCTAAACCCAACATGATTCGACTTACCACGGAATAATTCTTCCTATACAACAATCCGCTATTCATCTATGGAATTCATTCAATTTCCAGGCACCAATCATTGCA